>NZ_CAJPHP010000010.1:0-307470 GCF_905339975.1 Burkholderia sp. BCC1999 | reverse complement strand
ACGCATCGTGTTGAGCGGCCAGCTGGCCGATCACCGTGAAGATCGTCGTTCCGACGTCGGGCAATTTCGAACGGGGCGCGGTCGCGCTTCGCATGACTCCTCCATTTATTGTCTTTCGGACTGGCTCGCGCGACATGCGCGGCCTGCATCTGCCGCATGATTTAGCCCGAGCCAATTCTTGCGAACAATCGAATTTTCTTCATGGTCGGCATGTCTTTAAGTCATGGCGCATGTTTCGCCTTACTAATAAAAAACAACCATAGAGAACGGATAAATTCAAAATTCGGCACATAGCATGCATCGACGAAATAATTAATTTACGCGCACGCCAACTGCCACCGCGCTATATAAAAAGTAAACCCGCATCGAGTGCACGACACGTCACGCCTATGCAAATCGGAATCCCGTGGCCGTGCGAGCAGGTTGGCGACATCGCGCGGTTCGAATGCACCACGCGACGCCGGTACGATGGAACGGCTTATGAAGGGCTACCCGTTCGTTTGCTCGCCGCCGCGTTGACAGCCGCCCGGGCGTCGACGATGCCTCGTCCGGGAGGAATGACGCGGCATGAGCGCGTCGTCTGCGCGATTGCGGAGAAGCGGGCCGTGTTCTTCAGGATGTTCGCTATGTCGCGCGGCGACAGACGCGGGTTGACTGACAGCATGAGCGACACCACGCCGGACACTTGCGGGGCCGCGAAACTGGTGCCGCGTGCGACGCCGTAACTGGCAGTGCCCGGCGCGCGGGTACCGTCATTGGTCAGCGAAAGAATCCCCGCTCCCGGCGCGCTGAGTGTCACGCGCGCATGCGTATTGCTGTCGAATGCGCGCCGGCCGGTTTCGTCGCTCGCGCCGACCGAAATCACGCCACGGCAGTTGGCCGGCATGTCGATCGCATTGCTTCCGTGGTTACCGGCGGCCGCGACGACGGTCACGCCTTTCGCGGTCAGATCGTCGACCGCATCCTGGAACGCACGGCTGCACGTTCCGATCGACCCGAGGCTGAGATTCACGATCCGCGCGGGATGTGGATTCGCGGGCGCGCCGGCGACAGGTATGCCCGCGGACCAGCGCATGCCGTCGACCACGTCGCTGGTCGATCCGCCGCCCTTGCCGAGCACGCGAACCGGAAGGATCCCGCCGTACCAGTTGACTCCTGCCATGCCGATCCCGTTGTTTGCGACCGCGCCGATGATGCCCGCGACGCGGGTCCCGTGCCAACTGCTGTTTTGCACGGGCATTCCGTGGAACGGCCCGCCGGCCGTCGTTTCTTCCGCGGTCAACCAGTCGCCCGGGTCGCCGGCATCCGGCCCGCGCGGTACGCCGTTGGCTGAGAGCGCGCTACTGACGAAGCTGTATCCGGGCAGCAGGTTCGCCGCCAGGTCTGGGTGGGGCGTGACGCCCGAGTCGAGCACCGCGGTGACAATTTCCCTGCTGCCTTGCGTCACGTCCCACGCGCCGTGCATGCGGACGGCAACGTCGCTGTCGTGCAGGTACCAGGTGTCGCCGAATCGAGGGTCGAGCGGTTGCGCACTGGCGCGCACCTGGACATCCGGTTCAGCATAATCGACTTCCGGCTCGCGCATGAGTTCAGCTGCCAGGGGGGCCACGGATTGTTCCGTGCCAGTGGTGAACAGGACTGCACTGCCACCGGACATCAACCGCTTGATGCCGATCCGCACCGGGAGCCCGCGCGATGCGTTCGCGTCAGCGCGTGAATTGATTCGATCGACGACACGCGTCAGCACGTCGACGTCGATCGACGTGTCGCGCAGCCCGCGGTCATGCCCGAAAGCACCGACGGACGCATGCGAGCGCATCTTCACAACCAGCTGATTAGTGGACGCGTTCAGCTCCGGCCCTTCTGCCGCCACCATTGACGTGTCGTCGGAGTAGCAGTGTCGGTACCACGCGTCGTCGGCGGCATGCTCGCCGGAACCGCCTTCGGGCGGGGTGGGCTCCTGGACCACTGGAGTTTCGGTTGCTACGGTCGAGTTGCCGCCGTCCCCACCACCACCCCCGCATGCGACCAACAACGCCGGAAGTAGCCCGACGGTCATTCCTTTCAACGTTCGAGATCGCATCAGATTTACAAGTAAGGTATCCATATTATTTAATTCACGGTTGATATGTTGAATGGTCGGTCTCGTGGCGAACCTCGCCCGAGACGGCGGTGTTGTCGTGGAGGTGCACCGACGCATGCGGCAAAACCGGGGCGCGGCATTCGGTATTCCGGCGTCTGCACACCGTCGACGGGATCGAGCGCTTCTCGAGCCATGAGTGACGCCGCCGCATCGGTACGGTCACGATCGTGTGTGCCGGCAGGGCGCGGTGCCAAGCCGAAGCCGGACGGCAGCGTTCCGAGCGGGCTTGCCGTGACCAGCAATCAAAAGTGTGAGTGGTGACTCGACAGCCCGCCGAATGGAACCGCAAACGGCCTGGCCCAGTTCGACTTTCAGTTACGCGGCGAAAGATACAGTTGCGAGCAAGCCTGCCCAGGTGGCGCGGATGCCACCCGCGTTGCAACGATCTCGGTATATCGCGCGGCGTGGAAAACGACGGACATTTGCTCAGCCGCACGAGCAACTCCGCCGAGTACCGCTCCGGAGCGGTACTCGGCGCTTTCAGCGAGCGAGAGTAGTTTCGTGGTCGCTACACCACTTGGCGGGATATCTGTCGTCTTCGAAATACAGCAGACGGCAGTATGCGCGAGCCGGCCTGCCGACGGTATAGGACAAGTCTTAAATCTAAAAATGAAATCAAGACAACCCATGTGCGGCCGCGTGTAGCACCCGGCTTCTTCCGTCCGGTCTAACGCGTGAGCAGCAAGGAAACGGATCTCACATCCGCGTCTCTGAGCGCCTGACAGGCGCGACTATTTGTACGATGATACGGCGCCGCCGCCGCCGCGCGCGCAGTAGAGATGATGGGCGACGGGCGATGCGCCGGCCGCCCAATTCTGAGCGCCCCCCCGATCGGCGCAGGGCTCAGGTCCGATGATGTCCAGGCGTTTCGTCGATTGGCCGCAGAACGGGCAGTTGTCGTTCTTGACGAAACGCTGACCATCGCCAATCCACCGCTCTGAGTCCGAGCCGCCGTGACTCTCCATGTGCGCCTTGACCAACGCACCTGCGTTCTCGTGCATCGGTTTGAACGAGCGCTTGACGACGGCTTCGAAATCGTTGAACTCGACCTGGGGCAGGGTCAGCAGCTTCGGCGCAGCGCGCTGACCGAGCGTGGTCGCCGAATTCGCGTTTGCGATTCGCATCGCGGCGGAGGCGGAAAGACGGATCGACCGCCGGACCGCCGCCAGCACCGCTCATACTCGGCTGATCACCCGGCGCCATCGGCATGCACCGGGAAACCGACGCTCAGTCGTTGTGCTTGTTGCGCTTCTTCTTGTGCTTGTTGCCGTGATAGTGATCGTTGGAACGGGAGTTGTTGCGCGACACGTGGCCGCCCAGCGCCGCGCCCGCGCCGCCACCCACGGCTGCGCCGACGAGGCCGCCGGCCGTACCGCCCATCGCATTGCCCGCTGCGGCGCCCGCGCCGCCGCCCAGTGCGCCGCCGACAACGGCACCCGTGCGCTCGCGCTTGTTCGACGTGACCGCACCGCCTGCACCGCCGCCTACTGCACCGCCGATGACCGTGCCCGTGCTGCCGCCGATCGCATTGCCGACCGCCGCCCCCGCGACGCCGCCCAATGCACCGCCCAGTGCGTTATTCGTGTCGCCCGCCACGGCAGGCAACGACACCACGGCCGTTGCGCCGGCCATCACCACCATCACACCCAGTTTCTTCAGCATCTGTCTGCCCCTCCCATTTTCGAGATATCGACGGGGAATTTAGCACCATTCCGTTAAGCCTATCGTAATGAAGCGTTAAATCAGGTCGTTTTCCCGGGCGACCGTCACGCGCCCCGCTTCACCGTCGCGCCAGGCCGCTCTCGCACCACGGTTCGGCGCAGAACACGATCCTGCATTACCATCAGGCGTCCACCGCGCCTGCCCGCATCCGGCAAGCGAGCCCGCCACCTCTCTCGTTGCGCACCGATGCTCGCTCTCGTCATCCTCGCCGGTCTCTGGGCCGGACTGCAGAACACCCTCGCCGGCGGCGGCTCGTTCGTCACGTTGCCCGCGCTGATCGTGTCGGGCATGTCGCCGCTCGCGGCGAACATCACGTCGACGGTCGCGCTGTTTCCCGCGCAGGTCACGACCGGCTGGGCGAGCCGGAAAATGGTGCGCGGCGCGGGCAAGCTGTCGTTTCGCGCGCTGTTCGTCATCAGCGTGATCGGCGGTGCACTCGGCGGGTTGCTGTTGCTGAAAACACCTTCGTCGATCTTCTCGCGCCTCGTGCCGTGGCTCGTGCTGTTCGCGACGATCGTGTTCGCATGGGGCAGTTTCTTCCGCAAGCAGCGCGAAGGCGCGGTGCATCTCGGCACCGTCCCCGCCGCGATCTCGCAGTTCATGATCGCGATCTACGGCGGCTACTTCGGCGGCGGGCTCGGCTTCCTGATGATGGCCGTGCTGACGATGGCCGGCCTGTCGCCGCGTCACGCGATGTCGACGAAGAACGCACTCGCGGGCGTGATGAACGCATCGGCCGTCGTGCTGTTCCTGACATCGCCGCACCTGCACTGGCGCTCGGCGCTTGCGCTCGGCGGCGGCGCGATCGTCGGCGGGCTGCTCGGCACGTGGGCGCTGCATCGCGTGAACGAACGCATCCTTCGCATCGGGATCGTCTGCATCGGTGTCGTGCTGACCATCGGGTTGTTCGTCAAGCCGATCTGACGCGCGCTCATCAACGGCCGCCGTAGCGGCAATTGATGAGCAAACCGCAAGACGTCTTTCGCATATCTCGTTTGCCGTCGCGGCGGTGTCCGCCCACAATCGGGGACTGCCATCGTCATCGCCCTCTCGCGGGCACCGACCGGCACACCGTGGCCGTCATTCCGATTCACCGCCGGCGGCCCGGCACATCGCGTCACACACGCTCCCCCGACATCGGCGCCCCCGCGGCGGCACAACGTTGCCGCCGCACCGCGCGATGCGTTCCCGGCCAACAATAACTAGAGGTAGGAGATGCAGGACAACTCTTTGAGGCAAAGCCTCAAGCAACGGCACATCACGATGATCGCGCTTGGCGGCGTGATCGGCGCGGGCCTGTTCGTCGGCTCCGGCGCCATCATCGCGACCGCCGGCCCCGCGGCCATCCTGTCGTACCTGATCGGCGGCGTGATCGTCACGCTGGTCATGTTCATGCTCGGCGAAATGGCGTCGCGCAATCCCGACAGCGGATCGTTCTCCACGTATGCGAGCAGCTATCTCGGCGAATGGGCCGGCTTCGCGGTCGGCTGGCTGTACTGGTTCAAGTCGATGATGACGATCACCGTCGAGGCGATCCTGCTCGGCGCGATCCTCCACGATTTCCTGCCGTGGCTGCCGATCTGGGGCGGTGCGCTGTTCATGCTCGTCACGCTGATCGCGAGCAACGCGTACTCGGTGCGCTCGTTCGGTGAAGCCGAATACTGGCTGTCGTTCGCGAAGGTCGCGACGATCATCGTATTCATGGCACTCGGCGCGTCGATCCTGCTCGGCTTCCAGCCTCGCATTCCCGCACCGGGACTCGTGAACCTGACGGATCACGGCGGCTTCATGCCGAACGGCATCTCGCCCGTGCTCGCCGGCGTGATGGTCGTGATCTTCTCGCTCGGCGGCAGCGAGATCGCGGCCGTGGCCGCGGGCGAATCGGAGAACCCGAGCAAGAACGTGATCCGCGCGATCAAGAGCGTGATCGTGCGCGTGATGGTGTTCTACGTCGGCTCGGTGTCGATCCTGATCCTGTGCATGCCGTGGACCGACAAGGCCAACCTGAAATCGCCGTACGTGTCGCTGTTCAGCATGGCCGGCTTCACGGGCGCGGCCGTTGCGATGAAGATCGTGCTGTTCGTGTCGTTCATGTCGGTGATGAACTCGTTCCTGTTCTCGAACTCGCGCATGCTGTTCTCGCTCAGCCAGCGCGGTCACGCACCGGCGATGTTCGGCCGCACCAACGCGAAGGGCGTGCCGATGAACGCGCTCGTGCTGTGCCTCGCGATCTGCGTGTCGATCCTCGGCGTGCACTTCGTGAGCGGCGGCGACCTGTTCCTGATGCTCGCGAAGAGCAGCGGCGCGTTCGTGATGATCGTGTGGATCTTCATCATCGCCGCGCACTTCGCGATGCGCCGGCAGATGAAGCACGAGCAACGCGACCCGACGGCATTCCGCGCGTGGTTCTATCCGGTATCCAACTGGGTCGCGCTGCTGGCGCTCGTCGCCGTGCTCGGGTCGCAGGCGTTCAACCCTGACTCACGCTTCCAGTTCTGGTTCACGGTGTCGACGGCGCTCGCGATCGTCGCGGCGTACTTCCTGCGGCGCAGGCAACCGTCGTTCGGGCAGGCGTCCGGCGCGAAGGTGCGTTGAGCGGCGGCCAGCTACTCGGCGTGCGCGTTCAGCCGAACGGCCGCACGCCGATCAGCAGGCCATGCAGGAACAGCGCGAACACGGCCCAGACGACGAGTCCGCCCAGCACGGCGACGACGTCGCCCGACAGCGCGCCGGCCGGATAGCGGACACCGTCGCGGCGGTCGCGCGCACGCGACACGACGGAATCGACGATCGACCACACGAAGAACGCGCCGAACAGCACGACCGCATGCACGGTGCCGTTCACGAGCAGGTGCGCAACCGACCAGACCATCACGCCGGCCAGCATCGGGTGTCCGACGAGCGTCTTGATCCGGTTGCGCGGCACGTACGACGCGGCAATCAGCACGAACGCGACCGCGGTCAGCATGCCCGTCAGGTGGCGCACGCCGACCGGCGACACCCACAGCAGCGTCGCGCCCGCGCGGGCGATCCCGTACCCCCAGATGATCAGCACGAAGCCGACGATCGACGCGATCGAATAACCGCCCTTCCAGCCCTTCTCGCCGATCCGCTCGATCGTCGCGGAGCGCCAGCCGTCGGCGACGATCCGGATCGAGTGCACACCCAGGAAGATCGCTAAACCGAGAATCAGGACGAGCATCGACTGTCTCCGTCTGGAATGATGAGTGGGGGAACGTCCCGCGCGGCGTACGATGCGCCGTTCACGGAGCCGGCGGCGAGGCCGGCGCGGGCCGCGCCAGGCAAGGGCGCAACCCGCGCCGATCATAAACGCCAAGGCTGCCGTTGTGAAGCATGCAGGATGTGCGGTGCATCAAGCCTGGCGCTTTCATGCACCCGTCGCGCGCCGATGGGCACGCCTGAAAGAACGGAAAGGGAGCGTCGCGAGGCGATCGCCTCGCAAGACCGGCGCTATGCCGGTTTGCGCTTGGCCGGGAGCTTCGATGCCGGTTTCGGCGAAGGTTTCGATACCGCTATCGCTTTCGGCTTCGGTGCCAGCTTCGGCGCCGGTTTTGGCGCAGACTTCGGCGTGGCTTTCACTGCCGCGCTTGATGCCGTCTTCGGCGCCGGTTTCACCGAACGCTTCGATGCGGATTTCGGCGCCGCCGCGGCGCCCGTCGCCGACACCGACTTGGGGGCGGCCCTCGCCTTGCGCTTCGGCGGCCCCGCCAGCAGCGCCGCGCGATACGCACTGCGGCACCAGTCGAACAGCGCGCCAGCATCCTCGAGCACGTCGGCCGGCGTTTCGTAGTAGCCTTCCAGCGCAACGGTGCGCGTCGGCCTTGCATACGAGAACGGCCCCATGCCCGCCGCGACGAATGCCGGACGATTCACGTCGTCGACACGCAGGAACAGCGACCCGCGCGACATGAAGCCGAACATCACGCCATCGAGCCGCAGTGCCGCCCCGCTGAAGAACCGTGCGACCCCGACCACGCCGAGCGGAGCAAGCTGATACGCGATCTCCTCGCCGTGCGCCTTCTCCGACTGCCAGCTCATGCAGCCGCCTCGCAGCGCTGCGTCCATGCATCGAGTTCGGCGTCGTCGAAACCGACAGCCGTCGCACTCTCGCGGATCTGCCGCCACGTCGCGCGGTCGACCGGGATGCCGGCGGCCCCGCGTGCGGCGCGGCTCGCGTCCTCCGGCTCGCCGGGCACCTGCACCGGCGCATCGCCGGCCTGCGGCGACGCCTTGGCCCATGCGACGAACGCATCGGCCTCGCGCTCGGCGTCGGCCGCGTCGAACGCGTTCGGGTCGATCAGCACCGACAGCATCCCGTTGACGATCGCACTCGTCTTCTGCAGCGTATCGCCGTACGTCGTATGCCCGCCGACCAGCGCACCGCCGAAGATCTCGCACATCGCCGCGAGCGCATACCCCTTGTGCAGCCCGAACGGCAGCAGTGCACCGAACGGCTGCTCGTGCATCACGGCCGGATCGTCGGTAGGCTGGCCGCGATGGTCGATCAGCGACCCGGCCGGTACGCGCTTGCCCTGGTTGTAGGCAACCCGCGTCTTGCCGTACGCGATCGCGCTCGTCGCGAAATCGAGCAGCAGCGGCGACTTGCCCGCCCGCGGGTACGCCGCGCAGAACGGATTCGTGCCGAAGCGCGGATCGGTGCCGTGCAGCGGCGCGACCAGCAGGTCGCCCGGCACGTTGACGAAATGGAACGACACGAGCCCCGAGCGCGCGCACTGCTCGGCCCAGTGCCCGATGCGGCCGAGGTGGTGGACGTCGCGCAGCCCGATCGCGCAGATCCCCATGCGCCGCGCGCGCTCGATCCCTTCGACCATCGCCTCGAACGCGATCACCTGGCCGAAGCCGCGCCCGCCGTCGATCGTCAGCACCGCACCGCCGTCGCGCACGATCGACGCGTGCCCGTTCAATTGCAATTGCCCTTCCCGCCACGACGCGACGTAGTTCGGAATCATCCCGATCCCGTGCGAATCGTGGCCCGCGAGATTCGCGCCGACGAGGTGATCGGCGACGAGCCGTGCCTCGCGCTCGCTGCTGCCGGCCCGTTCCCAGAGTGCCGCGACGAATGCATGCAGCGGTTCGGCGCGCATGCGCAGCGGTTCGGTATCGGGCGTCGGCAGTGCGGTCATCGGCAACACTCCATCAGGTCGGATCGGGTCGGGCAATCGGGACTTCAGGCGCAGCGACGATCAGCGCGCGGTTGCGATCACGTCGGCAACGGCCGCGGTCAGTTTCTTCGCATATGGCACGTGCAGGAACTCGTTCGGGCCGTGCGCGTTCGACTTCGGCCCGAGCACGCCGCACACCATGAACTGCGCGGACGGGAAGCCTTCCTGCAGCACGTTCATCAGCGGGATCGTGCCGCCCAGGCCCATGTATGCGCAGTCCGCGCCGAAGTGGCGGCGCGAGGCAGCGTCGAGCGACGACGCGAGCCACGGCGCGAGATCCGGTGCGCTCCAGCCCGTCGCGGCGCCCGCGTCCGGCTTGAACGTGACCTTGGCGTTGTACGGCGGATCGAGTTCGAGCAGCTCTTTCAGTTGCTGCACGGCCTGCGCGGCGTCGACGAGCGGCGGCAGCCGCAGCGACAACTTGAACGCGGTGCGCGGACGCAGCACGTTGCCGGCATCGGCGAGTGCCGGCATGCCGGCCGCGCCCGTGACCGACAGCGAAGGACGCCACGTCGAATTCAGCAGCGCCTCGCGCGGATCGGTCGTGGTCGGCAGCACGGGCTTGCCGTCCGCGCCGCATGCCCACGGCAGCCCCTTCCACACCATGTCGCCGAGAATCGCGGCGGCCGCCTCGGCTTCGCGCACGCGGCTCGACGGAATCTCGCAATGGAACACGCCCGGCAGCAGGTTGCCGTTCTTCGCATCCTCGAGGCGTTCGAACAACTGGCGCATCACGCGGAAGCTCGACGGCGCGATGCCGCCGTAGACACCCGAGTGGATGCCTTCTTCCAGCACCTCGACCTGCAGGTCGCCGGACACGAGGCCGCGCAGCGACGTGGTGAGCCACATCTGGTCGTAGTTGCCGGCGCCCGAATCGAGACACACGACGAGCGACACCTGGCCGAGCCGGTCGCGCAATGCATCGACGTACGGCAGCAGGTCGTAGCTGCCCGACTCTTCGCAGGTCTCGATCAGGCCGACGCAGCGCGGCCGCTCGATGCCCTGCTCGTCGAGCGCGCCGAGCGCCGCGAGGCTCGCGTAGATCGCATAGCCGTCGTCCGCGCCGCCGCGGCCGTACAGCTTGCCGTTCTCGAACTTCGGCGTCCAGGGGCCGAGATCCGCGCGCCAGCCGTCGAATTCGGGTTGCTTGTCGAGGTGGCCGTACAGCAGGATCGTGTCGGTGCTGCCCGAGCGCGTGGCGGGCGTCTCGAAGAAGATCACCGGCGTACGGCCCGGCAGACGCACGATCTCGAGCTTCAGCCCCTTCACGGGCTGCCGTTCGGCCCACTGCGCGGCGTCGGTGACGACGCGCTCGAGATAGCCGCGCTTTTCCCAGTCGGGGTCGAATGCGGGGCTCTTCGCGGGAATCGCGATGTAGTCGGTCAGGGCGTGGAGGATTTCATCGTTCCACTTGCGCTCGATGAAGGTAACGAGCTTGTCATGGTCGAGGACGGGGGTAGTGTCGACGGAAGTCATGGTGGGGGTGCCTGGATCGGGCTGACGAAAACCCAGATCATACGCCGATGCTCCCCCGCCGGCGCCCCCTCCTGGCCGTTCAGACGACCTTCGGGAACGCGTCGCGCAGCCCTGCCGCGCAGGCCAGCGCGTCGTCCCACAGGCGGCGCGTCAGTGCACCGGCATCCTCTTCGCGTGCGAGCGCCGCGGCCTCGCCCGACCACAGCAGCGAGAAATCGTCGCGGCCCTGCCGCTCGAACGCGCCGCGCAGCGGATCGACCGCGGCCGTCGCGAGCGGAAACGCAGGCGCGAGCACGCTCATCGGCCCCTGCTCGCGCATGAAGCGCGTCAGCAGCCCGCGCGCGGGGCGGCCCGTGTACAGGTTGGTCATGCGCGTGCCGTCGTCGCGTGCGGCACGCACCGCCGCGCGATGCTGGGCCGAGCGGCCGGCCTGCGGCGTCAGCAGGTAACCCGTGCCGATCTGCACCGCGCGTGCGCCGAGCGCGAACGCGGCCGCGATGCCGCGCCCGTCGGCGATCGCACCGGCCGCGATCACCGGCGCGCGCACCGCGTCGACGATCTGCGGCAGCAACGCGAACAGGCCCGGTTGCGCATGGATGTCGTCGGTCAGGAACATCCCGCGATGGCCGCCGGCCTCCGCACCCTGCGCGACGATCGCGTCGACGCCGCGCGCATCGAGCCAGCGCGCTTCCTCGACGGTCGTCGCGGACGAAACAACCAGCGCGCCCGTGCTTCGCACACGCTCGAGCAGCGTATCGTCCGGCAACCCGAAATGAAAACTCACGACGGCCGGGCGCAACTCCTCGACGACCGCGCACATCGCGTCGTCGAACGGCGCGCGGCCGGGGCCGCCCTTCACCCCGGCCGGATCGAGCCCGGCTTCCGCGTAGTAGCCGGCGAGCGCCGCGCGCCAGCGCGCATCGACCTCGGCGTCGGGCGCGGGCGGCGTGTGGCAGAAGAAGTTCACGTTGAACGGTGCGGGCGTGCGCGCGCGGATCGCCGCGATCTCGTCGCGCAACTGCTGCGGGCCGAGCGCCGCGCACGCGAGCGAACCGAGGCCGCCGGCTTCGCACACGGCGATCGCGAGCGGGCTCAGCGAGCCCACCATCGGGGCCTGGATCAGCGGCAAACGGGAAGGCAGTGTCGTCATCGGAATCCTTGTCCGGAATGCGTGGCCATCGCCACGTTGGTCGTTCTTGTCATCGTCGCGCACGAACTGTTCCGTCCGGCGCGCGCTAGCTTCCGCCGCGATCCATCCCGCGCCGGTACGCGGCCGGGCTGGTCGCCGCGATACGCCGGAAATGGCGGCGCAACGACTCCTCCGAGCCGAACCCCGCGCCCGCGGCGACCTGTGCGAGCGACAACGTGGGCTGCGCCTCGAGCATGTCCTTCGCGACGTTCACGCGCTCGCGGATCAGCCACGTGAGTGGCGACATCCCCGTCGCATCCGCGAACTGACGCTGCAGCGTGCGCGTGCTCATCGCGGCCTGCGCGGCGAGCGACGCCAGCGTATGCGGCTCGGCCGCATGGGCGCGCATCCAGTCGATCAGCTTCGCGAGCCGGTCGGTGCCGCCGGGCGCGACCGGGCGCGGCACGAACTGCGCCTGCCCGCCATCGCGGTGCGGCGGCAACACGAGGCGCTGGGCGACACGGTTCGCGATCGCGCCGCCGTGATCGCGGCGCACCAGATGCAGCAGCATGTCGAGCCCCGCCGCCGAACCGGCCGACGTGACGATCTGCCCTTCGTCGACGTACAGCGCATCGGGATTCACACGCAGCGCCGGATAGCGCGCCTGCAGGCGTTCCGCATAACGCCAGTGGGTCGTCACCGTGAGCCCGTCGAGCACGCCGGCCGCCGCGAGCACGAACACGCCCGAACAGATCGAGCAGAGCCGCGCGCCGCGCCGATGCGCGGCCCGCAGCTTCTTCAGCAACGGCTCGGGCGGCAGCTCGTCCGGATCGCGCCAGCCGGGAATCACGATGGTGTCCGCGCGATCGAGCGTCGCGAGCCGATACGGCGCGGCGACCGTGATGCCGCCCGCCGCGCGCACGGGCCCCGGCTCGCTGGCGCATACCGCGAAGCGATACCAGTCGACGCCGAGTTCCGGGCGCTCGAGCGCGAACAGTTCGACCACGCAGCCGAATTCAAACGTGCAGAGGCGATCGTAGGCGAGCGCGACGACGAGATGATTATGCATGGCGCGATGTTACCGGAACTTGTCGATTGCGCCACTGCCGCAAAACGGGCCGAACCGCGATACTGCCCTTCATCCCGGCGCGTTTCGCGCCCCTTCGACCCGGAGAACCTGCCCATGTCCTACGTCACCGACGTGCCCGCCGCCGACAGCCCCGCCGCCCTCGCGCATTTCGAGGCATCGCTGCGATTCGAGACCGATTGCTGGGACGTGCACGACGCGTTCGCGTCAGGCGCGCCCGACTTCGTGCTGCTCGACGTGCGCGGCCCCGACCAGTTCGCCGCCGGCCACGTGCCCGGCGCACGCAACCTGCCGCGCCGCAAGATCATCGAGAGCAAGCTCGCCGGCTATCCGGCCGACACGCTGTTCGTCGTCTACTGCGCGGGCCCGCACTGCAACGGCGCCGCGCGCGCGGCGATCCGGCTGGCGCGCCTCGGCCGGCCGGTCAAGCTGATGATCGGCGGCGTGACGGGCTGGCGCGACGAAGGTTTCGCGTTGAGCAACGAAGGGCAGCCGATGGACGCCGAAGCCGGCTGATCGTTATTAAAAGCGCAACAATCAATTGCCGGCACACGAACGGAAAAAGCGCGACAATCAGCCTCATTGCAGTTCGGACGGAGCAGCACCATGCATGATGAAGTCCTGATTCAAGTGGCCGGTTCAGTCGCCGCGATCGCGATCTATTTTCTGCCGGCCGTGATTGCCGACAGGCGCGGCCGGCAAGACAAGCTGACGATCGCGATGTTCAACGCACTGTTCGCGTGGACCGGCATCGGCTGGCTGATGACGCTCTACTGGGCGTGCCAGCCGAACCCGCGCACCGACGTCGCGCAGACGATCCTCGCGAAGCGCCGCGGCGTCAGCATGCGGACCTTCTCGACCGGCCTCGTCGAACGCGTGCAACGCCGCGTCGCCGCCCAGGAGCAATGGGCCGAGAAGCAAGGCTGCCGTTAAGTCCCTTTTTCCCCTTCACCGTGCCGCGTCGAACTTCGGCATCCTGACGTTGGTCGACGCGCGGTAATCCCAGTTCAGTCCCTCGCGCGGCGGCCAGCCGCCTGCGCGCAAGCATGCCCCGAACGCCCCCGCCGTCACCGCCCGCGCGATCCGCTCGCCCGGGCAGCCATGCGGCCCCGTGCCGAAACCGAAATTCGGTGCCGCTGCGCGGCCGGGCAGCAGCCGGTGCGGCTCGCGATGCACGGCCGGGTCGCGGTTCGCCGCGGCGAGCACGACGAGGATCGCGTCGCCGGCTTCGACGCTCACGCCGTCGATCGTCGTGCGCGCCGCGACGAAGCGGCGCGTGTTCTGCACCGGTGAATCGAAGCGCCCGACTTCGGCGACGAATGCGTCGAGCGCGGGGTCCTCCGGCACGGCTTGTGCGGCCTGTGCGTCGCCATTCCATGCCACCAGCGCGTTGCCGAGCCACGCGGCCGTCGCCTCGCACGTCTGCGACAGCAACCCGACGAGATTCGCAACCAGTCCGCCGCTCGCCTGCCAGCCCGACACGCGGGCCGCCTGCTGCACGGCGGCGACGAGCGTGCCGTCATGCGCATGCGTCTGCGCGACGCGCTCGGTCATCCGGTCGAGCAATTGCCGTGCGGCTTCGCTCGCGCGCGCCAGCGCCGCAGCGTCCGACAACGGCGACAGCGCGGCGACGAAGTCGACGACCCGCGCCGCGACGTCGTCGAGTTGCGCTTCGTCGAAGCCGAGCAGATCGGCCACCGCGCAGACGGGCACGGTCATGCACCACGCATTCAGCGCGTCGGCATCGCCCGGCGCCGGCAACCGTCGCGCGGCAAGCTGCGCCGCGCGATCGCGCAGCGCATCCGTGTCGATCGGCGCGAACGCCGCGCGCAGCGCCTGCTTCGGCACGTCGTGCCTCGACGCGCCGTCGTTCATGCGCACCAGCTCGCCGAACAGCGCGCCGGCCGTCGTGCCGCGCAACGCGGGCGGCACCGGTGTGTCGAGCGGGCGTACGCGGCAAGCGGGATGGCCGAGCACGGCCGTCACCACCGACGCGCGGCTCGCGACCCACAGGCCGAGCGAGGCGTCGAACGCGAGCGGCGGCCCGTCGACGAGCGTCGCGTAGTAGGGATAGGGATCGCGGTGCGTCACCGCTGCAATGGGATCGGTCGGGTTCATGCGCCCAGTATCGATGCTGTGCACCGCCGCATGTTTCGGGTTCACGTGAAATGTCGCGGCGCGGACGCCGCAACGACGGACAACGGTCAGGCGGCCGAACGGTAGCGGTGCGACTGCATGCGCATCCGGACGCGCCCGGCCGAAATCGCACGCGGCTCGGGCACCACCGTGTCGTGATGGAACATTTCCTGCCGGAATTCGCCGTTTTCGTCGAACCACTGGCAGATCAGCCAGTCGCCGTCGTCGAATACGACCGGCCCCGCATAGGTGACGGTCATGCGCGGCCCGCCCGTTTTCAGCGTCACCACATCGCCGACGCGAAACCTGACGCGCTGATTTTCTCGGATCGTCATCGCTCTCTCGGATTTTATATATTGATATTCCCGGCGGCCCGCCGACCGGTCATTTGAGTGTGCCGCAGATTATCAATCAAAAAACCGGCCGGCAACTGCCACGCACAAAAATGCACTGCTCGGGAAAATGCAACGATGCGCGCCACCGGTACGCTCGGCGGGCCGCCGATCGCCCGATCCGGCGCGGCTGGCATGGCGGATCGGGTCAAGCGGGGAAAATGCGGAGAATAGCCGATGGTTTTCGCGCCGTCATCGACGGTTAATTCAGACGCGAAATAGCTTGATTATTGTCAATCGACGTTTCCGCTGGAAACGATCCCATGTTTTATTGACGGTCATTCCCCGAACAAAACCGGCGAATTATCGGGTGCCGCAAACCAGCGGTTGATGTCGCGCCCCGGCACGGCCGCCTGCGTGAACGTGAACGTGCCGTCGCGCATCATCTCGGTCGCGGCGCGCAGGAATGCGCCGAGTGCGGCCCGTGCCAGCGCGCCGCCCACGCTGACGCGCTTCACACCGAGCGCCGCCAGTTCGTCCAGGCTCAGCAACCCGCCCTGCAGCCCCATCACGACGTTCACGGGCGCGCCGACCGCACGCGTCACCGCCGCAATTTCGTCGGCATCGGTGATACCCGGCGCATACAGCACGTCGGCGCCCGCATCGCGATAGGCGACGAGCCGTGCGACCGTGTCGTCGAGGTCGCGGCGGCCGTGCAGGTAGTTTTCGCAGCGCGCGGTCAGCGTGAACGGAAACGGCAGCGCACGCGCCGCGTCGACGGCCGCCGCGATGCGCTCGACCGACGCGTCGCGCGCATAGATCGGCGCATCGGCGCGGCCCGTCGCGTCCTCGATCGAGCCGCCGACCGCACCGGCCTCGGCCGCCAGCCGGATCGTTTCGGCCACCGTATCGGGCGCGTCGCCGAAGCCGTTCTCGAGATCGGCGCTCACCGGCAGGCCGCCCGCGGCGACGAGATCGGCAATATGGTCGAGCATCGCGTCGCGATCGATCGCGTTGTCGGGCTGCCCTTTCGAAAATGCGTAGCCGGCGCTCGTGGTGGCGAGCGCCTCGAAACCGGCCATCGCCAGCAGGCGCGCGGTGCCGGCGTCCCACGGGTTCGGGATGATGAACGCACCGGGGCGCGTGTGCAGCGATCGGAAAGCTTCGGCGTGACGGGCCTGCAGGTCGGAGCGGGTCATCGTGGACTCCCGGATGGTGATGACGGATGAGCTTACGCCAGTCGTGCGCGCGACGTTTCAGCATGGGCCGAAATGTCGCCGCGCGACCGGAAAAAGTCCGAGGCGCCGGGTGCACGCCGCCGGCCGCCTTCGCTTACGTCGACGCAGGCGGCCCGCCGTCGATGCCGAGCAACACGTCGGTGACCGCCTCGGAAAACTGCATCGTGCGGCCGTCGATCAGCACGGCGGCCGGATGCGACGGATCGCGCACCGCCTGCGGCACGCCATGTGCGATCAGCACGCGCGCGCACGCTTCCCAGTCGGGTACGTCGACGCCCTCCGGCTCGTTGACGGACGCCCACGACAACGTGCCGAGCGCGTCGCTCCCGAATCCGTGCGGCTCGCGCCAGCTTGCGCCGTGCGCAAGCAGGAACGCCAGCAGATCGGCATCGCCGCGGAATACCGCATGATTGAGCGCACTCGCGTCCCAGTCGCCGCCGCGCGTGGCAATCGGCCAGCCCAGCTCGACCATGACCTTCACCGCGTCGCGCGAACCCCACGCGGCGGCATCCGGCAGTTGCCGCAGCCGGTCCGCGGTCAGCGCGCCGGGCAGTTCCGGATGGCGCGCCTGGATACGCCGCGCGTCGTCGGCGTCGGCACGCGCGCAGGCCGCCACGAACGCGTCGTCCGCGCCGAGCGCCTCTTGCGCGCCGGCGGCGCGCAACAGCGCCGCGACGTCGGTCAATCCGGCCTGCATGGCCAGCCGGTACGCACTGACGCCCGCCTGCGTGCATTCGCGGGGATCGGCGCCGGCCGCCAGCAGCGCGGCGACATGGCGCGCCGGGCAACGCACGGCGATCGCGCGCAACAACGGCGCGCCCCACATCTTCGTCGGCCCTTCTCCGGCCGGCTCGTTCGGATCTCCGCCATGCGCGAGCAGCAGTTCGAGCGCGGTTGCGTCCGGCACGTCGAGCGCGCGCCGCAGTGCATTCGTCCCGTCCACCCGTGCGCCGTGCTCGAGCAGCAGACGCGTGCACGCCGGGTTTTCCACCGAGTGATACAGCGATTCGCCGTCGTTCGGGTCGGCGCCGGCTTCCAGCAGCATCTCCGTGAGTGCCGGATCGCGATTGACGCCCGCGGCACCGTACAGCGCCGACAGCGGCCCCGACTCGTCGGGCTCGGCGAGCGAAGCCGGTGGAAACCGGTTGCCGATCCGCTGGTTCGGATCCGCGCCGGCATCGAGCAGATAGCGTGCGCAGGCGCGCAGCCTGACGTCGAACCCGGGAATCTGCCCGAGCCGCGAATGCGTGACGGCGACCAGCGGCGGCAGCTTCAACGCACCGCCGGCGCGCGCGATCCAGTCGGGATCGGCGGCCAGTGCCGCCTTCACCGCGTCGAGATCGCCCGCCGCGCACGCGATGGCCGGATCGGCCGAAACGAGATCGGGATGATCGAGCAACAATTGTGCGGCGACGCGCGGCCGCGACGCGCCGAAGCCGCCGGTCACATCGCCGCCGTAGGCGAGGTCGAGCCAGCGCCGGATCAACTGCGACCTCGGTTGCGCGCCAAGCGCATGGGTTTCGACGAACGCGCCGAGATCGGCCCATGATGCAAAGCCGTACTCGCGCGCAATGCACGACTGCGCGTCGTGCAACCGGAGCCCGAGCGCGAGCGCTTCGTCGTGCGTGCGGTTCGTTGCGGCAGGGAGAAACCGGACAAAGCGCGCGACGGCATCGGCGTCACCCTGCCGGTACAGGCGCAACAATTCCTTGGCCTGCTTTTTCAGATGATCGGGATTGGCCCTGGGAGGCAGCTTTTTCATGCGAATCCTCGTGCAGTCATGGCCGAAGGTCCGCAATACCGCCAGCACAAAGGATGGGGAATACTGGAGTCGATGCGACAGGTGGGTTCAACCCTTTCCGCGGACCCGGAAGCGACCTGCATCGCTGCCCGGTATCGTAGGCGACGGCCGGCGGCATCGTCAACCGTGCCGCCGGCGCCGCCACTCAGCCCGCGAGTTTCTTCGTCAGGAAAATACGCGTGTGCCCGACCGGATAGTCCGGCAGCTCGCCGAAGCGGACATAGCCGCGTTTCTCGTAGAACGGCCGCGCCTGGAAATCGAACGTGTCGAGCCACGCGCTGTGGCAGCCGCGCGCGACGGCCTCGGCTTCGGCGAGATCCATGATGCGCGTGCCGGCGCCCTGGCCGCGTGCGGCCTCGGGCACCACGAGCAGGTCGACGTGCAGCCAGCCGAACGCCGTGCCGCCCCACAGGCCGCCGACCACCGCCCCGGTGTCGTCGGTCACGACCACGGCCAGCGGCCGGAACCCGGCCGGGCCGGCCTGACTTTCGTTGAATCGAACGAGCGGCGCGACGATCTGCTTGCGTACGTCCGCGTCGCCCGCGTCGGTCACTTCGTAGGTGAACGTCATCGGTTGCGTCGGGTTGAATCTTGAAAGGGAATTGGCCGAAGCCGCACGCGCCGCGCACGTCAAACGACGTAGGCGCCCTTCGCGTGCAGTTCCGCTTCGGTACGCTCGAGCGCCGCGATCGCATCGCTGCCTTCGAGCGCGAGCAACTGCGCGACCAGCGCCTCGGCCATCGCATGCGCGGCCACCAGCGACGGGAAGAACGACGGGCTGTCGTGCGTGAAGATCAGTTGCGCGTCCGCGTGCAGCGCGATCGGCGACACCGCGCTGTCGGTGATCGCGACGATCTTGCTGCCCTGCGCTTTCGCGGCCTGCGCGACGCGCGTCGCTTCCGCCGAGTACGGCGCGAAGCTGACGACCACGGTCACGCTCTGCTTCGCGATCGTGCGCAGCTCCATCTCGAGCGACCCGGCGACGCCGTTGAGCAGCGACACGGTCGGGCGGAACAGCCGGTAGCCGTACACGAACCCGAACGCGACCGGATAGCACGAGCGGAACCCCGCCACGTGCACATGCGATGCCTTGCGGATCAGCCTGGCCGCGTCCGCGAGCGCGTGCTCGTTCTGCGCGGCGGTGGCCGACAGGTTGTGCTGCTGCGCGGCGAGCAGGTCATGCGCGAGCGACGCCTTCGCGTCGGGCCGCACGAGCGAGCGCGCGCGCTGCGTGAGCGGCTCGGGGCGCGTGCGCACGCGCGCGACGCACAGATCGCGCAACTCGTTCCAGCCAGGGAAACCGAATTGCTGCGCGAGCCGCACGAGCGACGCAGGCTGCACCTGCGCGCGCTGCGCGACCTTGCGCATCGACGACGTGGCGACCTCGTCGGGATGATCGAGCAGGAAGGCGGCGCCCGCCTGGAATTGCGGGCTCAGCTCGGAAAATTGCGCCCGGATCCGGGACGCGAGTTCGTCGAAATTGGCGGCCATCTTGGTGGGAACGGGAACCGGTCGTCCATGGTATCACCGGCCCCGCACGCACCGGTCAGCGCAGCACTTCGACGTGATCGGCGTCGAGCTTCACGCTGCCCGACCATTTGCGCTCGAATTCGCCGGTCACCTTCACTTCGCTCTTGTCGCTGACGGGCTGGCCGGCCGCCCACAGCTTGTGGTCGATCTCGACGCGAATCGTGCCGGTCGCATCGGCGAACTCGTAGTCCTCGCCGCCGACGTGCTTGACGAGGCGCCCCTGCAACTGCACGTGCTGGTCGTCCTTGCCGTTGGCAAGCAGCTCCTTCACGGTCGTCGTGGTCAGCGTGGACGGCCCGGTATATTCCGCGTAAACGGCGGCGGGCAGCACGGCGAGCGCAACTGCCAGGATTCTCGTCAGGTGTTTCATGGTCGTGTTCCTCCGGTTTTGGTCGTGCGCCGCGCCCCTCTTGAGCGCGACGGCCCGAGATTACGGAGCGTAAGATTAAGCAAACCTGAAGGTCGCCCCGAAGCGGCGCGTGGTCGGGCCGAAACGGTGCGCCAACGCACCGGGGCACCGGAGTTTAAGCTCCCGCTAAGGCACGCACGCTTATCATGGGAACCCCGGGCGTTGCCGCGCCCTGCTGAAGAGACATGAATCCATGCGCGTACTGCTCGTCGAGGACGATCCGCTGATCGGCAGCGGGCTCGAACAGGGCCTCAAACAGGAAGGCTTCGCGGTCGACTGGGTGAAGGACGGCGATGCCGCGTCGCTCGCGCTGCGCTCGACCGGCTACGGCCTGCTGCTGCTCGATCTCGGGCTGCCGAACCGCGACGGCCTGTCGGTGCTCGCGGCGCTGCGCCGCCGCGACGAAAACCTGCCCGCGATCATCATCACCGCGCGCGACGGCGTGCCCGACCGCATCGCAGGGCTCGACAGCGGCGCGGACGACTATCTCGTCAAGCCGTTCGAGCTCGACGAACTGCTCGCCCGCATCCGCGCGGTCAACCGCCGCCACGCGGGCCGCGCGCAGACGACGCTCGCGATCGGCCCGCTGCGGCTCGATCCCGTCAAGCATCTCGTCTGGCTCGACGATGACGAAGTGCCGCTGTCGCCGAAGGAGTTCGTGCTGCTGCACGAGCTGATGCGAGAGCCCGGCGCGGTGATTTCGCGCGAGCAGTTCGAGGAGCGGCTGTACAGCTGGGGCGAGGAAATCGAGAGCAACGCGGTGCAGGTGCACATCCACAACCTGCGCAAGAAGCTCGGCCACGACATGATCCGCACGGTGCGCGGCGTCGGCTACCGGATCGGTGACGGCACATGACGCACGTGCAACGCGCGATCGCGCGCTGGCGCAACGCATCGCTGCGGCGGCGCCTGCTGACGTGGCTGTTGCCGGCCGCGTGCGTGATCGGCCTGGTCGCGAGCGCCGGCACCTACTGGGGCGCGCTGCGCGAACTCGACGACCTGCTCGACGACCAGATGCGCAGCATGTCGAGGCAAATCGTCGTCGGCCCGAACGGCGAGCTGTCGTTCAGCGACCATGCGAACGGCAAGCACGGCTTCGAGGCGAGCGACCCCGATGCGGTGCTGCTGCAGGTATGGCGCAACGGCACGCTGATGTATTCGACCGACCGTGAATCGAAGCTGCCGCCGCCCGAACAAAAGGGCATCGCGAGCGTCGACGTCGGCGGCCAGCCGTGGCGCACCTATGTGACCGAACGCGGCGGCACGACGATCCGGCTCGCGCAGGCGCGACATGCGCGCTGGGAAGCGATCGCCGGCATCGCCGTGCACCTGCTGTGGCCGGTGTTCTCGATGCTGCCGCTGCTCGCCATCGGACTGTGGTTCGGCATCGGCGCGGGGCTGCGGCCGCTGCGCACGATCGCATCGGGCCTGAAACGCAGGAATGCGAACAACCTCGAACCGGTCGACGTCGCATCGATGCCGAACGAGGTCCGCCCGCTCGCGGAGGCGATCAACGACCTGCTCACGCGGCTCGACCGCTCGTTCACGCTGCAGCGGCACTTCATCGCCGATGCCGCGCACGAGTTGCGCACGCCGATCATGGGGCTGTCGATCCAGTCGCAGCTGCTGCGGCGCGCGGCGACCGCGGAGGAACGCGAACATATCCTCGCGCAGATCCATGCGGGCACGACACGCCTCGGCCATCTCGCCGAGCAGTTGCTGACGCTCGCGCGCCTCGAACCCGATGCGCAGGCGGCCGCATCGGCGTCGGCGCCCGTCGATCTCGCCGCGCTGTGCCGGTCGGTGGTGTCGGACCGCGCGCGCGTCGCCGACGCGCATCGGATCGATCTCGGCGCGATCGTCGCCGCGCCCGTGATGGCGGCAGGCAACGCCGACACGCTGCGCGTGCTGCTGAACAACCTCGTCGACAATGCGATCCGCTATGCGGGCGACGGCTCGCGTGTCGACGTGTCCGCGCGCATCGACGGCACGACGCCCGTGCTCGAAGTCGCCGACGACGGCCCCGGGATTCCGGAAGCCGAACGCACGGACGTGTGGGAACGCTTCTATCGCGGCGAAGGGGCGCAAGCCGTCACGTCGTCGGGCAGCGGGCTCGGGCTGTCGATCGTCAAGCGGATCGCCGAACAGCATCGCGCGACGGTTGCACTCGGCACCACGCAAGGCGGACGCGGGCTGACCGTCACGGTGCGGTTTCCCGCACCGGCCTGATGCACGCGTGACCGCCGGCTTTTCCACAGATTATGTTGGCAAGCTTGTGGACAACCTTCCATTAACGGCACCAAGCCCTTGATCGAAAAGGGATTGTCCGGGCTGCGCGGCAAATGCGCCAGGTGGCCGCAAACCGGTGCGTGATGCACCGCGCCCGGTCAGCCACGCACCCTGCGCGACTCAATTGTCGTCAACGATCTGTTCGACCCGCAGGCCGGTCGAGGTTTCGAGAATGCTGGCGTGCTGCGCCACGCGGCAATACAGACGCCCTTTCGGATAGTCGTCCGGCTTCGGGCGCGTGCGATCCTCGACGTGAACGACGACGGTCCCGTCGCTCGGGAAGGCACCGACATGCTCGCCCATGTAATAGAGCTGACCGTTCAACTGGTAATAGCCCTGCCCGAGGTACCAGAACGAATCCTTTCCCGTTGCGATCGGCTTGTCGCGGAGATAGATCGCCTCCCCCTTCCTGACGATCGGGAAGAACAACAAGCCGATTTGCGATTCGATGATCGTGTAGTGATTGGCACGGATGTCGTCGATCACCTTGTCGCGGAGTTCGTCGCTCATGTGCTGGGCCTTGCCGAAATACGCGGTCCGATAGTTGGCCGGGATGCACGCATGGGCACTCGTGCCGCATACCGCCGCCAGCAACGACACGGCGATCATCTTCCTGATCGTTCTCACTGATTTCTCTCCAGGTTCCTTGTTGTTGGCCAGCAATCCGTCGCAACCGATGCTTTCGGTGCCGGATCGCGCCCCAAGTGTACCGATCCACCGTCGTGTGGCGACGTTCACCCATCAACTTGACAACCAGTTGTCCATTACGTAAAGTAGTTGTCAATTTACGATGCGAGTGGGACATGACGAAATCCGCGAAGTTGACCGCCGTCGCGCTGTCCGTATTCCGGTTGAACGGGCTGCTGATCGAATGGGGCAACACTTTTTCCGGGCCACATGGCCTGACCAGTGCGCGCTGGCAGGTGCTGGGCGCGATCTCGATGGCGCCGGACGCGCCGAACATCCCGCAGATTGCCGATGCAATGGGTATCACGCGGCAAGCGGTGCTGAAACAGATCAACGTGCTGACCGAAGAAGGGCTGGTCCTGTCCTTGCCCAACCCGGCGCACAAGCGCTCGCCCCTTTATGCGCTGACGCCGCGCGGCGAAGCGGCCTATCAGGCCGTGGTCGAGCAGTGGCAACGGCATGTCCGCGACATCGCCGGCGAATTCAGTTCGGCCGACGTCGATGCCGCCATTCGCGTGCTGTCGGCGATGTCCAGCGCACATGGCCAGGACGGCCACGCGTAACCACCCGCCAGCCCGCTACCTCACCAGGAGTTCCCGTGCCTCACTTCAAGCCGATGGATCCGGCCTTTCCGATCCAGCAACAGATAACGATCGACGCGGAGCCGGTCGTTCTCGTCAACGTGTTCACGCTGGAACCCGCGGACGAAGCCGATTTTCTCGCCGTATGGAAGGACGACGCGGAATTCATGAAGCGGAAGCCGGGCTTCATCTCGACCCAGCTTCATCGCGCGCTCGGCGACAGTCCGACCTACCTGAACTACGCGATCTGGGAATCGACCGGAACGTTTCGCGCGGCCTTCACGCATCCGGAGTTCGTCGCCAAGCTGTCGGCCTATCCGTCGTCCGCGGTCGCCAGCCCGCACCTGTTCCGGAAAGTCGGCGTCGCCGGTATCTGCACCGCGTAAGTGCGCGTGCGGGACGTGGCAGCGCGTGGCATCCACCGGTGCCGCACCGACCCATCGCGAACGCGGACTTCTCCACAGAAAATGTTGGCAAGCTTGTGGATATCCTGCGCACCGCGTCGCTAAACCCTTGATCCGATGGACTTAGGCACGCGTGATGCAGACGAGGCCCGGGCGGCGGCCGTCACGCGTGTCGCGTCGCCCCAGTTCGCATCACGACGCCACGGCGATGCACGCCGCGACCGCCCCACGCGGGTCGGTCGGCTGCCGCGCCACTTACCCACAGATTGTGTTGGCAAGCTTGTGGATATCCTGCGCAAGCATGCGCTAACCCGTTGATCGGCCTGCCATTCATGCGTGGCGCCACCGTTTCGGCAACGCGCGGCGCAAGCGTGTGCGGAAGCGGACGACCCGGCGCTACGACACCATCCGCCCGCGCCTTGACGCCCGTGCACGTCACGCATCAAGATCATGCGAGCCGCACGCGGCCGCGCATCGTCGGCGTCGCGGCCGGCCTGACGGGACGGCCGCTGCGCCGGCGCCGCACCACGACACATCACTCCGAGGAAGACCATGGAACACTTCACCGCGTGGCAGTTGCTCGTCTCGCTCGTGCTCGTCGCCATCGTCGTGTATCCGTACGTTCGCATCGTCCGGCGCACCGGACATTCGGGCTGGTGGATCCTGACGATGTTCGTCCCGGTCCTGAACTTCATCATGCTGTGGGTGTTCGCGTTTGCGCGCTGGCCCACGGTCGACGATCGGCAGCGCTGAACGTCGCGGCGACGGCCCGCGGGCTTGTCCACAGATTTTGTTGGCAAGCATGTGGATAGCCTGCGCATACCGCGACCAAGCGCTTGATCCGAAAGACTTTGTCCGCGCCGCTTCGAATGCGGCACACGGCCGGTCAATCGCCGGTTGCGTGCCCTTCCGTGCCGTGACGAGTCGCCCGCCGCGCCGGCCTGCACGCTTGTCCACAGATTTTGTTGGCAAGCATGTGGATAGCCTGCGCATACCGCAGCCAAGCGCTTGATCCGAAAGACTTTGTCCGCGCCGCTTCAAACGCGGCACGGCGGCTCGCGCCACGGCAAACGCGGCAGCACGCTGGCTTGTCCACAATTTTTGTTGGCAAGCATGTGGATATCCTGAGCATGCGTGACCTAAGTCGTTGATCGCACAACGTTTGGTCATGCGGATCACGACTGCGGCACGGCGTGCAGGCGGATCGCGCCGCGCACGCCGTACCGCCCGGCTCAGCCGAGCGTCTGCGCGACGATGCGGGCGACCGACGCGATCACCGCGTCCTTCGCCCGCGCATCGGCTTGCGCCTGCGTGTAGTACACGACCAGCACGATCGGTGCGCCCGACGCCGGCCAGATCACGCCGGCATCGTTCGTCGTCCCGTAGTCGCCGGTGCCCGTCTTGTCGCCCACCTGCCACCCGGCCGGCACGCCCGCGCGGATCCGCTTGTCGCCGACCTTGTTGCCGCGCAGCCAGGTAACGAGCTGCGCACGCTGCGCGGCCGGCAGTGCCTCGCCGAGCGTGAGCGCACGCATGCTCGCGGCCATCGCAGCGGGCGTCGTCGTGTCGCGCGGGTCGCCCGGCAGCGCGGTATTCAGTTCGGTCTCCCATCGATCGAGCCGGAATGTGTCGTCGCCGATCGAGCGCGCGAACGCGGTCACGGCGGACGGGCCGCCGATCAGCTTCATCAGCAGGTTCGCGGCCGAGTTGTCGCTGTACTGGATCGCGGCCTCGCACAGCGCGGCGACCGTCATGCCCGCGCCGACATGCTTCTCCGACACCGGCGAATAGTTGACGAGGTCGGCCTTCGTGTAGGTCACGCGCTGTTGCAGCAGGCCCGGGCGATCGACGCTCTGTGCAAGCACCGCCGCACTCAGCATCGCCTTGAACGTACTGCAGAACGGAAAGCGCTCGCCCGAGCGATGCTCGATGATCCGGCCGCTCGCGGTATCGATCGCGCACACGCCGAGACGGCCGCCCGCGTCGCGCTCGAGATCGGCAATCGCCTCCGCGGCTGCCGCCGGCGCCACGGCGTCCGCGGCAGCAGCCGCTGCCGAATTGGCCTCGCCCGGCACGGCGGCTCGCGACGCGCACGCGGTGACGGTGAGAACGAGCGGCGCCGTCGCGGCGGCCAGCAACAGGGTTCGACGTTTCGATGAGTAGGTCATGTCGGTTGTCTCGTGGTGGAATGGAGGCGAATCGATGTTGAAAACGGCCGGCCGCCGAGACAGCACTATCGGGACTTTACGGTTGACTGACAAGCAACGATAATTGAGCGCTGACAAAAGAAAATCTTATGACCAAGCTCCGCCCTCATCTTCCGCTCAATGCGTTGCGCGCGTTCGAATCGTCGGCGCGCCACCTGAACTTCACACGCGCCGGCCTCGAGCTGAGCGTGACCCAGGCCGCGGTCAGCCAGCAGGTGCGCTCGCTCGAGGAGCGGCTCGGCTGTACGCTGTTTACGCGGTTGCCGCGCGGCCTCGGGCTCACCGACGAGGGCCGTGCGCTGCTGCCCGTGCTGAGCGACGCGTTCAGCCGCATCGAGACGGTGCTCAAGCAGTTCGACGGCGGGCGCTTCCGCGAGGTGCTGACGCTCGGTGTCGTCGGCACCTTTGCCCTAGGCTGGCTAATGCCACGGCTGAAGCAGTTCGGCGATACGCACCCGTTCGTCGAGCTGCGGCTGCGCACCAACAACAACGTCGTCGATCTCGCCGCCGAGGGCCTCGACTTCGCGATCCGCTTCGGAGAAGGCAACTGGCCGGCGACGCGCAACGAGCGCTTGCTCGACGCGCCGCTCACCGCGCTGTGCGCGCCGGAGATCGCGCGGCGCCTCGCGCAGCCGGCCGATCTCGCGAACGAAACGCTGCTGCGCTCGTACCGCACCGACGAATGGCACGGCTGGTTCGACGCCGCGCAGCTCGAGCCGTGGGCGGCCAACGGGCCTGTGTTCGATTCGTCGCGGCTGATGATCGAGGCCGCGATGCAGGGTGCGGGGGTCGCGCTCGCGCCGGCCTGCATGTTCGCGCGCGAACTGCAGCTCGGCCTGCTCGCGCGGCCGCTCGACATCGACGTGTGTGCGGGCGGTTACTGGATCACGTCGCTGAAATCGAAACCGCTGACACCCGCGATGACGCTGTTTCGCGACTGGATCGTGGCCGAAGCGGCCGGCACGATGCCGGGCGCGTAACGCGCGCGCTTGTCCACAGAAAGTGTTGGCAAGGATGTGGATATCCTGGGCACCCGGCACCTAAGCCATTGATCGTGCACGAATTTACTTTCCGACACACACATCGGGCAGCCTTTGCGCACGGGCTTCGCACGCCTGTCGCATTCGGGCCCGATACTCAACCAATGCGACGCAATCGATTGCGAGTTGTCCACAGAATATGTTGGCAAGCCTGTGGATATCCCTCAGATCCGGCGCGTAACATATTGATACACAAGGGGATTCAATATCCGGACCTTGACCGGTCAATGGTGTGGCACCGGAAAGGCATTCGCACCGCACTCCGGACAATCTCCAGGCACGCGCCGCGCGCGTGATCGAAGGCCGGGCGGTTCTCCACAGATTGTGTTGGCAAGCTTGTGGATATCCTGCGCACCGGCCACCTAACTCATTGAGCGCACGGGGTTTTGTGCTTCATCTGCAGAATCGGGCAGCGCCGGCGCAGCGCGTGCGGCTGGCGCCGGCGCAAGCCGTGCCTCAATGCCGATCGAGCCCGCCGCGCAGTTCGCTGGCCTTGTCGCGCAGCGCTTCGTAACCCGAGCGCGCATGCTCGGGCAGGTCGGGATCGCCGATCAGTGCGCCGAGCGTTTCGATCAGGCTGAACAAAATGCCCTTCGCCGCGCCGACCGCGATGCTCTGCGATTCGATCGACTTGTGCAGGTGGTCGACCGCCGCTTCGAGATTCTCGAGCTTGTGCTCGCCGTCGTCGGGCCGGTTGTCGGTCGTCATCGTCTACCTCCGCCATCGTTCAAGGGTCATGTCACGATTCTATGCCGCTGCGCGCGAACGTGGCGCGACATCGCGCAACGTTCGCGCAGCACGGCGCTACAGCACCGCGACCACCTTCACGCGGCCGGGCTGCTCCGCCGCCGCGACGACCTGGCCGTCGACCCGGCGGAACGTCAGCGACACGGTTTCGTCGCCGACGCGCAGCGCGTCGATCCGCAGCCAGTCGACGCCTTCCGGCAGCGCCGGGCGCTCGACGCGCACCTCGTGGCGAGACGCGTCGATGCTCACGCCGAGGCACGCCTGCAGCATCATGAACGGCGCACCGGCCGCCCATGCCTGCGGCAGGCAGGCCACCGGATACGCGGTCGGCGGTTCGCCGCGCCGGCGCGGGAACCCGCAGAACAGCTCCGGCAAGCGCATCTCGAAACTCACCGCCGCCTCGAACAGCGCGCGCAGCAGGTTCACCGCAGCCGTCTTGTCGCCGTAGCGCGCGAGCCCACGTGCGATGAGCGCATTGTCGTGCGGCCATACCGAGCCATTGTGATAGGCCATCGGGTTGAAGCGCGGCTGGCCGGCCGCGAGCGTGCGGATGCCCCACCCCGTCTGGAACAGCGCCGAGCCGAGCACACCGGCCACCGCCGCGCCGCGCTCGGCGTCGGGCAGCCCGAACGCGAGCAGGTGCCCCGCGTTCGACGCGAACACACGACACAAATCGCCATGGCCGTCGAGCGCGATCCCGTAGAAATCGCCTTCCGGCATCCAGAACAGCGCGTCGACCTGTTCACGCAGCGTCTTCGCGCGCAGGGCGTAGCGCGTCGCATCGGCCGCGTGGCCGCGCCGGTGCGAGCACGCCGACATCGCATCGAGCGCGGCGCACGCATAGGCCTGCACTTCGACGAGCGCGATCGGCCCGTCGGGGAAGCGACCGTCCGCATGGAACACCGAATCGTGGCTGTCCTTCCAGCCCTGGTTCGCGAGGCCGCGCTCCGACGTGCGCTGGTAATCGAGGAGTCCGTACGGATTGCGGTCGCACTTGTCGATCACCCATTGCGCGGCGCGTTCGAGCGCGGGCCACAGCTCGTCGATCAACGCGTCGTCGCCGGTACGTTCGACATAGGCGCCGGCCAGCACGATGAACAGCGGCGTCGTGTCGACACCGCCGTAGTACAGCGCGAACGGTACTTCGCCCGTCGCGGCCATCTCGCTGCGGCGGAACTCGTGCATGATCTTGCCGGGCTCCGCGTCGCGGAACGCGGACGTTTCGCGCGCCTGGTGCTCGGCAAGAAACCGCAGCACGCCGCGCGCGAGCGACGGCTGCAGCCACAGCATCTGCAGCGACGTGATCACGGCGTCGCGGCCGAACGGCGTCGAGAACCACGGAATGCCGGCATATGGGTACGGCCCCGTGTCGAGCTGCGTCGTGAGGAGCCCGAGATCCGCGAGCGAGCGGTCGAGCCACGCGTCGAACAGCGGATTGCCGGTGTTCACGCGCGCCATCGATTCGCGCCGCGCGCGCATCTCGCGATGCACGCCGACGAGCGCGGTGCGCAGCGCGACGCGACCGCATCCGGGCCCTTCGACATGCACCGGGCCGAGCGTCGCATCGACGGTCAGGTAGATCGACACGCAGGCCTGCGCGGCGATCGTCAGCGTGTAGTCGGCGCGATCGACCGACAACGCGTCGGGCGCCGGCGAGAAATGCACGGTCACGTTGCGCTCGACGCTGTCGAGGCCGTCGTAACGCAGCCGCACCGCGCCTGCGTCGACGCGCGGAGCCACGACCGTGCCGCGCTTCGGGCGCTGCGTGCCGCGCACCTCGAACATGTCCTTGAAATCGGCCGCGAACGACAGCGACAGCGGCACCTCGGCTTCGCTCGCACCGTAGTTCGTCAGCGTCAGCGCTTCATAAAGCACGTCGCCCGCGAGCACGCGCATCCGCTCGATATGGATCACGCCCTCGGGTGTCTCGTGGCCGCCGAGCGGCGGCAACGGGCGGTTGGTCAGGTGCGCGGTGAACGACGCGTTGTCGGCGCTCGTCGCGCCCGACAGCAGCGACGGCGCGCGGCCGCCGAACGTCAGGCGCCATTTCGACAGTACGCGCATGTCGTCGACGAACAGGCCGTCGTCATGCCCGCCGATGTCGCCGAGCGCGTCGCTGACCACGAACGCGTCGCCGGATTTCAGTACGTACTGGTTGTTGCGCGCGAGGGCCTGCGGATCGGCTTCGGGCGCGATGAAGGCGGGACCCGACGCGGCGGTCGGGGCAGCAGGCGCGACTTGCGGCGCCTGCGTCGTGGCGGCTTCGGCGTGATTCGGCATCGATGCTCCTGTGTCGAGGCGCAACGCGCGGCGCGCGTCGCGTATTTCGCACAGGATAGGCCAGAACGGGGTACGTGCGCAGCGACGAAAAAGACGCGACGCCCCGCGACGTTACCGTCGCCGCCGGGCATCGCGCACAGGCACATCACGTGCAGCTCAGAACTTCCACAGGATGTTGCCGAGGATTGCGTTGTCGCGCACGCCGCTGCCGTACTGGCCGCTGTACGTGAGGCCGAGCGTCAGGCGCTTCGTGATGTTCGCGTCGATACCGGCTTCGAGCACCGCGCTGTCGCGAGCAATCGGCACACCCGACACCTGGAACGACGTGCCGCCGTTCGCGAACGTGAACGCCGACGACGGCCTCACGTTGCCAAACGCATGCCGCCAGCCGACCGTCCCGCGCGCGGTGAACGTGCCGCTCGCGATCGAGCCGAGCTGCGACGCCGCGCGCAAACCGAGGGTCGAGAAGCCGACGTGGGTGGTCTCGCCGCCGGCACGCAGCGCGGCCGCGCCACCTGTTTCCGTATAGCCGTCGGTATGCAGGTTCACATACGCGAGGCCAGCGAACGGTTCGATCGCCACGGGCCCGACCGGCAGCGCGTAGCCTACTTCGCCGAACACCTGCGCCGAATTCGCGTCGTAGCCGGCCGAATCGTGATCCGAGAATCCCGCGAAGCCCGGATTGCGATCGCTGTTGATCCGGTACCACGTGTACGACGCGCCACCGCGCACACCGAGCGCACCGTACTGCGCGCCGCCGTACAGCGACAGGTAGTAGCTGTTCACCGCCGCCGACGAGCTCTGGTCATTGTCGAGCGAGCCATGCGTGACGCCCGCGGCCAGACCCGCACGCCACTTGTCGTTGAGCGCCATGTCGGCGCCGGCGATGAAGCCCGTCATGCTGCGGTTGATCGTCGACGCGTTGCCGTCGCCGGTGAGCCGGCTGCGGCCGCCGAACGCCTGCCCCCAGACGACCGGTTGATAAGGCGTGCCGCCGTAGCAACCCTCGCGCGAACCGATCCGGCGTTCCGGCGGCAGTGTCGGGTCGACCGCGCCGGCCGTGTTGTCGCCGCACAGCGCGGCGCCGCCCGACGACAGCGCGGCGAGCGGGCCCGACCCGGGCGCGAGGCCCTGGCGGACGCGATCGGTCACCGCGTCGCGCACATAGCGGCTATCGAGCAGCAGCATGCTCTTCATGCTGGCCTGCAGTTCGCCGTCGAGCATCCCGTACGCGCGGCGTGCGGTGGGCGCGTCGGTCGTCAGCACCGCGTCGTACAGCGGGTTGCCGGCGCCGAGCCCGCCGAGCGCGGTCGCGACCGACCGCTGGTTTGGCGTCGTCGCGACGTCCGGCAGCGACGTGCCGTTTTCGACGAGTCGCAGGTACACGTGATTCGGGTCGTAGCTGAGCGTCGGCATCAGGAACGCGTAGTTCGCGTTCACCTGGCTGAACGCGCCCTGCACGCCCGATGCCGCCGTCACGATCGTGTAGGTCGTGCTCGGCTGGTAGCCGCTCTGGTTCGCGATCACCTGCACGGTGCCGCCGTTCAGCGTCGCCGTGCCGCCCGCCGCGAGGCTGCCGCTTTGCTGCGGCGAGGCCGCGACCTGGAACGTCGAACCCGGCTGGAACGTGACATTGCCGCCCACGTTCAGCGCCGCGCCCGGCTGCGACGCGGCCGCCGTCGCACCGCCCTGCACCACGAGGCCGCCGATCGTGCCGGTGCCCGTGACCGTCGCACCGTTCTGCACGGTCACGGTCGACTGGCCGAGCGCCCCGTTCACGGCGAGCGTGCCCGCGCTGACCGTGGTCGGGCCGCTCAAGGTGCTGGCGCCCGTCAACGTCAGTTGCCCGCTGCCGGCCTGCGTCAGCGAGCCCGCGCCGGACAGCACGCTTGCAATCGTCACGTTGCCGGATTGATTGACGATCAGCGCGCCGTTGTCGACGACATTGCCGGCGACGCTGCCCGACGTGCCGCCGTTGCCGAGTTGCAGCGCGCTACCGGCCGCGATCGTGGTGCCGCCCGTGTAGGTATTCGCGCCCGTCAGCGTCTGAACACCCGTGCCGGCGATCGTCACACCGCCCGCGCCGCCGATCGCGCCGCCGAACGTGCCGTTGCCGCTGCCGTTCAACGTCAGCGCATTCGCGCCGAGATTGACGGTCGCGCCGGTCGCGCCGTTCAACGTGCCGATCGTCTGCGCGCCCGACGCACCACTGACATCGAACGTCGCACCCGTGCCCGCGAGATTCACCGCGCCCGTCGACGCGAGGCCGCCACCCGCGCCGAGCGCCAGCGTGCTGCCGCCGTTGATGGTCGTGCCGCCGGTGTAGGTGTTCGCGCCCGTCAGCGTTTGCGTGCCGCTACCGGCAACCGTCACGCCGCCCGCACCGCCGATCGTCCCGCCGAACGCCGCGTTGCCGCTGCCGTTCAGCGTCAGCGCATTCGTGCCCAGGTTCACGCTGGTGCCGATGCCGCCGGACAGCGCACCAATCGTCTGTGCGCCCGTCGCACCCCCGACGTTGAACGTCGCACCCGTGCCGGCGAGATTCACCGCGCTGCCCGACGCGAGGCTGCCGCCCGCACCCAGCGCGAGCGTGCTGCCGGTACCGATCGTCGTGCCACCCGTGTACGTATTCGCGCCGGTCAGCGTTTGCGTACCGGTGCCCGCGAACGTCACACCGCCCGTGCCGCCGATCGCACCGCCGAACGTGCTGCCGCTGCCGTTCAGCGTCAGTGCGTTCGCGCCGAGAGTCACGTTCGTACCGGCGCCGCCGGACAGCGTGCCGAGCGTCTGCGCGCCCGATGCACCGCTCAGGTTGAACGTCGCGCCCGTGCCGGCGAGATTCACCGCGCTGCCCGCTGCGAGGCTGCCACCCGCACCCAGCGCCAGCGTGCTGCCGCCGTTGATGGTCGTGCCACCCGTGTAGGTGTTCGCACCCGTCAGCGTTTGTGTCCCCGTGCCCGCGAACGTCACGCCGCCCGTGCCGCCGATCGCACCGCCGAAAGTGCCGCCGCTGCCGTTCAACGTCAGCGCGTTCGCGCCGAGGTTCACGTTCGTGCCGGTCGCGCCGGTCAGCGTGCCGAGCGTCTGCGCGCCGGTCGCGCCGCCCAGGTTGAGCGTCGCGCCCGTGCCGGCGAGATTCACCGCGCTGCCCGACGCGAGACTGCCGCCGGCACCCAGCGCGAGTGTGCTGCCGCCGTTGATCGTCGTGCCACCCGTGTAGGTATTCGCGCCCGTCAGCGTTTGCGTGCCGGCACCTGCGAACGTCACACCACCCGTGCCGCCGATCGCGCCGCCGAACGTGTTGTTGCCGCTGCCGTTCAACGTCAGCGCGTTCGCGCCGAGGTTCACGTTCGTGCCGGTCGCGCCGGTCAGCGTACCGAGCGTCTGCGCGCCCGTCGCGCCACTGAGGTTGAACGTCGCGCCCGTGCCGGCGAGATTCACCGCGCTGCCCGATGCGAGGCTGCCGCCCGCGCCCAGCGCGAGTGTGCTGCCGCCGTTGATCGTCGTGCCGCCCGTGTACGTATTCGCACCGGTCAGTGTCTGCGTGCCGGTGCCCGCGAACGTCACGCCACTGGTGCCGGCGATCACGCCGCCAAACGTGCCGTTGGTGCTGCCGTTCAACGTCAGCGCATTCGCACCGAGGTTCACGTTCGTGCCGGTGGCGCCACTCAGCGTGCCGAGCATCTGTGCGCCCGATGCACCGCTCAGGTTGAACGTCGCGCCCGTGCCGGCAAGGTTCACGGCACTGCCGGACGCCAGGCTGCCGCCTGCGCCCAGCGCGAGCGTGCTGCCGCCGTTGATCGTCGTGCCACCGGTATAGGTGTTCGCGCCGGTCAGCGTTTGCGTCCCGGTGCCCCCGAACGTCACGCTGCCCGTACCGCTGATCGCACCGCCGAACGTGCCGCTGGCGGTTCCGCTCAGCGTCAGTCCGTTCGCGCCAAGATCCACGTTCGTGCCGGCCGCGCCGTTCAGCGTGCCGATCGTCTGCGCGCCCGACGCACCGCTCAGGTTGAACGTTGCGCCTGCTCCGGCAAGGTTCACGGAACCGCCGGACGCCAGGCTGCCACCCGCACCCAGCGCCAGCGTGCTGCCGCCGTTGATGGTCGTGCCACCCGTGTAGGTGTTCGCACCCGTCAGCGTTTGCGTGCCGGCACCTGCGAACGTCACGCCGCCCGTGCCGCCAATCGCACCGGCGAACGTACCGTTGGTGCTGCCGTTCAGCGTCAGCGCGTTCGCGCCGAGGTTCACGTTCGTGCCGCCGATGCCGCTCAGCGTGCCGAGCGTCTGCGCGCCCGATGCGCCGCTCACGTCGAACGTCGCACCCGTGCCTGCAAGATTCACTGCGCTACCCGAAGCCAGGCTGCCGCCCGCGACGAGCGCAAGCGTGCTGCCGCCGTTGATCGTCGTGCCGCCCGTGTACGTGTTCGCACCCGTCAGCGTCTGCGTGCCGGTACCCGCGTACGTCACGCTGCCCGTGCCGCCGATCGCGCCGCCGAACGTGCCGCTGGCGGTCCCGCTCAGCGTCAGCCCGTTCGCGCCAAGATCCACGTTCGTACTGGCCGCGCCGTTCAACGCGCCGATCGTCTGCGCGCCCGATGCGCCGCTCAGGTTGAACGTCGCGCCGGCGCCAGCGAGATTCACCGCCCCTGTCGAGGCCAGGCTACCGCCCGCACCGAGCGCCAGCGTACCGCCGGCGCCGATTGTCGTACCGCCCGTGTAGGTGTTCGTGCCCGTCAGCGTTTGCGTGCCGGTACCCGCGAACGTCACGCCAGCCGTACCGTCGATCGTCCCGCCGAACGTATGGTTGCCGTTGCCGCTCAACGTCAGCGCGTTCGCGCCGAGGTTCACGTTCGTGCCGGCCGCACCGCTCAGCGCGCCGATCGTCTGCGCGCCCGATGCGCCGCCCAGGTTGAACGTCGCGCCCGCAGCGGCGAGGTTCACCGTCCCGGTCGCCGCGAGACTGCCGCCCGAGCCGAGCGCCAGCGTGCTGCCGCCGTTGATCGTCGTGCCGCCCGTGTACGTATTCGCGCCGGTCAGCGTCTGCGTGCCCGTGCCGGCCACGGTCAGGCCGCCGGTGCCGCCGATCGTGCCGCCGAAATTGCCGCTGGCCGTCCCGCTCAGCGTCAGGCCGTTCGCGCCGAGGTTCACGGCCGCACCGGCGACGCCGCTCAGTGCGCCGATCGTCTGCGCGCCCGTCGCACCGCTCAGGTCGAATGTCGCGCCCGCGCCGGCCACGTTCACCGCGCCCGTCGCCGCGAGGCTGCCGCCGGCACCGAGCGCCAGCGTGCCGGCATTGATCGTCGTGCCGCCCGTGTAAGCGTTCGCCCCCGTCAACGTCGTGGTCGCCGCACCGTCCTTCACCAGCCCGCCCGCGCCGGTGATGCCACCGTTCAGCGTGAGCGCGTTGCTGCCGCCGAGCGTCAGCGTCGCGCCCGCGCCGAGATTGACCGCGTTGTTGACCGACAGGCTCGCGGTGGTGTCGAGCGTCGCCGCGCCGCCGACGTTCAGCGCGCCGGAACCGAGCGCCCCGCCGTTGCCGAGCACGACGCCGCCGCTGTTCAGATTCGTGCCGCCCGTATAGACGTTCGCGCCCGTCAGCGTCTGCGTGCCGGTGCCGGCCAGCGTCAGGCTGCCCGCCCCGCCAATCACGCCGCCGAAGGTGCCGCTGGCGGTGCCGCCGAGCGTCAGCCCGTTGCCGCCCATGTTGACGTTCGTCCCGGCGACACCCGACAGCGCGCCGATCGTCTGCGCGCTCGTCGCGCCGCTCAGGTCGAGCGCCGCGCCCGCGTTGGCCAGGTTCACCGCACCGGTCGCCGCCAGGCTGCCGCCCGCGCCCACCGCCAGCGTGCCGGCATTGATCGTCGTGCCGCCCGTGTAGGTGTTCGTGCCCGTCAGCGTCGTGGTCGCCGCGCCGTTCTTCACGAGACCGCCCGCGCCGGCAATGCCGCCGCTCAGGGTGAGCGCATTGCTGCCGCCAAGCGTCAGCGTCGAGCCGTTACCAAGATTGACCGCGTTGGCGACCGACAGGCTTGCGTTCGTGTCGAGCGTGGCCGCGCCTGCGACGTTCAGCGCGCCCGTGCCGAGCGCCGCATTGTTGCCGAGCACCACGCTGCTGCCGCCGTTCAGGTTGGTGCCGCCCGAGTAGGTGCTCGCGCCGTTCAGCGTCTGCGTACCGGTACCGGCCAGCGTCAGGCTGCCGGTACCGGCGATCGCGCCGCTGAAGGCGCCACTGGCGGTTCCGCCCAGTGTCAGCCCGTTGTTGCCCAGCGCGACATTCGTCCCGCCCACCCCCGACAGCGCGCCGATCGACTGGGCACCGGCCGCACCGCTCAGGTCGAGCGCGGCGCCCGCGCCGGCCAGGTTCACCGCACCGGTCGCCGCCAGGCTGCCGGCCCCGCTGATCGCCAGCGTGCCCGCGTTGATCGTCGTGCCGCCCGTGTAGGTGTTCGCGGCCGTCAACGTCGTGGTCGCCGCGCCGTCCTTCACGAGGCCGCCCACGCCGGTGATGCCGCCGTTCAGCGTGAGCGCATTGCTGCCGCCCAGTGTCAGCGTCGAACCGGTCGCGAGGTTGACCGCGTTGTTGACCGACAGGTTCGTGCTCGTGTCGAGCGTCGCCGCGCCGCCGACGGTCAACGCGCCCGTGCCGAGTGCTGCGTTGTTGCCGAGCACGAGGCCGCCGGCATTCAGCGCCGTGCCACCGCTGTAGTTGTTCGCACCGGACAGCGTCACGGTCGCCGCGCCGTTCTTCACGAGACCGCCGCCGCCCGAGACCGTGCCGCTCAGGCCCAGATTGGTGGTGCCGCCGAGCGTCAGCGTCGTGCCGGTGGCGATGTTGACATTGTTCGCGAGCGACGCGTTGGTGGTCGCATCGAGCGACGCCGAGCCGTTGACGTTCATCGCGCCCGTGCCGAGCGCCGTATTGCTGCCGACCACGAGGGTGCCGCCGTTCAAGTTCGTGCCGCCCGAGTACGTGTTCGCGCCCGTCAGCGTTTGCGTGCCGGTGCCGGCCAGCGTGACGCTGCCCGCGCCGCCGATCGAGCCGGCGTACGTCGCATTGACGCTGCCGTTCAGCGTCAGCGAATTGCCGCCGAGGTTCACGCTGGTACCGGCCGAGCCCGCCAGCGCACCGATCGCCTGCGCACCCGATGCGTTGCTCAGGTCGAACGTCGCGCCGGCGCCGGTCAGGCTCACCGTGCCGGTCGAGGCCAGGCTGCCGCCCGCGCCCAGCGCGAGCGTGCCGCTGTTGATCGTCGTGTTGCCGGTGTAGGTATTCGTGCCGGTCAGCGTCAGCGTCGCCGCGCCGTTCTTCACGAGGCCGCCGTTGCCGTTGATGGCGCCGGCCAGCCCGAGGTTGTTGCTGCCGCCGACCGTCAGCGTCGAATTGTTGGCAAGATTGACCGTATTGCCGAGCGTCGTGTTCGTACTCGTGTCGAGCGAGGCCGAGCCGTTGACGTTCAGCGCACCGCTGCCGAGCGACGCGTTGTTGCCGACGACGATGCCGCCGTCGTTCAGGTTCGTGCCGCCCGTGTAGCTGTTCGCGCCCGTCAACGTCAGCGTGCCGCCGTCGTTCTTCGTCAGCGCGCCGCCGCCCGTCACCGTGCCCGACAGCGTGAGCCCGGTCGCCCCCTGCACCGTCAAACCGCCGCCGCCGAGGGTCACGGTGTTGCCGACATTGAGCCCGGCCACACCCGCCTGCAGCGCCGCGCCATTGGCCGTGACGTTGCCGGTGCCGAGCGACGCGTTGTTGCCGATGATCGCGACACCGCCGTTCAGCGTCGCGTCCTGCGCGGTGGACGCACCGTTGATCGTCCAGTTGCCGCTGTTGACGTCGAGGTGATTGAAGTTGACGTAGTTGTTGACCGCGATCGTGCCGTTCGCGCTGGCGCCCTGCTGCAGGTTGAGCGTGTTGTTGCCGCCCGCGCCGCCGTCGACGATACCCGTCGCCGCCACGTTCAGCGTAACCGGGCCGACCGTGATGTTGAACGCGCCGCCGGTGCCGCCCGCCGAGTTGACCGACGAGCCCGTCACGGCATTGAACGTGTTGGTGCTGTTCGCGCCCATCGACACGCCGCCATTGATCGTGCCCGAGTTGGTAAACGTATTGCCCTGCCCGGGCGTGCCGTTCGAGCCGAACGCGACGCGGCCGTTGATCGTTCCGCTGTTCGACATGTTGACCGCGGCGCCGCCGTATGCGGCGACCACGGGCGAATCCGCGCCGACGAGGGTCGCACCGACCAGCGGGTTGGACCCGATCGTGCCGGTGTTCGTGATGTTCGACGTGCCGCCCGTGCCGTTCTGGACCGACAGCGCCATGCCCGTCACGCCGCTGATCGCCACGCCGGTCGAGCCGTTCATCGTGCCGTTGTTAGTGACGGTGGTATTCGCGCTCGCCGATGCATTGCCGACGACCGCGCCGCTCGACAGCACGCCGAGCCCGCTACCAAGCGCGGAAGGGTCGATCGTGCCGTTGTTGGTCAGCGTGACGCCGTTGCCCGTCAGCGACATCGCGGTGCCGCCGACGCCGAGCAGCACGCCGACGCTCGCACCGGGATTGACGGTGGCGTTGATGTTGTTCGCGCTGTTCGAATAGCTCGGCGCAAGCGGATTGGCGACGCCGGAGCAGGTCACCGTCGTGCCTGCCGCGCTGCAGATCGCATGCGCAGGCACGATACCCGCGCCGGAAAGTGCCAGGAAAACGCCCGTGGGTAACAGCAGTCTCGGAAACGGCTCACCGGCTTTTTTCGAACGCGCAAGGTTCATGCTTTCCCTCGTTTTTGGCTTTGGTTTTGGTATTGGTATTGCGGCCGCACCGGACGGCGCGCAGCAGAAAATCACGGACAAAAGCGTCCGCCCCGGCAATCGCGATGCGACGTCGGTTTATTCAAGGATGGTTTTTTAATCAGCCCGGGATCGGGATTGCAGACGCAAGACTAGTCGAACGACATGATGGCGGCCCCTGTTTTTTCTGCAGCGACTTTCTGGTTGATTTGATTACTGCCCTGCTTTTATCAGACAAGGCTATATCAAACTCAAACCGTTTTCCAGTCGATATTTATCCATCGGCTCAAGGGTTGGCGAGCATGTATTTTTTACTTGGCAAAAGGCGTCCGGCGACGAGACTCCGCAAGTTTTTCGTCTTTTTGATTTGATTTTTCGCAAAAACAACGGAATCACCGTATCCGTGAAAACGCTGATGCGCAGTCTTGATTCAAGGTATATGAATCCCGCAGTGCAATATTTTAACTCTCACAAATCGCCGACACGAATAATCAGCACCCACTTAATAATTGGATTAAACCCGGATTTTCGAATGCCTTACGAATTTACTTCGATTTACGCCTTGCATCGAAACTGCAATGCGAATCGTTATCGCTTGCCCAATGTCGAAGACATTCGGGCTGCGGGCAGGAAACGGCCGAAACCGAAAGGAAAAAAAGAACCACGCGCACGCGGAAGCATTCGCCCCGCGGCGTGTTACGAAAACAGGCTCATCAGATAAAGCATCGGCCGGAACGAAACAGGCCGCGCATCGGGGTTCACCCACAACCGCACCGCATACACCGCGTAGGCCGGCACTTCGCGCCAGCTCGAATAGACATCGCGCAACTGGAAACGGCCCGGATACGCGGCGGAGATGTTCGCCCTTGCGATGCCGACGCGCTCGAATGCGAGGCGCGCTCGCGCGAGGTGGTAGTACTGGCTGACGATCAGCACGCGCGACACGTTGTGCGCCTGCAGGTACGCGAGCGTGTGCTGCGCCGTCGCGAGCGTGTTGTCGCCCTGGTCGTCGACGGCGATCCGGTCGGCCGGCACGCCGTGCGCCACCAGATAGTCGCGCATCGCGGTCGCCTCGTTGAGCCCGGGGCCGTCAATCGCGCCGCTGACCAGGAACGCCGGGCACTGCCCCGAGCGGTAGCAGCGCACGCCGACATCGAGCCTGGCGGCGAGCACCGGCTTCGGCGCACCGGTCTCGTCGAGCGCGTTGCCGAAGATCACGGCGACATCGGCCGGCTCGCTCGGCATCCGCATCCCGTACGTGACGAGCGCAACGGCTGCGACGATCCAGAGGCAGGCAACGACGGCCAGCAGGCGGCCCGTTCGGGCAACGAAGCCCCGTTTGGTGTGGTTTTTCAAGGTTTTCGGTCTCTCTCAGGTCGTCGGGCTCGTCGTGCGTTTCGGCTTGCCCGGCCCCGCACGGGCGCGTAACGCTAGCACGGTGCGCGTTCAGGTGTCCACGCGACGGGCCAATGCCGGACGGCGGCCCGCCTTGGCGGCAAGTCGACCGGAGATGCGTGCCCGGCGCAGCGGGCAGGCAATACGGTGGTTTGCGGAGATCTACGGAGATCGAAACAATGTAAACGGCCGCGCCGCGATGCACGGCCCGGCAGGGCCCGAATCAGTCGACCGGGCACATCGCGAGCCGCCCCATCGCCTCGCCGGCGCCGCGCACCGCGCAGGTGGCCGGTTCGTCGGCGATCCGGGCGACCAGTCCCGTCTCGTCGTGCAGCAGGCGTTCGAGACCGGCGAGCAGCGCGCCGCCGCCCGTCAGCACCACACCGCGATGCGCGATGTCGGTCACGAGCTCGGCCGGTGCGTTTTCCAGCACCGACTTCACCGCGCCGATCACCTGCTTGAGCGGCGCGGCCAGCGCATCCGCGACGTCGTGGTTGGACAGCTCGACCGAGCGCGGCAGGCCGTCGCCGATGCTGCGCCCGACCGCGCGCGTCGACGTGCGCGGCACCGCGCTGGTGGCCGAGCCGATCGTCTTCTTCACGTGCTCGGCCGTCTGCTCGCCGAGCAGCACGCCATACAGGTTGCGGACATGGTTGACGATCGCCGCGTCGAACTGGCTGCCGCCGACGCGGATCGCCTCGCGGTAGACGATCCCGCCGAGCGCGATCACCGCGACTTCGGTCGTGCCGCCACCGATGTCGATGACCATCGAGCCGACCGGCTCCGTTACCGGCAGACCGGCGCCGAGCCCGGCCGCGAGCGACTCCTCGATCAGTTCGACGTCCGATACACCGGCCGCGAATGCGGCCTCGCGGATCGCGCGGCGCTCGACGGCCGTCGCGTCGGACGGCACGCACAGCGTGACCTCGACACGGCGGCCGAAGCGCGAGCGCGTGCGCGACATGTCGATGAAGCTGCGGATCATCTGCTCGGCCGCGTGCGCGTCGGCGATCACGCCATGGCGCATCGGCCGCACGGCTTCGAGATGCCCCGGTTCGCGGCCGAGCAGCGCCTTCGCGAGCTCGCCGACCGCCTCGAGCGTCGGCCGCGCGTCGGTCGCGCCGCCCTTGCGGAAGCAGACGACCGACGGCTGGTTCAGCACCACGCCGCGCTCGTGCGTATAAATCCGCGTACTCGCCGTTCCAGGGTCGATCGCAACGGGTTGCGCAAACAACTTTCCGAACAGCGGTGTCGACATATCAAACCTTTGTGAACGAACGGGCCGGGACAGCCGCGTCGCATTTTTTGCGGCGCGTCCATGCCGCCCCATCACGAGCTTAGCGGCAAATCGTTCCGATACTTTAGGCAATTCCGATGATTTTTTCGCGACGCAATTGTCAAATGTACCGCTCCGGACGCATCCGGCTACGCAACGGCCTCTCGCATTGCCTCTGTAAAACACGGTAATCTCTCGGTCTTGCCTGCTCCCTGCAGGCCTCAGACGCCCGATCACGCCAGGTATTTCCACCATGACAGCGACCGTTTCCTCCCGCTGGGCGCGGGTGCGCCCGCTCTGCACGACGCTCGTCGCCGTCTGGTGCTGCACGGTCGCCGCGCAGCCGCTGCCGGCCACCGCACCCGCCGCCGCAACAGCCGCCGCCCCGGCCGACACCGCAGCCGCCTCCGCGCCGGCTGCCGCGCCCGCTGCGCCGGCGAACGCCTGCACGGCCGACGGCGGCCCGGCCGGCCGCCCGTCGATCGGCCTCGTGCTGTCCGGCGGCGGTGCGCGCGGCTACGCACACCTCGGTGTCCTGAAGGTGCTGGAAGACAACCGCATCCCGATCGACTGCATCGCGGGCACCAGCATGGGCGCCGTCGTCGGCGGCCTGTACGCGAGCGGGATGGCGGCCGACGAGATGCAAAAACGGCTGTCGGAGGTCAACCTCGCGGATATCGCGTTCGACGTGACCGAGCGCGCGGACCTGCCGCAAACCAGCCGGGAAGACGAACGGCTGTACATCAACGGGCTGACGCTCGGGTTCGGCAAGAAAGGCGTGAAGGCGCCGGTCGGCCTCGTGCAGGGCAACCGGCTGCAGGCGCTGCTCGCGAACTGGACGGCCGCCGTGCCGACCAACCAGCCGTTCGACCACCTGCCGATCCCGTACCGTGCGGTCGCGACCGACCTACAGACGGGCCAGATGGTCGTGCTCGACCACGGCTCGCTGCCGCTCGCGGTCCGCGCGAGCATGGCGATGCCCGGCCTGTTCGCCCCGGCCGAGATCAACGGGCGCGCGCTCGTGGACGGCGGGCTCGTCAGCAACCTGCCCGTCGACACCGCGCGGCAGATGGGCGCGCACGTCGTGATCGCAGTCGACATCGGCTCGCAACTGCGCCCGCTCGACGCGCTTGCGTCGCCCGCCGACGTGATGCAGCAGATGGTCGGCATCCTGATCCGCCAGAACGTGACCGCCCAGCGCAAGCAGCTCGACGCACAGGACGTGCTGCTCACGCCGGACCTCGGCGGGCTCGCGTTTACCGATTTCCAGAACGCGAAGCAGGCGATCGCCGCCGGCGCGGCCGCCGCGACCGCCGCGCTGCCGACGCTGAAGCGATTCGCGCTCACGCCGGAGCAGTACGCGGCCTACCGGTCCGCGCATGCGCAGCCGCTGCCGCCGCCGATCCGGATCACGCGCATCGACATCAAGACCAGCGGCGGCGTGCCGAAGCGCGTCGTCAGCAACGCGCTGCACGTGAAGCCCGGCGATACCTACGATCCGCAGACCGTCAGCCAGGATCTGCTCGGCCTCACGACGGGTGGCAATTTCGAGAGCGTCACGCAGCAGATCGTGAGCCGCGGCGACGACAACGTGCTCGAGATCAACGCGCGCGAGAAGTACTGGGGGCCGAATTTCCTGCTGTTCGGGCTCGGCATGTCGAGCAGCTCGACCGACGAGGGCGGTTTCCGCCTGCACGTCGGCTACCGGCGGCCGTGGCTCACCGAATCGGGGCTCGAATTCCGCGCGGACACGACGATCGGCAGCGACCTGCAGTCGGCGCGCATCGAATTCCGCCAGCCGCTGTCGATGGCCTACGGCGTCTACCTGTCGCCCTACGCGGAGTACCAGCGTCGCTACGCGAACCTGTACGACGACACCGGCGACGTGAAGATCACGCAGTACCTGATGCAGACGGCGCGTGCCGGCATCGATTTCGGCCTGCCGATCGCGCGGCTCGGCGATTTCCGGATCGGTATCGGTTACGTGACCGGGCACGGCTCGCCGACGTACAACCTGCCGTTCGACGACGGCAGCGGCCAGAACCTGCTGTGGCCGAGCTTCACCTCCCAGGCGCTGACCGCGCGCGCACGCCTCGTCATCGACCAGCTCGACGATCCGCTGTTTCCGCGCAAGGGCTATTTCACCGAACTGCGCGTCGAGCGCTCGCTGGTGTCGCGCAACGGGGGCTCGGCGAGCCAATTCGACGACAGCATCAACAACGCGCCCTACACCGAGATCTACGGCAAGGCGATGGTGGCGCAGCAGTTCGGCCGCCACAGCGTCAGCGCGACGATCGAAGGCGGCAAGAGCATCGGCGGCACCAACCTGATCAACGCGTTCAACTTCACGCTCGGCGGCTTCCAGCACCTGTCCGCGTATGCGGCCGACCAGCTGAACGGCAACGAGCTCGCGTACGGTCAGATCACCTACATGAACCAGTTGATGACGTTCAACGCGTCGCCGATCAAGGCGCTGTCGGTCGGCGCCAGCGCGGAAGTCGGCAACGTGTGGTCGAGCGGGCAGCAGATCGGCGGCGGCGCGCTCAAGCAGAGCTATACGTTCTTCACGAGCCTGTCGACCGCGTTCGGGCCCGTCTACATCGGCGTGGCGCTCGCGCCGGGCGGCCGTCGCAACTTCTACCTGCAGCTCGGCCGCACGTACTGAGCATGCGCGGATGCCGTTTCGGCGGCATCCGTGTTGCCGTGTTGCCGTGTTGCCTTCGCAGTCCCGATTAGAAATCCCCGGCCATCGCCACCGCCCGCGCCTGTGCGCGCTCGATACTGTCGTGCGCCCTCGCATTCCGCGTGCAAGCGCGCCGCCATCGCGGCGATCGGGGATCGAACCTCATGTACGGATGGGCTAGACCGGCCAGCTGATTTCGAAGCGCGCGCCGCAGAGTTCGACCGGATCGACGACCGCGATCCGGCCGTTGTGCGCATGGAGCACCTGCCGCGTGATCGACAGGCCGAGCCCGTAGCCGCCGGTGCGGCGGTCGAGGCGCACGAAGGCATCGAAGATCCGCTCGCGCTCGCTCTCGGGCACGCCGGGGCCGTCGTCCTCGACGAAGATCCCGATGTTGCCGTGCACGAGCGAGATCCCGACGACGATCCGCGATCTCGCGTACTTGCTCGCGTTGCGCAACAGGTTGCGCATCGCGTACGACATCAACCGCCGGTCCATCTTCACGCGCAGGTCCGATGCGATCGCGATGCGCGACTCGATCGCGCGCTCCGGATACAGCAGCTGCGCGTCGTTAATCTGGTGTTCGAACCACGCGACGGGCGCGGTCATCTCGAGGTTCGACTGCAGCGAGCTGTACTCGAGCCGCGCGAACGTCAGGCTCATGTCGATCAATTCCTCGAGTTCCGTCACGTCCTGCGCGATGCTCTCGAGCGCGCCCTGGTATTCGGCGGCCGACGCCGGTTCGCGCAGCATTTCGAGCGCGAAGCGCACGCGCGCGAGCGGCGTACGCAACTCGTGCGAGATGCCGTTCGTCAGGTCGCGCTGCGCGGCGATCAAGCGCTCCATGCGCATCGCGAGCGCATTCAGCGTGCGCGCGAGCGGGCCGATGATCACGCTGTGCGATTCGCGCGCACGCGTGTTGAAGCGCCCGCCCGTGAAGTCGATCGCGCGCTCGCGCACCATCACGAGATCCGACCAGACGGGCCGCATCCACCGGTACGCCGCCAATGCGGGCGCGGCGAACACGAACGCAAGCACGATATAGATATCGCCCGGCAGCGAATCGAACGCATGCCACACGACCTGCGGCGACAATTCGACGCACAGCGCGAGCGCCGGCACGAGTGCGGTCAGCAGGACGAGGCCAAGCAGGTGCAGGTAGGTGCGCACATAGAGGCGCGACCAGCTCGGAATGCGGTCGGCGCGCGTGTCGGTCCACGCGCGGCGGAAATGCAGCCAGCGCCATTTGACGTAGCGCAGTGTCGGCAGTGGCGGTGCATCGGGGTGCGAACGGGTTCGTCGGATCATCGCGGCTCCCGGCCGGCGGGTGGAATGCCCGCGCGGAACGTGACGACGTCGCCCGAAGGCCGCGTCATTCCCACGCGTGCTTGCTGAATTGATAACCCTTGCTGCGGATCGTCTTGATCCGCTGCGGGTTGCTCGCGTCGTCGCGCAGCTTGCGGCGCAGCTTCGAGATGCGCCCGTCGATCGTGCGGTCGAGGCCGTCGAATTCGACGCCGCGCAGCTGCAGCATCAGGTCGTCGCGGCTGACGACTTCGCCCGCATGGCACACGAGCGCCCACAGCAGGTCGAATTCGGCCGACGTCAGGTCGGGCGTGCTGCCGTCGGGCAGCACGACGGTGCGGTCGGTACGGTCGATCGAGAACTTGCCGAACGCGTAGCGCTCCGGCTGCGGCGCGGCGCTCTCGGTCGCGCGCGCGGGCGCGCGGCGCAGCTGCGCCTTGATCCGCGCGAGCAGGATGCGCGGCTCGACCGGCTTGTGCACATAGTCGTCCGCGCCGAACTCGAGGCCAAGCAGCTCGTCGAAGGGCTCGTCGCGCGCCGTCACCATGATGATCACGCCGTCGTACTGCTTGCGCGCCTCGCGGCAGATTTCGAAGCCGTCCTTGCCCGGCAGGTTCACGTCGAGGATGACGAGATCGGGACGAAGGGACAGGATCGCCGGCACCGCGGCGTCGCCGTGCAGCACAGTGTCGACTTCATAGTCGTTCTTGCGCAGGTAGCCGGCGATCAGCGTGGACAGGCGGGTGTCGTCTTCGACGAGCAGGATACGAAAAGACATGGGCAGCGGTCGGATCATCAGGTAGGCCGCGGCGGCGCCGGCCGGTGCCGGACGCCGGCCATCGGCCGAAACGTACCGCATGATACTGCGACCGCCGCTTGCCCGTTTGACGGTCTTGAAAATAAGGGCGCGATACCATCCGCGCTTGACGAATCGGCGCCGGGACGGTTCCATACGGGCTCGCCGGAATCCGGGCCGCGCCTCTACCCTGCCTCACGTGATGAATTACCAGACGATCCTCGAACGCATCCACACCGAACTCGCCCCCTGGATTGGCCAGGGACGGGTTGCCGACTACATTCCCGAACTCGCGAAAGTGCCTGCCGACAAGTTCGGGATGGCCGTCGTGACGCTCGACGGGAACGTTTACACGGTCGGCGACGCGCACGAGCGTTTCTCGATCCAGAGCATCTCGAAGCTGTTCGCGTGCACGCTCGCGTTCCAGTTGCTGGGCGACGACCTGTGGGAACGGGTCGGCCGCGAGCCGTCCGGCAACGCGTTCAATTCGCTGGTCCAGCTCGAGAGCGAACGCGGCAAACCGCGCAATCCGTTCATCAACGCGGGCGCGCTGGTCGTCACCGATGTGCTGTGCCGTCGCTTCGTGAAGGCCGAAACGGCGCTCGTCGAGTTCGTCCGGCGGATGATCGGCACGAACGACATCGACTACGATTCGCGCGTCGCGCAGTCGGAGTTGCAGCATGCCGAGCGCAACCGCGCGATGGCGCATTTCATGGCGAGCTTCGGCAACATGCAGATGCCGCCCGACACGGTGATCGACGCGTATTGCCGCCAGTGCGCGATCACGATGAACTGCGTCGAACTTGCCAGCGCCGCGCTGTTCCTCGCGAACGGCGGCGTCGCGCCGGTGACGGGCGAGCGGATCGTCGATTCGAGTTCGGCGAAGCGGCTGTCGGCGCTGATGCTGACCTGCGGCACTTACGATGCAGCCGGCGATTTCGTGTATCGCGTCGGGCTGCCGGCGAAGAGCGGCGTCGGCGGCGGGATCGTTGCGGTGCTGCCGGGGGAGATGGCCGTGTGCGTGTGGGCGCCGGGGCTGGATGCGAACGGGAACTCGCTGGCCGGCACGTTGGCGCTGGAGTGGTTGACGACTTATACCGGAAGGTCGATTTTTTGAGGTGGGGAAGTTTGGCGTGCTTAATCTGGTGTGACGGCGGCAGGTGAATATCGGTACACTCGGCAGGCGATCCCAAAGAGACATTCACAAGTTTATAAAAATACCAAAAGATGAAAATATTCCTCGCCGCCGCATTAGGGGTTTTATTGTGTTCCCAAACGTCACCGACCTTTGCGGATAGTGACAACGGGAAAAAGATCTTCCTGGCGAGATGTGCCATGTGTCACGGAGCAGATGCCAGAGGAACAGGGCCATTGGCCAACAAAAGCAGCCCGCCCACCCCCGACCTGACGACGCCCGCCTTCAAAAAACGACTCAGCGACTATCCGGGCGTCATCGTTTCATCAATCATACTTCGCCCGAATGGCGACCTGATTCCAAAAACTTTGCGAGAAAACGGTATAAAACTACCGCCCCACCCCTGGTCGGTTAAAGATTTTCGCGATTTGAATCAATATCTGAGCAGCCTGATTTTAAAAAATTGAAGACTTGCGTGTTGCCGGCCGCGCTCACGGATATTCTCACGATGCATTCAAATTTGCTTACGCTGACTCGTGGTGTTCAAGCGGGTGTGCAGATCCGGCCGCGCTGGCCCGCACGACATATCCGCGTGGAGGCCCGCGTGCTGGAGAAACTGCAGGTGATCCGGTCCGAGTTGCCCGCGGAAATCAATCTGATCCTGACACGCGGCTACGAGCCGCGAGCATCCGGCCTGGGCTTTGCACGTCGCGGGTTTCGCGCATTGGGCATCGGCATGTTCCGCTTGCTCTATCCCGCCAGAGGCGACGAACTGGCCGATATTTTCGGCAGCAACGGACACGATGTCGACGGAACGCATATCGACGTTTCATTCAGTCTGAACGGGCGGCGCATACGGATGTTGCCGCTGGGCGTATTCACGCCGCCTTTCTGGCAGCGGCGCCGCGTGCGGCGATGCGCGTCGGCCCTCGCGCAAATCCAGGCCGCGCTGATGCAGCACGGGTTTCAAATTCACCGCAACGCAACGGAAAGCCTGCAGATTCATTGTGATCTGCTGCACTAGCGGAGATGATCGTCGGCACCACCGCAAACGTTCCGCAAAACAATCGAACGATCGACCTTCCGTGAATCGGGCGCTCGAAAACTCAAGCACCACCTTCGAGTGCAGGAGCCGAGCGCTCCAGCTCCTGCCGCTCCGCTACCTGTACCCGAAAAGCAAGCGCCAGCCCGATCACACGATCACGCAGCCGCGATATGAGAATTGAACACGATTGCCGATGCAAGTTCGAGCGACGTCGGCTCTTCGAATTCCTTTTCCATGAAGTCGAACATGGCAGGCGAAACCTCGAACGAAAACGTCTCGCCCTTTTCTGAATTCCTCGCCAAAACACGACCGCGGCGGATGTCATGCGGTGCGGTGACAAAGTGCAATTCACTCGAAATACCGGCGCCCCTGGCTCGATCGACAAACGCCGAACGGTTTCGCGCCTTCATGAAACCGAGATCGAGAATGACGTTCCCGCCATTTTTCGCGATCTGCTCCGCAGTGCGCCAGATTTGACTCTCGCAGCGCTGCACTCGCTCCATGAGCCAGCTCAATTGAAGCGGCTCCGGAAGATCCGGCCCGTACAGCTGTGCCATCCACTCGTCGATCGAGAAACGCGTCGCGCCGGACGAGGCTGCGAGCGTACGCGCGTAAGTCGACTTGCCGGCACCTTGCGGCCCAAAAACGATATGTACCGCCCCCATGAAATCCTCTTTCTCCAGGTCGAGCGCCAAAGTGGCGCCTGGCTATTGTGTCCGGCGTTGTCGAGGCAGCACGGCCCGACCGCCGGATGTCGTTGATTTCGATGCCGCCGTCCAACCATCCGCGTCGACTCCGGATTCGAGCCGTCGCCGAACATGGCGAAGCGATCGGTCTTCCGAAACGATCAGCCCCGACGCAAACCCAATGAGGCATGCGTCGCTTGAACGCAAACGCCCTGCGCGCTCATTCAGCTTGCGCGAAGTTCAACTCGACGCCGTTGCCGCACGGATCGTTGAAGAAAATCCGCACCCGGCCCATGAGCGGAACGTACTCGCGCGTGAATGCCACGTTGGCGTCGGTCAGGTGACGCGCCATTTCGCCGGCATCCGCGCAGAAAACGCGACGTGATCGAACGTATCGGCAACGTTCGGCGGACGCGACTCGTCCGGCAGCGCTTCCGTCAGATGCAGCACGTCCCGCTTACCCGCATACAACCCATACCCGAAGCGCATGAGCGGCGGGCGAAACCCTTCATGCAGGCCGACGATGTCGACATGGAAATCGCGGAGCACATCGCGTGTCGATCGATCCGCCCGCGGATTGTAGTGATTGAATCCGGCAACTGGCATGACGTGTCGCTCGTGTTGGCGCAACGTGACATGAAATGGCATCGCCGCTCCGGACACGATCCACGCGAAACCGGCCAACCGGCAGCGGCGAACGGTTGCAGCCGACCATCAACATCGGCGTCGCGCTACCGCGACCGACCGTTGGTCGATCACGCGCTCGCCAGTACATTGCGGCCGTGCGTAAACCTGGCGTCGCCATGACGAAAACTGCCGCGCGACGCAGCAAAATGCCCCTACGAAAATCGCATCGGCAGCCGACCCGATTTTCCGGTACAAATCGGGGACGCTGAAATTCCCCGCGGGCTATCGGAGACCCTCGCTCATGACTCGGCAAAACGCACCGGATATCGCATCGACACCCCGCACGAACCCCGGCGACGACCCATCCGCCCCGATTCCCGCCATCGTGCCGTCAAGCACGGCGCTACTCGTCATGCACTACCAGACCGATATCCTCGGCCTCTTTCCGTCGGTCGCGCCCGGGCTGCTCGCCAATACGCGCCGACTCTGCGATGCGGCGCGGGCAAGCAGCATCGGCGTCTGGTTCGCGAACCTCCGGTTCAGCCCCGGCTATCCGGAAGTCAGCCCGCGCAACAAGAACGGCCAGGGGATCAAACAGCTCGGCCTCTTCATCGACGACGGCACGTCGCCGGAGCTCGGCCGGCAGGCCGACGAGCCGCTGATCGTCGCGCACCGCGCCAGCGTGTTCTTCGGCACCGATCTGCAAGCGCGGCTGGTTGAGCAAGGCGTCGATTCGCTGATCATGGTCGGTATCGCATCGACGGGCGTGATGCTGTCGTCGATCGCCCACGCGAGCGACGCGGACTTCCGCCTGTATACGGTCAAGGACTGCTGCTACGACCCGGACCCGGTGGTTCACGAGCACCTGTTCTCCACCGCCTTCGAATCGCGCACGACGGTGCTGTCGCTCGAGGACGCGTTGCGGCTGCTCGCGTAAGCGCACGCGCACACGAGCCGAGCCGCAGCGCGACGCACTGAAACCGGCCCGGCTGCCGTGGTCGGGCATTCCACCGAAGGTGCAACGGGCGACGGCGTGCGCGATGACGCACGCGCCGCCCCCCTCCCCGTTACTTCGCGATGTACACGCCCGACGTCGGGCACGTGCCCTGCGTGTTGCCGTCCGTCACGAGCGACGCCGTGCTCGGGAACTGCGCGGCCGCGTTCGTCTTCACCGCGATCCAGGCTTCGGTGAAGTAGCTCACGCCGTTCGTCTTCGTGCACTTCAGCGACACCGCGCTGCGCGTATTGCTGCCGAATGCGCCTTCGAATGCGGACAGCAACTGGTTGCGCGTAACCGTCTTGCCCGCGTTCGCCTGCAGGAATGCGTTGAACGACGTATTGCCGAGCCGGCTGATCATGCCCGACGCCTGGTTCCAGTAAGCATCGGGCGTCGCCGAATTCGAGCAGGTGCCGTGTTTGAACCATTCGTGCTTGTCGAGACACGACGCGACGCCCGGCATGTACGTCGACAGCGTGTTGCGGGTCGCGCTGCTGATCGGGTAGGCGTCCATGCTGCACCACTGGTGCGCGTTGTCGAGGTCGATGTCGTTCTGCGGCACGCTGCAGTAGAACGGCTGGTTGCCGTCATAGCGGTTCGGCCACAGGCCATGCAGCGACAGGCTCGTCGCCGCATACGAGCCGGCGAGGTTCGTGCATTCCGGCGTGTCGTGCGACGCGCAGAAGCCGGGCTCCCACGATGCGGCGAGCAACAGGTAGTCGTAGCTGGTCTGCGCGGCGGCGTGCAGCGACACGGAAGCGACGGCGAGTGCGGCAGCGGCGCGGGCGAGCGTCTTGAGCATGGCGTGTTTCCTCGGAAAAGGCATGCGGTCGCGGGATGCGCCGCACGGTTGTCGAATGTCTGCCCGCGATTGTTGCCGTCGCAACGTGGCACGAATATGAAGGTGGACGAAAGAATTCGCGGGTCGCCCGGACACTCGGCAAGCCGATACGGGTCAGGCCGGGCACGATCGCGCGCGGCTGACCGTCCCGCCGCGCGCCGGGCACCGCACTAGCGATCCCGGCACGTCAACGGCCGCGCGACACGCATCCGCGGCAAGCGGGCACTCACGACCCCGTGCCGAGTTGCGTGCACGCGCGGGCGGACGCTTCGGGGCCTTCGAGCGCGAGAATCTGCCACACCCCGATGCTGACGCGCTGGCGCGCGGCCGTCGACGCATCGGCCAGCAACGCCTCGACGCGCGGTGCGGCATCGGGCGCCTTCTGCTGCAGCGCCGCGTGATGCCGCGCGCGCGACGCCGGCTCGGATTCGTACACGTCGCAGAGGCGCACCATGCCAGCGAGCCCGGCCACGTCGTCGTCCTTGTCGATCGCGCCCGGCTCGACGGGCGCGAGCCCCTTGCGCTCTTCCGGCGGCAGCTTGTTGCGCGCGCCTTCGTCGATCGCCGTGGCGGACGCCGGCGGCAAGCCGCCGATCGCCGCGACGATCCGGCTGCCCGCGGCGATCATGTCGCCCTGGCACTCGATCTTCTCGGCGGCCGCGACGTTCGAGCAGAACGATACCGACGTCCGGTACACGTCGTTGCTCATGCGCGGCACTTCGTCCGTGCTCGCCTGCGCGAGGCCGGTGCTGGCCAGCACGAGCGCAGCGGGAATCAGGATACGGAAAGCTCTCGTCTCGTTCATTGTCGTCGTCTGTGGGTTGTTATGGCGGGCACACTCGCCGGGCCGCACGGTGGCGCCCCCTGTAACGCCGGGCCCTCGTCCGGCGCCACGCGATCACTTCATCGACGCCGCCTCCGATCCGCCGGGCGACAGCGCCGCGCTGTCCTGCTCGCGCCACGCGCGGCGCGACGCCATGATCGCCTTCACCGCCGAGCGCGCGACCTTCCACCACGCGAACGGCCGCGGATCGGCGAGCATGCTGAGCGCGCGCGCATAGTCGAGCGTGAGGCCGGGCGTCCACGCCATCGTCACCGCGCGCTTGCGGATCTGCGCGGCCACCCACAGCTCGGGCGTCAGCAACAGCCGCACGAACGCGCCCCACCCGGCCCGCGTGCCCTTCAGCCGCCACACCGCGCCGTCGAGCGCGGCTTCGAGCGCATTCGACACGGTGCTCGAGCAGTTGCGGTGCGTGAGGTTGTACGTGACGTCCTGCCGGTACGACGACCAGAATGCGCCGAGCTTCGCAGGATCGTAGTTGCGGATGCGCACGCGCACGGTCGACGGACACCACGCGTTCGACTCGGTCGCGTAGTCGGGCTGGAACAGGCCCGGCACGTCGTTCTCGCGCGTCGCACGCAGGATGCGCGTGAATTCATCCGGAGAACGATCGATTTCGACGCCCGGATACAGGCTGATATAGATACCTTCGGGCGACTCCAGCGCCGCATGCCCGGTCGAGATCACGCCGTTGACGTCCACCGCCGCGATATAGCGGTCGATCACCGGATAGCGCTGTGCTTCCGCCTTCGACGTGCCGGTCGGCGTCCACACATGCACGGTGAGCGCATGCTCGCCGTCGGCCGGCGGGCCGTCCCATTCGGATTGCGCGAACCGCGGCCGGTCGCGCGCATCGTCGAGATCGGGCACGAGCGCGGGCGCGGGCGAGGTCGCAAACGCGGGATTGCGCGTCAGCCGCCGCACGCGCGCGGCGAGGCTCAGCATGTGCATCCCGCCGAACATCAGCAGCAGGCCGAGGCAGTACGGCACGGTGCCGACGTAATGCGTCGGGTACGGCTGGAAGAAGAAGACCGCCAGCAGGATCTCGATGACACCCCACGCGAACGCGACGTTCCAGCGGCGGTAGCGCACCATCCACGCGGACGTGCACTGCAGCAGCCCGTCGACGAGGAACAGCGTGCCGAAGATCATCGACAGCAGGAAATGGCCGTGGTGATGGCCGGCGAACACGAGCCCCGCGGCCACCACGACCACGATGCCCTTCACGTAGCGCAGGATGCGCTGCCCGCCGACGCCGCTGCCGGCCACCGCGAGCGTCGCGAGCCCCTCGATCAGGAACAGCCACGCGAACAGCTCGATCGGGAAATGCAGCGCACCGTCGAGCGCGTCGACGAAAATGCCGACGCCTGCTGCCACCCACACCCAGCCGAGCACGGTCAGGCCGCGCCAGCGGGTTCGCAAGTATTCGATGCCCAGCAACAGCAACACCAGTCGTACCATCGCGCCCTCGTGTCGTTTTTCGGGATACGCACGGCCTTGCGTTCCCGGTCATGTCGGCCAGGCGTCGTGCGAGGCGGCGGCCGGAAGGCGATCATCGTTGCCGGCGCGTCATGCCTCGACATGACCGATGGCGGCCGGCACGTGCCGCTCTGGCCGAATAATAAGATATGGCGGAGCCGGTTGAAAGCAGGACGAAAACGTTTTCGCCCGGGCGCGGGTCGGTCCGGCCGGCCGCTGCCATGGCAGATTTCCCGTTCGACAACCTGCCGCGGATACGCGAGAATCCAGCTTCCGAGGGCGAAAGCCACTAAACCGAACCGCACAGACGGGACAACAAGAAATGAGCACATTCATCACGCGCCGGCGCCTGCTGTTCGCTGGCATGGCCGCGAGCAGCCTCGCGCTGTCGGGCTGCTTCACGCCGAAGCTGTACAAGGACGACGCATACCGCGAATACGTCACGAGCTTCATGATCACCCAGGACGGCAAGAAGCTGGTCGTTCTCGGCACCGACTACCACTACATCTTCGATCTGCCGGCGCAATTGCGGCCGGTACTGTTGTCCGGCTACCGGAAATCGCTGCATACGACGTTTGCCGACTTCCACGCGCGCGGCGGCAGCATCACCGGGCACTACCGGATCGTCTTGCCGAAGGACGCGCCGGACGACGCCCGCCAGGCCGCGAGCACCGACGGATTCACCGCCGAGCCGGCCGGCCTCGTGCTCGAAGGCGACATCGAAGGCAAGCGCTATTCGACGGAAGGTTTCGCCGAGAAGGACAAGGGCGCCGCGCAACCGTTCAACCAGCGGTACTCGGTGTACATCAGGGAATCGCCGTCCGTCGTCGGCATGGGCCTGCGGATCCTCGCCACGCCAATCACGGTGGCCGCCGATGGCGTGCTCGTGCTGGGCGGCATCGTGCTCGTACCGTTCGCGGCCATCGCGATCGAGGCAAACGGCGGCCTCAAGATCATGTAACGGTGCAAGCGTCGCCGTCGTTGCGCCGGTGACGGCAGACCACGGCGCGCGAGCGCAACCCACGACCGCAACCGGAGCGCCGCCATGACCGCGTCACCGCTACACACGCCGCCGCTCGGCCCGCAGCTCAAGCGCTGGCGCGCGCTGCACCGCGTCAAGCAAAGCCATGCGGCCGAATTGTTCGGCGTCGCGCAGTCGACGATCTCGCGCTGGGAAGCCGGCCGCCAGCAGATGTCGCCCGACGAACGCGCGACGGCCGAGCGGTTGCTCGCCGCCCACCTCGATTCCGCCGGCGATCACGCGCTCGCGCGGCTGATCGCGGGCAGCGCGGGCTGCATGCATCTCGTGTGCGATCTCACGCACCGCCTGCTTGCCTGTTCGCCGGCGCGCGCAGCCGAATTCTCGCAACCGCTTTCGATGCTGCTCGGTACATCGCTGTGGCGCTTCGCGACGCCGGAGATCGTCCGCATGGAAGCCGCGCTCGACCCGCTCGGCTGGCATGACCGCGCGGGGCCGCCGAGCGTCGAGTTCGACACGGGCGCGAACGCGTCGCGCGTCGTGCCGATCCGCGGCAGCCGGTGCCGGTGGACCCGAATGACGCTGTCAGACGGTTCGGCCGCGCGGCTCGTCGAGACGCTTTAGCGCGCACCGCGCATATTTCATGCGTGGACGAACCGTGCGCGGCCGGCGTACGCTGGTCGGCTCATCGCAAGGACGCCGACCATGAACCCCGATACGATCCACGCGCGGCTCGATTTCCTGCGCGAAGCCGAACGCCTGAAGGACGTGCTGCGCAGCGGCCACACGTCGGGCGGCCGCCCCGAAAGCACGGCCGAGCACAGCTGGCGGTTGTGCCTGATGGCGCTCGTGTTCGCGGACGCGCTGCCCGGCGTCGACACGCTGAAGCTGCTGAAGCTGTGCGTCGTCCACGATCTCGGCGAGGCGCTGCATGGCGACATCCCCGCGATCGAGCAGGCCGCGCACCCCGACAAGAGCGCGCACGAACGCGACGACCTGCTGACGCTGACCGCATCGCTCGACCGCGCACGGCGCGACGAGATCGTCGCGCTGTGGGACGAATACGAAGCAGCGGCGTCGCCGGAAGCGCGCGCGGCGAAGGCGCTCGACAAACTCGAAACGATCCTGCAGCACAACCAGGGCAGCAATCCGCCCGATTTCGACTACGCATTCAATCTCGACTACGGCCGCCGCCATACCGACGCCGCGCCGCTGTTCAGCGCGATCCGCGCCATCGTCGACGCCGACACGCAGCGCAGGATCGACGCGAATCGGCAGCACGCGTAAGCTCGCGGTGTCGGGCGCGCGGCACCGCGCGCCCCGCTCGCACGAGGCCCGACGCATGACACAGAACATCTACGACGACCCGGCCTTCTTCGAAGGCTACAGCCGCCTGAACCGCTCGGTTCTCGGGCTCGACGGTGCGCCCGAGTGGCCCGCACTGCGTGCGTTGCTGCCCGACCTGCGCGGCCGCGGCGTGCTCGACCTTGGTTGCGGCTACGGCTGGTTCAGCCGCTGGGCGGCCGATCATGGCGCGGCCAGCGTACTCGGCGTCGACGTATCGGAGCGCATGCTCGAACGCGCGGCATCGACTGCCGCGCATCCGGCGATCACATACCGTCGCGCCGACCTCGAAACGCTCGCGTTGCCGGACGCGGCGTTCGATCTCGCCTACAGCTCGCTCGCGTTCCACTACATCGCGCATCTCGACACGCTGCTGCGCACGATCCATCGCGCGCTCGTGCCGGGCGGGCACCTCGTGTTCTCGATCGAGCATCCGATTTATACGGCACCGCGCCGGCCCGGCTTCATCGTCGACGCGCAAGGCATGCGATCCTGGCCGGTCGACGGGTACCAGCGCGAAGGCGAGCGCGTGACCGACTGGCTCGCGCCGGGCATCATCAAGCAGCATCGCACGCTCGGCACGCTCGTGAACCTGCTGATCGGCAACGGCTTCACGCTCACGCACCTGGACGAATGGGGGCCGACGCCCGAGCAAGTCGACGCGATGCCCGCACTCGACGAGGAACGCGATCGTCCGATGATGGCGATCGTCGCCGCGCAGCGGTAACGACGAGCCCGCGCGCGACGCCTTCCGGAACCGCCATCACGACGCCGGCCGCCCCCACTCGCGTGCGGCATTCGCACAATTCAGCACAATTTCCACACGATTTGTCGCGAAATCCTCGCTTACCATGGGCGCCTGATTCGACTCGGCACGCCCGCGCGATGCGAACGCGGATGCTGTCGCGGGCACTACGCCCGGCATGCGACGCCGACCGGATCGTCCCGCTCGGCCGCACGCATCGCCGGCGCCGCTTCATCCTCGCAGTGTTCTCATGGCCCAGAAGACCCATCGCCGCCGGCGCATCGTGCTGGCTACCCTTGCCGTCGTCGCGATCGCCGCCGGCGTCACGCTGAAGGCCTGCGCGCCCGACAAGCATCCGCAGTACCTGTCCGCGCCCGTCACGCGCGGCGATCTCGAGAACGCGGTGCTCGCGACCGGCGCGCTGCAGGCCTTCAAGCAGGTCGACGTCGGCGCGCAGGTATCGGGGCAGTTGAAGACGCTGAAGGTCAAGCTCGGCGACAAGGTCACGAAGGGCCAGTGGCTCGCCGAAATCGACCCCGTGATCTCCGAAAACGCGCTGCGCCAGGCGCGCGCCAGCGAAGAGAGCCTGCGCGCACAGCAGCAATCGACCGCCGCGCAGGTGACGCAGGCCGAACTCGCGTTCCGGCGCCAGCAGGCAATGCTGCCCGACGATGCGACGTCGCGCGAGTCGTTCGAGGCCGCGCGCGCGACGCTCGACGTGCAGCGCGCGACACTCGCGTCGCTCGCCGCGCAGATCCGCTCGGCCCGCATCCAGATCGAAACGGCACAGGCCAACCTCGGCTACACACGCATCGTCGCGCCGATCGACGGCGAGGTCGTCGCGATCGTCACGCAGGAAGGCCAGACCGTGATCGCGCAGCAGCAGGCGCCGGTGATCCTGAAGCTCGCGAACCTCGACACGATGACCGTGAAGGCGCAGGTGTCGGAAGCCGACGTGATCCGCGTGAGCGCCGGCCAGACCGCGTATTTCACGATCCTCGGCGAACCGGACACGCGTCACTACGGCAGGCTGCGCGCGATCGAACCGGCGCCGCAAAACTACGCCGACGCGCAAAGCACGCTCGGCGGCGGCGCGGGCGGCAGTGCCAAACCGAACGCCGCGGTGTTCTACAACGCATTGTTCGACGTGCCGAATCCCGAGCACCAGCTGCGCATCTCGATGACCGCGCAGGTCAACATCGTACTCGGCAACGCACGCAACGCGCTCAGCATCCCGGCGGCCGCGCTCGGCGAGAAGCGCAAGGACGGCGCCTATGCGGTGCGCGTGCTGCGCGCCGACGGCAGCACGGAAACGCGCAACATCCGCATCGGCATCAACAACAACGTGCGCGTCGAAGTGCTGGCCGGCCTGAAGGACGGCGAGCGCGTCGTGATCGGCGAAGCCTCCGCCGACGACCACGCACCGCTGTCGGACGTGGTGTGACGATGAGCCAGCCCCTGCTGAAACTCTCGGCCGTCACGCGCCGCTTTCCGGCCGGCGACAAGGACGTCGTCGTCCTGAACAACGTCAACCTGTCGATCGACGCGGGCGAGATCGTCGCGATCGTCGGCGCGTCGGGCTCCGGCAAGTCGACGCTGATGAACATCCTCGGCTGCCTCGATCATCCGAGCGAAGGCATCTATACGGTCGGCGGGCGCGACACGCACATGCTCGACAGCGACGAGCTCGCGCAGCTGCGCCGCGAACACTTCGGCTTCGTGTTCCAGCGCTATCACCTGCTGCCGCACGTCGACGCGGTCGCGAACCTCGAAATGCCGGCGATCTATGCGGGCACCACGCGCTCGGCGCGGCACGCACGCGCACGCGAGCTGCTCGCGCGACTCGGGCTCGCGGATCGCGCGCACCATCGCCCCGGGCAGCTGTCCGGCGGCCAGCAGCAGCGCGTGAGCATCGCGCGCGCGCTGATGAACGGCGGCCAGGTGATCCTCGCCGACGAACCGACCGGCGCGCTCGACACGAAAAGCGGCCAGGACGTGATCCGCATCCTGCACGAGCTGAACGCGCTCGGCCATACGATCGTGATCGTCACGCACGACAAGGCCGTCGCGCGCCATGCGCGGCGCGTCATCGAGATCAGCGACGGCGAGATCGTCGCCGACCGGCCGAACCGCCAGTATGCCGAAGCACTCGCGGAAGCCGGCATCGATACGGCCGAAGCCACCGCTACGGCAGCCGGCGCGCCGCGCGCAACCGATCGCCGCGACGAACCACCGCCCGCCGGTGCCGATACCGATACCGGCCCGCGCGCCCCGCGCTTCGCGGCCGGCACGGGCCGCTTCGCCGAGGCATGCCGGATGGCGTGGATCGCGCTCGTATCGCACCGGCTGCGCACGGTGCTGACGATGCTCGGCATCATCATCGGCATCACGTCGGTCGTGTCGATCGTCGCGGTCGGCGAAGGCGCGAAGCGCTACATGCTCGACGAGATCGGCAGCATCGGCACCAACACGATCAACGTCTATCCGGGCACCGACTGGGGCGACAGCCGCGCGGACACGATCCAGACGCTCGTACCGGCCGACGTCGCCGCGCTCGCCGAGCAACCGTACGTCGACAGCGCGACGCCCGAAACGTCGCGCACGCTGCTGCTGCGCTACCGCAACGTCGACGTCAACGCGCTCGTGAGCGGCGTCGGCGACCGCTTCTTCCAGGCGCGCGGGATGCGCTTCGCGTTCGGCGCCGCGTTCGACGAAGACGCGGTGCGCCGCCAGGCGCAGGTCGCCGTGATCGACCAGAACACGCGCCGCAAGCTGTTCGGCGCGACGCGCAACCCGATCGGCGACGTGATCCTCGTCGACAACGTGCCGTGCGTCGTGATCGGCGTGACGGCCGACAAGAAGAGCGCGTTCGGCAGCGTGAAAAGCCTGAACGTGTGGGTGCCGTACACGACCGCGAGCGGGCATCTGTTCGGCCAGCGCTATCTCGACAGCATCACCGTGCGCGTGCGCGACGGGCAGCCGAGCGCCGCCGCCGAGAAAAGCCTCGAGAAGCTGATGATCCAGCGCCACGGCCGCAAGGATTTCTTCACGTACAACATGGACAGCGTGGTCAAGACCGTCGAGAAGACCGGCCAGTCGCTGACGCTGCTGCTGTCGCTGATCGCCGTGATCTCGCTCGTCGTCGGCGGGATCGGCGTGATGAACATCATGCTGGTGTCGGTCACCGAGCGCACGCGCGAGATCGGCATCCGGATGGCGGTCGGCGCGCGCCAGTCCGACATCCTGCAACAGTTCCTCGTCGAAGCGGTACTCGTCTGCCTGCTCGGCGGCACGATCGGCATCGCGCTGTCGTTCGGGCTCGGCGCGCTGTTCTCGATGTTCTTCGCGCAGTGGAAGATGGTGTTCTCCGTCGGCGCGATCGTGACGGCGTTCGTCTGCTCGACGCTCACCGGTGTGATATTCGGCTTCATGCCCGCACGCAACGCGTCGCGGCTCAATCCGATCGATGCGCTCGCGCGCGACTGACGCAAGGCCCGCCATGACGCATTCCTCACCGCTTCGCCGCCTCGGCGCATTCGCCTGTGCGGCCGCGCTGCTCGCCGGCTGCGCGGGCATACGCCACGACCCGGTGCCGGCCGTCGCGATGCCCGCGAACTGGGCCGCGCCGGTCGCGGCCGACGCGCCGGCCACCACGCACGACTGGTGGCGCAGCTTCGGCGATCCGCAACTCGACGCACTGATCGACGACGCGCTGCGCGCCAACAACGACCTCGCGATCGCGGCGATCCGCGTGTATCGCGCGCAACTGCAAGCCGGGCTCGCCGATACGAACCTGACACCCAACGTGACGGCCGGCGCGAACGGCGCCGTGTCGCGCACGCTCGATACGCACCAGATGAGCCGGTCGAGCGGCATCAACGGTTCGCTCAGCTATGAAATCGACCTGTGGGGCCGGCTGGCCGCGCTGCGCGACGCCGCGCGCTGGGAAGCCGATGCGACGGCCGCCGATCTCGAAGCCGCCCGGCTGTCGCTGATCGGCACGACCGCGTCGCTGTACTGGCAGATCGGCTATCTGAACCGGCAGATCGCACTCGGCGACGCGAACATCGCGTATGCGGTGCGCACGCTCGCGGTCGTTCGGTCGCGGCACACGGCCGGCGCCGTATCGGGACTCGACCTCGCGCAAGCCGAACAAAGCCTCGCCGCGCAACGCGCCGCGCAGACGCAGCTGATCCAGCAGCGTACCGAGAACCGCCACGCGCTCGCCATCCTGTTCGACCGGCCGCCGCAGCAGCTTGCGGCCGAACCGCCGGCCCTGCCCGACGCGGCGCCGCCGGAAGTCGCGGCCGGCCTGCCCGCGAGCCTGCTCGGCCGGCGGCCCGACTTGCGCGCGGCGGAATTCCGGCTGCGCGAGTCGCTCGCGCAGGTCGACGCGACGCGCACGAGCTTCTACCCGACCTTCACGCTGACCGGCAGCGCCGGCACGACGAGCACGAGCCTCGAGCGCGTGCTGACGAATCCGGTCGGCACGCTCGGGCTCGGCCTCGCGCTGCCGTTCATCCAGTGGAACACGATGCAGTTGCAGATCAAGGTGTCGAAATCGCAGTACGAGGAAGCGGTGGTCGGGTTCCGCCAGCGGCTCTACACGGCGCTCGCGGAAGTCGAGAATGCGCTGTCGGCACGCGTGCAGCTCGAACGCGAAGCCGAGCAGCGCGCCCTGTCGCTGGCCCAGGCGCAGCGTGCCGAGCGGCTGGCCGCCGCGCGCTTCGCGGCCGGTGCGACCGCCGTGCAGCCGTGGCTCGACCAGCAGCAGGTGCTGAGGAGCGCGCAAAGCGCCGACGAACTGACGCGCCTGAACCGGCTCAACAACCAGATGACGCTGTACCGCGCGCTCGGCGGCGGGACGTCCTGACGGACAGTCGAATCCCGCAGGCGGGCCGGCCCCATCATTCGCACACGGCCGCCCCGCGCCGCGCGGGTGCGAACGCCACCGCGCTCGCGGTCGCCAGCACGGCCACACCGGCCGCGCCGTACACCATCACCCAGCCGAAGCCGTGTACGAGCGCCGCATGCAGCGCCGCACCGGTCGGATCGGCCTGCGCGAGCGCCGGCGCAATCGCGTGCAGCCCGTCGGTGCGACCCGACGCAATCTCCTGCGCAAGTCGGCGCAGCGCGGCATCGCCGATCGCGCCCGCCACCCCGCCCTTCAGGCTCGCGACGATCCCCGCGACCAGCACGAAGCCCATCGCCGCGATGTTCAGCGCGAGCGAGATCATCCGCGCACTCATGTCGATCCCCGACGCCATCCCGGCCCGCGAACTCGGCACGGCCCCCGTCGTCGTATTGGTGACGGGCGTGTTCGTCAACCCGAGCCCGATGCCCGCGATCACGCAGCCGGGCAGCATCGTCAGCCAGCTCGCATGCTCGGCCGCGCTGCCGAGCCGCATCAGCGCGAAGCCGGCCGCGATCGTGAACAGGCCGCCCGGAATCACGACGCCCGGCCCGTAGCGCAGCGCGAGCCGTTCGCCGAACGGCGGCGCGACCAGCGTCGGCAACGTGTACGCGAGCAATGCGAGGCCGGCCGTCACGCTGTCGTAGCCGAGCGCGACCTGGAACCAGATCGGCAGGTAGATCATGAACGGCCAGAAGCTGAAGTTCATCCCCATCGAGCCGAAGATCGCGCCGGTGAATGCACGGATCCGGAACACCGAGAAGTCGAACATCGGCCGCGCGCTGGCGCGCTCCGCAATGAAGAAGCCGGCCACCGCCAGCACGGTCGCACCGAGCACGCCCAGGCCGGCGGCACTGGCCAGCCCGAGTTCCGCGCTTTGCGTGATGTAGAACGCGAGGCCGAGCACCGCGAGCGACAACGTGACGATGCCCGCGACGTCGAGCGTGCCCGCATGCGGATCGCGCGACTCCTGCACTGCGCCGCCGATCAGCACGAGCGCGATGGCCGCGAGCGGCGCGTGGACGAGGAACACCCACGGCCAGCTCGCCAGCGCGACGATCGCGCCGCCGACGATCGGCCCGAAGCCGAGCCCGATGCCGAACACGATCCCCCAGATCCCGAACGCGCGGCCGCGCTCGCGGCCCTCGCGGAACTGGTGCGACAGTACGGCAATCTGGCAGATCAGCATCGCGCCACCGCTCGCGCCCTGCAGCAGCCGGCCCGCGACGAGCACCGGCACGTTCGGCGCGAGCCCGCACAGCAGCGACGTCGCACCGAACAGCACGGTGCCGATCACGTACACGCGCTTGCGGCCGAACCGATCGGCAAGCGTGCCGGCCGCCATCAGCACCGTCGTGCACGCGATCGTGTACGCGTTCATGATCCACTGCATGCCGTTGAAATCGCCATGCAGCACGTGTTCGAGCGTCGGCAGGATCACCGGCACGCTCGAGATTTCGAGGCCGAACATCAGCGACGTGAGACAGACGGCCGCGAGTGCGACCGCATTCCTGCGAGAGTCGGATAGCGTCATGCGTATTGCGCGGCGGCCCGGCGACAGGCCGCGCGCCTCCAGGTGAGTGAGATGCGCCGCGTGCGGCCGGCATCGCACGCTGGACGGGAATCGGTACTATAGTGAGAATTTCCATCCCCATTGACGCGTGCATTTCCACGAACTGGGGAATCTCAGGACTCAATCGACGCAACCCGTGATGACCGACAGACTCGACGGCGTAACGACCTTCGTTCAGGTAGTGGAATCGGGCAGCTTCGCGCTCGCGGCGGAGCGGCTCGACATGACGCGCTCGGCGGTCGGCAAGGCCATCGCGCGGCTCGAGAAACGGCTCGGCGCGCGGCTGCTGCAGCGCACGACGCGCAGCCAGAGCCTGACCGACGACGGCCAGGCGTATTACGACCGCTGCGTGCGCGCGCTGGCGGAACTGGAAGCGGCGGAAGCCGATCTCGATTGCGGCCGCAACGAGGCCCGCGGCAAGCTGCGGTTGAGCGTGCCGCTCGCGTTCGGGCACCACTGCGTGACGCCGATCGTGCTCGATCTCGCGCGCAATTACCCGCACCTTCGGATCGACGTGTCGATCACCGACCGCTTCGTCGATCTCGTCGAGGAAGGCATCGATCTCGCGGTACGGATCGGCACGCTCGCCGACAGCACGAGCCTCGCCGTGCGCCGGCTCGGCACGCAATACGGCAGCCTTGGCGCCGCGCCGTCGTATCTCGCGCGCTACGGAATGCCGAAAACGCTCGACGACCTGAAGCAGCACCGCACGATCGCGTATTCACGCTCGGGCGTGGTCCAACCGTGGGACTTGCGCGCGCCGGACGGCTCGACGGTGCGCATCGACATGCCGCATCAACTGAGTTTCGACGACGTGCAGGCGATCGCGGCGGCCGGCGCGTCGGGGTTCGGGATCGCCTGGGTGCCGAGCTGGCTGCTCGACCATTACGTCAAGCGCGGCGAAATGGTCGTCGTGCTCGATCGCTGCTTCGTCTGCGAAGGCGACATTCACGCGATCTGGCCGAAGACGCGCTACCTGCCGCGCAAGACGCGCTGCGTGATCGACGCGCTCGCACAGGCGATTCCGCCGATGATCGAGCGAGCGGACGAAGTGCGATGAGATGAGGGGAGTTGAAGCCGACGCGCCGCCGCACGGCGCGTCGGGCGATCACGCCGCGCCGAGATCGGCGAGCGGATGCGCGAACAGCTTCCACGGCGACGTCAGGAAATGCCGCACGCGTTCGGCGCGCACTTCGACGAGCGACGCGGGCGCCCAGCGCGGCTTGCGATCCTTGTCGACGAGATGCGCGCGCACGCCTTCGCAGAAGTCGCCTTCCTCGATCGCACGCGCCACGATGCCGAGTTCCATCCGGAACGATTCGGCCAGCGTCATCTGCCGGCCGCGCAACAACGCCTCGCGCGTCACGGAGAGCATCGTCGGCGAATGGCTCGCGAGCGCATCGAGCGTCGCCTGCAGCCATTGACGGTGCTCGCGCGACAGGTCCTCGCGCGCGAGTTCCTGCGTCAGCGTCGCGACGATCCGCTCGACGGTCGAGCGCCTGTCGAAGTGGCGGACGATCCACGGCATCTGGCTGTCGAGCGCCGCATGCGGCACCACGTTGCACGGCGGCTCGAACACCTTGCGCAGCAACGGCAACGCGTCGCCTTCCCACTTGACGCTTTCGATGCGCGTCTCGAACGTGTCGAGCCACGCGGACGGCACGCACAGATCCGCGAGCTTGGCGGTCAGCGCGTCGGCGCCCGACAGCATCGCGCCGGTCAGCCCGACGTACAGTTCGAGTTCGACCGGCATGCGCGACAGGAAATGCGTCGCGCCGACATCGGGCACGAGGCCGATGCGCGTCTCCGGCATCGCGATCTTGCTGCGCTCGGTCGCCACGCGCAGTGCGGCGCCTTGCGCGAGCCCCATGCCGCCGCCCATCGTCACGCCGTCCATCAGCGCGACCACCGGTTTCGGGAACGTGTGGATCGCGTAGTCGAGCCGGTATTCGTCGACGAAGAACGGCAGCCAGGTTTCGCGCTGCGCGACCATCCGGTACAGCGCACGCACGTCGCCGCCCGCGCAGAAGCCCTTCTCGCCCGCGCCGCGCAGCACGACCGCGACGATCTGGTCGTCGTGGCGGCAGCGCTCGAGGAGCTCGGCCAGCTCGCCGATCATCGCGTACGACAGCGCGTTGAGCGCGGCCGGACGGTTCAGCGTGATCAGCGCCACGCGATTCACCACGCGGAACAGCACCTCGGGCGCGTGCTCCGCGAACGCGTCGTGATTCGTGACCGGCGTGCTCATCGTTGCGGCTCTCCGTCGGTATTCCACTGCGGCGCGCGCTTGCCGAGGAACGCGGCTACACCCTCGCGCGGATCGTTCGTCTCGAACAGGTCGACGAAGCGTTCGCGTTCGACCGCGAGCGCCGCGCTGCGCGGCACGCCACGGCGCGCGAGGCCGATCAGCTCCTTGCTGTACGCGACCGCGTGCGGGCTCTGCCGCGCGACGTTGCGCGCGAGCGCCAGCGCCGCATCGCGTGCGGCGCCGCTTTCGACCACGTCCTCGACGAGGCCGATCCGCAGCGCGGTGGCCGCGTCGACGCGCGCGCCGGTCAGGATGATCTTCTTCGCCCAGCCTTCGCCGACGAGCCAGGGCAGCGTCTGCGTGCCGAGCCCGCACGGCAGCAGGCCGACCGACGGCTCGGGCAGCGCCATCTGCGCATGCGTCTCGGCGATCCGCAGGTCGCACGCGAGCGCGCATTCGAGCCCGCCGCCCATCGCATAGCCGTTGATCGCGGCGATCGTCACGACGCGCGCGTCATGCAGCGCCTCGAACGCCGCGCCGAAGCGCGACGCCATCGCGCGCGCGACCGCGCGGTCGCCGTCGGCGAACGTGTTGAGATCGGCGCCCGCGCTGAAGAACTTCGGGCCGTCGCCGGTGATCACCAGTGCGCGCACGCGCGGGTTCGCATTCAGTTCCGCGACGGTTGCCTGCAACTGCTGCAGCCCGTCGGCGGTAAAGGCGTTCGCGGGCGGACGCTTGAGCGTCGCGCACGCGATCGCACCGTCGTCGACGTAGTCCAGTTCGATCATCACGCGTCCTTCTTCGTTGCCGGTTGGTACAGGCGGATCACCGCCGAGAAATCGAGTTGCCCGTCGCCGCGGCTGCTCATCGTCTGGTACAGCTGCTGCGCGAGCGCGCCGAGATAGACGGGCTGGCGCGCCTGCTTCGCCGCGTCGTTCGCGAGGCCGAGATCCTTCAGCATCAGGTCGGTGCCGAAGCCGCCCGAGTAGCCGCGCGACGACGGCGCGGTCCCGATCACGCCCGGATACGGGTTGTAGGTGTCCGAGCTCCAGCAGCGGCCCGTCGACGTGTTGACGATGCCGGCCAGCACCTTCGGGTCGATGCCGAGCGCGACGCCGAGCGACATCGCCTCCGACACGGCCGCCATCGAGATGCCGAGCACGAGGTTGTTGCAGACCTTCGCGACCTGCCCCATGCCCGTCGCGCCGCAGTGGACGATGTTCTTGCCCATGCCGGCGAGCACGGGCTTCACGCGCTCGAAATCCGCATCGCTGCCGCCGACCATGAAGGTCAAGGTGCCGGCCGCCGCACCGCCGGTGCCGCCCGACACCGGCGCATCGACGAACGCGCCGCCGTGCTCGCGCACCAGCGCGCCGAACGCCTGTGCGCTGGCCGGGTCGATCGTGCTCGAATCGATCACGGTCGCGCCCGCGCCGAGGCCCGCCAGCACGCCGTTTTCGCCCGACAGCACCGAGCGCACGTGCGGTGCGGCCGGCAGCATCGTGATGACGAACGTCGCACCCGATGCGGCATCGCGCGGCGACGCGGCCACCTGCGCGCCGGCGTCCTGCAGCGCGCGCAACGCATCGGCGCTCAGGTCGAACGCATGCACTTCGTGGCCTGCTTTCAGCAGGTTCAGCGCCATCGGCGCGCCCATATGACCGAGGCCGATAAATCCGATTTTCATTTTGGAGTCCTCCGCCGCTCAATGCAGCCGGATCGTCGTGTTAACCGGGCCGGCCGTCGTGTCGTCGTCGAACCAGCGCGCGGTAACCGTCTTCGTCTGCGTGTAGAACTGCACGACCTGCTTGCCGTACGGGCCGAGATCGCCGAGCTTCGAGCCGCGCGAACCGGTGAAGCTGAAGAACGGCACCGGCACCGGGATCGGGATGTTGATGCCGACCTGGCCGATGTCGATCTCGCTCTGGAACTTGCGCGCCGCCGCGCCGCTTTGCGTGAACAGGCCCACGCCGTTGCCGAACGGATTCGCGTTGACGAGCGCGATCGCTTCGTCGAGCGTTCCGGCTTCGAGCACGACGAGCACCGGACCGAAGATTTCGTGCGTGTAGATCGACATGCCGGTCTTCACGCCCGAGAAGATCGTCGGGCCGATGAAGTTGCCGCTTTCGTAGCCGGCCACCTTCACGTCGCGGCCGTCGAGTTCGAGCTTCGCGCCTTCGTTCACACCCGCTTCGATCAGCGAGAGGATGCGCTCCTTCGCGGTCTTCGATACGACCGGGCCGACGTCGGTGCCGGCTTCCGCGCCCGCATTCACCTTCAACAGCTTCGCCTTGGCGACGAGATCGGGCAGCCAGTCGCGCGCTTCGCCAACCAGCACCGCAACCGACGTCGCCATGCAGCGCTGCCCTGCCGCGCCGAAGCCGGCGCCGACGAGTGCATTGATCGTCTGCTCGCGGTTCGCATCGGGCAACACCACCGCATGATTCTTCGCGCCCATCATCGACTGCACGCGCTTGCCGTGCGCGCTGCCGAGGTTGTACACGTGCGTGCCGACGGCCGTCGAGCCGACGAACGAGATGGCCTTCACGAGCGGATGCGTGCAGATCGCATCGACGACTTCCTTGCCGCCATGCACGACGTTCAATACGCCTTTCGGTACGCCTGCCTCGATCGCGAGCTCGACGAGCTCCATCGTCGACATCGGGTCCTGTTCCGACGGCTTCAGCACGAACGTGTTGCCGCAGACGATCGCCATCGGGAACATCCACAGCGGAATCATCGCGGGAAAATTGAACGGCGTGATGCCCGCGCACACGCCGAGCGGCTGGCGCAGCGTGTAGGTGTCGACGCCGCCCGCGACGTTCTCCGCGAATTCGCCGAGCTGCAGCGAACCGATGGAGCACGCGTGCTCGACCACTTCGAGGCCGCGGAAGATGTCGCCTTCGGCATCGGGAATCGTCTTGCCCTGTTCGGCCGTCAGCGTCTTCGCGATGCGCTGCTGGTTCGTGCGCACGAGATCCTGAAACTTCAGCATGATGCGCATGCGTGCGGCGATCGGCGTGTTCTTCCACGTCGCGTACGCGGTGTGCGCGGCCTGCACGGCCGCGTCGACTTCCGCGACGGTCGCGAACGGCACGCGTGCGAGCACCTGTTGCGTCGCCGGGTTGACGATGTCGCGCCACTCGTTCGTGGCGGACTCGACGAAGGCGCCGTCGATCAGCAGCTTGACCGTCGGCACGTCTTTCGAATTCGCGTTCATCGATCCACTCTCCTTGCAGAGGGCCGCGAAGCGCGATATCGCCGCGCGGCCGGTTCAGTTCGGCTGCGGGCGGCGGCCGCGACAAGCGGCGCGCTCGGCCCGCGGTCACGTCATTTCAGTTCGGCGGCAAAATCTTCTTCCCAGTATTCGCCGGGCATGCGCGCGCTCGCGTCGTCGCCACGCTCGATCTCGCGGCGGCGCAACTCGACGCGGCGGATCTTCCCCGAGATCGTCTTCGGCAGATCGGCGAACTGCAGGCGGCGGATGCGCTTGTACGACGCGAGCTTCTCGCGCGAGAAACGGAAGATCTCCAGCGCCAGCTCGGGGCTTTCCTCGTAGCCCTGCCGCAGCGTGATGAAGGTCTTCGGCACCGACAGCCGCACGGGGTCGGGGCTCGGCACGACGGCCGCCTCGGCGATCGCCGGATGCTCGATCAGCACGCTCTCGAGTTCGAACGGACTCAGCCGGTAGTCGGACGACTTGAACACGTCGTCCGCGCGGCCGATATACACGTAGTAGCCGTCGTCGCCGCGCATCGCGATGTCCGACGTGCGGTAGTGGCCGTCGCGCATCGCATGGGCCGTCGCATCGGGATTGTTCGCGTAGCCGGTCATCAGCCCGACCGGGCGCGTGACGTCGGGGCCGATCGGCAGCGCGACTTCACCTTCGGTCACGGGCGCGCCGTCCGGGTCGAGCAGCGCGATCCGGTAGCCGGGCAGCGGCCGCCCCATCGAGCCCGCGACCACCGGCTGGCCCGGCGAGTTGCCGATCAGGCAGGTCGTCTCGGTCTGGCCGTAGCCGTCGCGAATCGCGATGTTCCACGCCTTCTTCACACGCTCGATGATCTCGGGATTCAGTGGCTCGCCCGCGCCGACGATCTCGCGCAGCTTCACGTCGAACGACGCGAGCGGCTGCTGCACGAGCATGCGCCACACGGTCGGCGGCGCACACAGCGTCGTGACCTGGTATTTGACGAGCGCATCGAGCACGACCTTCGGCTCGAAACGCGCGTAGTTGAATGCGAACACGCACGCCTGCGCATTCCACGGCGCGAAGAAGCAGCTCCACGCGTGCTTCGCCCAGCCCGGCGAGCTGATGTTCCAGTGGATGTCGCCCGGCTGCAGGCCGACCCAGTACATCGTCGACAGATGCCCGACCGGATAGGTGCGGTGCGTATGCTCGACGAGCTTCGGCTTCGACGTCGTGCCCGACGTGAAGTACAGCAGCATCGGATCGTTCGCGTGCGTGACGGCGTCCGGCTCGAATTCGGCGCTGGCCGCATAGCCGTCGTTCATCGCGAGCCAGCCCGCGCGCGGCGCACCCGCGACGATCTTCTGCGCGAGGCCGAGGTCGGGCTGTTCGAATTTGGCGGTTTCGTTCTCGTCGACGATCACGTATTTCGCGCCGCCGATCTGCACGCGGTCGCGCACGTCGTCGGGCGACAGTTGCGTGGTGGCAGGCAGCACGATCGCGCCGAGCTTCATCGCGGCGAGCATCGCGTCCCACAGCTCGACACGGTTCGGCAGCATCAGCAGGATGCGGTCGCCGCGCACGACGCCGATCGAACGCAGCCAGTTCGCGATCCGCGACGAACGCTCGGACATCTGCGCGAACGAATACGGATCGCCCGTACCGGTCGCCGCGTCGACGATCCACAGCGCGGGCTGGTCGTTGCCGCGCGCCATCGGGTCGAAGTAGTCGAGCGCCCAGTTGAACGCATCGAGCACCGGCCATTCGAAATCGCGGTACGCGGTTTCGTAGTCGGTGCGATGGCGCAGCAGAAAGTCGCGTGCGTTCAGGAATGCCTGTACCGTCATCGTTTCCTCCGGTCTCCATGTCTCGCGGTCAACCAGCGCATGCGCTGCAGCCCATGCGCGGTTTCCCCTGGTGCGGCGCACGGTCACGTCGTTGCGTGCCGCGTTCGCCGCGCTGCCCTCGTGCCTTGCGTGATGTTTCGACCGGGGCGACCGTCGCGGCTCAAAGCTGCCGTGCGATCACCATCCGCTGCACTTCGCTGGTGCCTTCGTAAATCTGCGTGATGCGTGCGTCGCGATAGTGACGCTCGACCTCGTAATCGACCAGGTAGCCGTAGCCGCCGTGGATCTGGATCGCATCCGAACACACGCGCTCGGCCATCTCGGACGCGAACAGCTTCGCCTGCGACGCTTCCGACAGGCACGGCAAGCCGGCCGTGCGCAGCTTCGCCGCGTGATGCACGAGCAGGCGCGCGGCGTTGATCTGCACGGCCATGTCGGCGAGCTTCTGCTGGATCGCCTGGTGCTCGGCGATCGGCTTGCCGAACTGCACGCGCTCGCCCGCATAACGGCGCGCCTTGTCGAACGCCGCGCGCGCGATGCCAAGCGCCTGCGCGGCGATGCCGATACGGCCGCCCTCGAGGTTCGACAGCGCGATCTTCAGCCCTTCGCCGCGATTGCCGAGCAGGTTCTCTTCCGGAATCGCGCAGTTCTCGAACGTGATCGGGCACGTATCCGACGCGCGGATACCCATCTTCTTCTCGGGCTTGCCGACGATGAAGCCCGGCGTGTCGGTCGGCACCAGGAACGCGGAAATGCCGCGCTTGCCGGCTTCCGGGTCGGTCATGGCAAAAACGATCGCCACCCCGGCGCGCTGGCCGTTGGTCACGAACTGCTTCGCGCCGTTCAGCACCCATTTGCCGTCGCGCAGTTCCGCACGCGTGCGCAGGTTGTTCGCCTCGGAACCGGCGTGCGGCTCGGTCAGGCAGAACGCGCCGATCACGCGGCCGGCCGCCATGTCGGCCAGCCAGCGATCCTTTTGCGCCGGCGTGCCGAAACCGAGGATCGGCCCGCAGCCGACCGAGTTGTGCACGCTCATCATCGTCGCGCACGCGGCGTCGCCGGCGGCGACCTCTTCCATCGCCAGCGCGTAGGCCACGTAGTCCGTATACGAGCCGCCCAGCTCCTGCGGCACGATCATCCCGAGCAGGCCGAGTTCGCCGAGCTGCGCGACGATCGCGTCGGGCAGGTGCGCGTCGTGGTCCCACTGCGCAGCGTTCGGCGCCAGCATCTCGGTCGCAAAGGCGCGCGCGGCATCGCGGATCATCCGCTGGTCTTCGGTATAAAGCTCGTCCATGGTGCTGCTGTCTCCCGCGGCCGCCGGGCGCGACCGTCCTTGCGTTTCGATGCAACAAGTGTAGGCAAGCCGGCGCGACTGTTCGATGCTCGCGTCGCTCATTTACACTGAGCGTTTTTGCCACACCGGCGGCACGGATGAAGCAGGAAGACAAGGGAACCGTCGCGATCAGCCTCGTCGCTTACAGCGTCGCGCTCGCCACGCGACGCGGCGTTGCGGCCGAGCCGCTGCTCGCGCAGGCCGGCATCGCACCCGCGCTGCTCGAGCAGCCGCGCGCACGCGTGAGCGCGCAGCAGTACGGCGCGTTGTGGAACGCGATCGCGCGCACGATGGACGACGAGTTTTTCGGGCAGGATCGCCACCCGATGCGCAGCGGCAGCTTCATCGCGATGAGCCAGTCCGCGCTAACCGCGCGCGACGGGCTGCACGCGATGGCGCGCGCGGTGAATTTCATGCATTGCGTGCTCGACGACCTGCACGCGGAGCTCGACGCGAACCCGCAGCGCGTGCGGTTGCGCTTCGTGCACCGCAACAACGGCGCGACGCCCGCGATGTTCACGTACGCGACCTATTTCATCATCGTGTACGGGCTGACCTGCTGGCTGATCGGGCGCCGCATTCCGCTGCTGCATGCGAGCTTCCGCTGCGACACGCCGCCCGCCGACCACGAGTACCCGTCGATGTTCTGCGACGACATGCGGTTCAACGAACCCGATTCGTATGTCGATTTCGATCCCGAATTCGCGACGCTGCCGGTCGTGCAGAACACGAAGACGCTGAAGACGTTCCTGCGCAACGCGCCGGCCAGCTTCATCGTCAAGTACCGCAACCCGAATGCGCTCGCGCAGCGGGTGCGCGCGGTGCTGCGCGGGATGCCGCCCGCCGCGTGGCCGGGCGCGGGCGGGATGGCCGCGCGGCTGCACGTGGCCGAGGCCACGCTGCGCCGCAAGCTGCACCAGGAAGGCCAGGCCTACCAGTCGATCAAGGACACGCTGCGGCGTGACCTCGCGTTCGAGGCGCTGGCCGACCCCGCGCGCACGATCGCCGACGTCGCGGCCGCAACCGGTTTCGCGGAACCCAGCGCGTTCTACCGCGCGTTTCGCAAATGGAGCGGGCGCAGCCCGGCCGATTATCGCGACGAAGTGCTCGCGCGCGGCGGCGGCGCGGTCTGACTCTGCGCCACGCGGCCACGGTTTCGCGCTTTCCGCCGAAACCGCCTAATCTTTAAGCATCGGGCCCACGCCCTTTCCGCGAGCCGGACGGCGCGCGGCCGCGCGCCGCCCGGACGTCCCGATGCGCTTTCACCGTCATGAGCCGCCGCCGGCGCCTGCCGCGCCCGACGGCCGCCCCCGTCACCCGCTGTCCGCGCGGGTCGCGCGCGCCGCGCTGTTCGCGGCGCTGCTCGTCGTGTGCGCCGCAGTCGCCGCACCGTCTCCTGTCGACGCGCCCGCTGCCGCTCGCCCGGTCATCGTGATCCCGATCAACGGCGCAATCGGCCCGGCCAGCGCCGATTTCATCGTGCGCTCGCTCGACCGTGCCGCCCGCGAGCACGCACCGCTCGCGATCCTGCAACTCGACACGCCCGGCGGCCTCGATACATCGATGCGGCAGATCATCAAGGCGATCCTCGGCTCGCCGGTGCCGGTGGCCGCGTTCGTCGCGCCGGGTGGCGCACGGGCCGCGAGCGCGGGCACCTACATCGTCTATGCGAGCCACTTCGCGGCGATGGCGCCCGGCACCAATCTCGGCGCGGCGTCGCCCGTGCAGATCGGCGTCGGCGGCGCCGCGCCGCCGGGCGCGAACCCCGCTGCGCCACGGCCGCCCGCGGCCGGGACGTCGGGTGCCTCGGGTGCCTCGGGTGCGTCGGGTGCGTCGGGCGCGTCGCCGGCCGCGCTGCCGACCGACACGCAATCGACCGAGATCCGCAAGGCGATGCAGGACGCGTCGGCCTATATCCGCGGCCTCGCGCAGTTGCGCGGGCGCAATGCCGAATGGGCCGAGCGCGCGGTGCGCGAAGCCGTCAGCCTGTCGGCCAGCGAGGCGCGCGCGCAGCACGTGGTCGACCTGATCGCACAGGATCCGGCCGATCTCGCGCGCCAGCTCGACGGCCGCAGCGCGACGACCACCGCCGGCACGGTGCGGCTGGCGACCGCGCATACGCCGCTCGTCGTGGTCGAACCCGACTGGCGCAGCCACTTTCTGTTGATCATCACCGATCCGAACGTCGCGCTGATCCTGCTGACGATCGGCATCTACGGTCTTTTCTTCGAGTTCGCGAACCCCGGCTTCGTACTGCCGGGCGTCGCCGGCACGATCTGCCTGCTGGTCGGGTTGTTCGCGATGCAGCTGCTGCCGGTCAGCTATGCGGGCCTCGGCCTCGTGCTGCTCGGCCTCGGTTGCCTCGTCGCCGAGGCATTCCTGCCGACCTTCGGCGTGCTCGGCTTTGGCGGGATCGTGTCGTTCACGATCGGCGCGCTGATGCTGATCGACACCGACGTGCCCGGCTACGGGATTCCATGGCCCGTGATCGCGAGCCTCGCGCTCGGCGGCGGGCTGCTCGTCGCGGGCGTGTCGAGCGTCGCGCTGCGCGCGCGGCGCCGCCCGGTCGTAACGGGCGCCGAGGCAATGCTCGGCAGCATCGGCGAGGTGCTCGACGACGGCCTGCAGGCCGACCAGACGCACGGCGCGGCCGGCGCTGCGCCATCGGCCGCCGGCTGGGCGCGCGTGTGCGGCGAGCGCTGGCGCGTGGCGAGCAGCGCGCCGCTCGCCGCGGGCTGCCGCGTGCGCGTCACCGGGCGCCACGGGCTGCTGCTCACCGTCGCTCCGCTCTACGACATACCGGCGCAAGAACAACATCAAGGAGAGCCGTCATGATCGGCTACACGTTCGGCTTCAGCAGTGTCCTGATCGTCTTCGTCGTGGTGCTCGTCGCGTCGTCGATCCGCATCTTCCGCGAGTACGAGCGCGGCGTGGTGTTCATGCTCGGCCGGTTCTGGAAGGTGAAGGGGCCGGGGCTCGTGCTGATCATCCCGATCGTCCAGCAGGTCGTGCGGATCGACCTGCGCACCGTCGTGTTCGACGTGCCCGCGCAGGACGTGATCACGCGCGATAACGTGTCGGTGAAGGTCAATGCGGTCGTGTATTTCCGCGTGGTCGATCCGGAGAAGGCCGTGATCCAGGTGGCGCGCTTCTTCGAGGCGACGAGCCAGCTCGCGCAGACGACGCTGCGCGCGGTGCTCGGCAAGCACGAACTCGACGCACTGCTCGCCGAGCGCGAGCAGTTAAATGCCGACATCCAGAAAACGCTCGACGCACAGACCGATGCATGGGGGATCAAGGTATCGACGGTCGAGATCAAGCACGTCGACCTGAACGAAACGATGATCCGCGCGATCGCGCGGCAGGCCGAAGCCGAACGCGAGCGACGCGCGAAGGTGATTCACGCGGAAGGCGAACTGCAGGCGTCGGAGAAGCTGCTGCAGGCCGCGCAGCGGCTCGCGCTGCAACCGCAGGCGATGCAGCTGCGCTATTTGCAGACGCTGACGACGATCGCCGCGGACAAGAACTCGACGATCGTGTTTCCGCTGCCGGTCGATCTGCTGGGGGCGTTGCTGGAGCGGCTGGGCGCGCCGCGCGAGCGCTGAAACGCGCATGTTCCGGCCCGCGCGGCGGCGCCGTCGATCCCGCCGGATGCCGGGCCGCCAAGGCCCGGCACGCGACACACGTCAAGCAAGCAGCTTGCGCTCGGTCTTGCCGTACTTGATCGACTTCTCGTCCGGAATCATCAGGCCCGTGTGCTCATCGCGGCCCTGCAGCAGGAAACGCGCGTCCTGCTGGCCGATCTGCTCGGCCGCGAGCTTGCTGTCCGCGCCGATCTCGCCCTTCTTCATCCGGTTGACGATCACGCCGGCCGCGGTGTCCTTGAAGTCGCGCAGCATCCACGCGTCGCCGTCGCTGTCGCCGAACACCAGCAGCGGCCCGTAGCCCTTCTTCGATTCGAGCACGTTGCGGATGCCCACCGTCTTGCCGGGCCCCCAGTTGAAATGCCAGCCGGCCGGATAGGTGCTCGTGTACTTGCCGTCCCGCATGTCGAGGCGCAGACCGATCACGTTCTCCGGCGGCACGCCGTAGCCGTAGTTCGGATTGCCGGCGAACACGCGCACGACATCGTCGAGCGACGCAGTGCTCACGTACACGTCGATGCCGTTCGCGCGCAGCGTGTGCATCACCGCGCGGATCTCCTCATGAATGCGAATGCCGTGGAAATGCGTGTCGGCCACCACGCCGGCCTTGCCCGGCAGCGTCTTCGGGCTTTCATAGCGGACCTTGCGCAGCGCGTCGCCGATCCCGTAGTTGTCCGACGCTTCCGCCATCGCCTGCAGCTCGGCGGTCGTCATGTTCTTGTAGAAGTAGATGATCCACTTGTAGCCGACTTCGAGCGGGTGCGTGTCGCAGATCGCGTCGTACATGAAGTACAGCTTCGCGCGGAAATCCTTGAACTGGTCGGTCTCGCGAATCTCGTCGAGGCTCTTCTCGCCGCCGAAACCCTTGTAGTTCGCGTAGAGCCAGCGGTAGTCGGATTCGACGTCGGCGGCGAGATCCTCCATCGTCACCGGCTTGCCGTCGACGGTCGTGTAATCCTTCATGAACGCGCCCTTCGGCACGTCCTTCCACATCACGGCGACGAATTCGTCCGGCGTCAGCTTGTACTGAAGATGGTTGATCTGGTACATCAGCAACGCCTCTTCGCAGTCGTTCATGATGCACGTGTTGTCCCAGTCGAACACCGCGTACGGGCGGCGCTTTTCGTCGTAGCGCGCGCTCGCGACGCCATGCCGGTCGAGCACCGCCTGCAGGCGCGCGGCGTTGAACGGCGACCAGCGGCCCGGGTCCAGCGCGTCCGGCGCGGTTGCGCTCTTCGCATCGGCGGTGCCGGTCTTGAGCATCAGCGACGTCGCGGCGGTCGCCGCGGCAAGGGTGTTCATGAACTGGCGGCGTTGCATGGTCTCTCTCCGTGGAAATGTCGAATCGGTTTCGGTCACTGCCCCGTGCGGCGCACTGGCGGCTCATCGCCGTCGCGAGGCCGGGGCGGCTTCGAATTGGGGGCGAATGATGTGACGAAATTATTTCGGCAATTTGACAGCGTCACGCCGCGACGCGACGGCGAGTTGATCCGGCGCGACATGCCGGGCGCCACCAGATGGCCGAACGGCCATCCGGGCCGACAACGGGCCCACCCGCGACATCGCCCGGAAACCTAGAGGTTCCCCTCCATTTCCCCCTTCCATTAGGACAAATCCTCACTTCCCGGCGCGCGTATCCGTCTATGATCGTTACATTACTCAATGACACATTAAATGCTGACTGAATAACCCGCGACGGCGATGCCGGCGGGCGCGTTCCGGATCAGCGCCCCAACGGAGACGCACCATGGCCGACCATCACCCGTTGCCGGAAGTCCACCTCGACGAACTGCCGCAATTCCGCGCGGTCCAGCAGCTGGCGTACCGCTGCGTCGAAACCGTCGGCGCAATGCTCTATCCCGGCATCACCGAGAAGGAAGCCGCTCGCCTCCTGACCGAATGGCTGCAGGACAACGGCGTGCACGACTGGCTGCACAAGCCGTTCGCGTGGTTCGGCGACCGCACGGCGTTCGAGGGCTTCTCGGGCCTCAAGCACATGGGCGGCTTCAATCTCGCGTTCTTCCCGAGCAACCGCCAGCTCGAAACCGACATGCCGGTGATCCTCGACGTCGCGCCGGTGCTCGACGGCATCGTCGCCGACGTCGGCTACGCGCACTGCCTGGGCCACAACCCGATCCTCGAACAGTTGCAGGACGACCTGATGGACCACCGCGAGATGATCGTGCGGCTCGTGAAGGCGCGCCGGCCGATGGCCGAGGTCGCGCAGGAAGTCGACGCGCTGTGCCGCCGCCAGGGTGTCGAGCCGCGCCACAAGGCCTATCCGTTCAAGGTGCTCGCGCATCGCGTCGCGAAGATCCACAAGCTGTCGAAGCCGCGCTTCGTCGCGCGCTTCGGGCTGAACGCGACGCGCAACCTGCTGCTCGACCAGGGCCGCGCGGCGAAGCAGCAAGGCTGGTCGCCGCTGTGGTCTATCGACCGCCGCTCCGAGCATGCGCCGGTGCCGGGCCTGTGGGCCGTCGAGCCGCATCTCGGCTTCGCCGGCGTCGGCGCGAAATTCGAAGAGCTGCTCGTCATCACCGAAGACGACGCGTACTGGCTCGACGAAGACCTCCCGCACGTGCGCCGCTGGCAGCATCGCCAGGCCGAGCGTGCGCAGGCCGTCGCGATCGTGCCGGCCGCCGCCTGACGCGAGCGCGCCCTTCCTCCCGAATCCCTGAACGACGGACTCACGATGCAGCCTCTTTCAGACGAAGCGCCGCTGGCCCTGTTCGAATCGGTTCATAGCGAAACGGCGGTCACCTCCGGCGACCTGACGCTCGCGGTCAAGACCTGGGGCGACCCGGCCCGCTCGCCGGTCGTGCTGGTGCACGGCTATCCCGACGACAGCAGCGTCTGGCAGCACGTCGCGCCGCTGCTCGCGCGCAAGCACTACGTGATCGCCTACGACGTGCGCGGCGCGGGCCTGTCCGGCGCGCCGAAGCGCACGGCCGACTACCACCTCGCGAAACTGACCGACGACTTCGTCGCGGTGATCGACGCGCTCTGCCCCGGCCGCGCCGTGCATCTGATCGCGCACGACTGGGGCTCGATCCAGGGCTGGGAATTCGTCACCGATGCGCGCCTCGCGGGCCGCATCGCGTCGTACACGTCGTGCTCGGGGCCGTGCCTCGACCATGTCGGCTTCTGGCTGCGCGAACGCGTGCTGCGCCCGACGCCCGCATCGCTCGCCAGGCTCGGCGGCCAGCTCGTGCGATCGTGGTACGTGTACCTGTTCCACCTGCCGTTCATCCCCGAGCTCGGCTGGCGGCTGTGGCTCGGCCGCGCGTGGCCGCGCCTGCTGCGCCGGCTCGAGAAGACACCGGCCACGCCGCGCCCGACGCAGGCCGACGACGGCGCGCGCGGCGTGCGCCTCTATCGCGCGAACTTCATCCGCTGCCTGTTCGCGCCGCGCGAACGCTACGCGCATGCGCCGGTGCAGACGATCGTGCCGCTCGGCGACAAGTACGTGAGCCCTGCGCTGTCCGAGAACCTGTCGCGCTGGGTACCGCAGTACTACCGTCGCGAAGTCGCGGCCGGCCACTGGCTGCCGCTCGCCGATCCCGCGCGCTTCGCGGATCTCGCCGGGCAACTGATCGACGCGGTCGAATCGGGCAACGAACCGCCCGCGCTCGCGAACGCGCGCCGCCGCGCAACGAGCGGCCGTTTCAGCGGCAAGGTCGCGGTCGTCACCGGCGCGGGCAGCGGCATCGGCCGCTGCGCGGCGCTTGCGTTCGCCCGCGAAGGTGCGACGGTCGTCGCGTGCGACATCGATCTCGCGAGCGCCGAACGCACCGCGCTGCTGCTCGGGCTGACCGGCGCGCAGGCACACGCGAAACGTGTCGACGTCGGGTCCGCCGACGAGATGGAAACGCTCGCGACATGGGTCGGCAGCGAACTCGGCGGCGCGGACATCGTGATCAACAACGCGGGCATCGGCATGGCCGGCGGCATCCTCGACACGAGCGCGCGGCACTGGGAGCGCGTCCTGCATGTGAACCTGTGGGGCGTGATCCACGGCTCGCGACTGTTCGCGCAGCAGATGGCCGCGCGCGGCACCGGCGGGCACATCGTCAACACCGCGTCGGCCGCCGCGTTCGGGCCGTCGCGCGACCTGCCCGCATATGCGACGACGAAGGCCGCCGTGCTGATGCTCAGCGAATGCATGCGCGCGGAACTCGCGGAGCAAGGCATCGGCGTGACGGCCGTGTGCCCCGGTTTCGCGGAGACCGGAATCATGGCGTCGACGCAATACGCGGGCGCCAACGCACAGGACGAAGCGCGGCTGCGCAAGCGCGCGACGAAGCTGTACCAGATGCGCGGCCTGAAACCGGAAACCGTCGCGCAGGCAATGGTCGACGGCGTGCTGCGCAACCGCCCCGTCGTCGCGGTCGGCGGCGAGGCGCACGCGATGCGCTTCGTCGGCCGCTTCATGCCGTGGCTCGGCCGAATGATCGCCCGCGTCAGCATGGCATCGCATTGACGGCGCATGACGCCGCACAGGGAGACAACATGACCGATACCGCCGACTACCACAAGATCAAGGCCCGGCACGTGAAGTTCGACTTCAGCGACACGCCGATCACCTGGGTGCCGAACGATCCGGGCAGCACGCACATCATCAACACGCTGAACCTGTTGTTCCCGGAAGGCGAGCTGTGGTTTTGCCGCGTGTACAACAAGGCACTGCCGCTGATCACCGATGCGCGCCTGCGCGACGAGGCCGAAGGCTTCCTGCGCCAGGAGGCCGTGCATTCGCGCTCGCACGGCGGCGTGCTCAAGCACTACTACGACCGGCACGGGATCGACACGAAGCCGTTCACGCAGAAGCTCAACCGGCTGTTCACGCGCGTGCTCGGCGAGCAGCCGCTCGGGCTGAAGATCGGCCATACGCGCTTCTGGCTGCGCCAGCAGCTCGCCGTCATCGCGTCGCTCGAGCATTTCTTCGGCTATCTCGGCAACTGGGTGCTCAATGCGCACGGGCTCGACGAAGGCCGTGCCGACCCGACGATGGTCGACCTGCTGCGCTGGCACGGCGCGGAGGAAGTCGAGCACCGCACCGTCGCGTTCGACATCTACCGGCACCTGGGCGGCAGCTATCCGGAGCGCTGCGTGCACATGGCGTTCGTGATCCTGCTGCTGCTCTACTACATCACGACCGGCGCGAAATTCATGTACAAGCGCGATCCGGACGCCGGCCGCTACCCGGGTTTCGTGCTCGCGTGGTGGCAAGGTTCGCGGCGCGGGCACCTGCCGTCGTTCTGGAAGGTGATCGGCGCGGCGCTGCGTTATTTCAAGCCGAGCTATACGCCGCACCACGAGGGTTCGACCGAGCAGGCGCTCGCCTACCTCGAGCGCTCGCCGGCCGCGCAGGCCGCCGCGCACGGCGGCAACTGGGGCACGACGAAGGGCGCCTGAGCGCGTTTCCGGCCGGCTCGGCGGGCAGTGCCCGCCGAAATGCGTACAATCGCGGCTTCAATTTCCCGGAGGTGCCGCGATGGCCATGAAGAAAACCGATCTCGAAAAGAACAAGGCGCTCAAACTGACGCAAGCGATGAAGCAGTCCGGCTCCGCGCGTTTCGGCAAGGGTGCCGACGAAGCCGCCAAGCTCGACCGCCGCGCGCAGCGCAAGCTCGACCAGGAACAGGGTCTCGTGCCGTTCGCCTGCAAGCTCAACGCCGAGCTCGTCGAACAGCTGAAGGCACGCGCGGCCACGCACCCGGAAGGGATGACGGGCCTGCTGTCCGAGCTGCTCGTGAACGGCCTCGCGCAACGCGACGCGTAACCGCCACGTATCTCGAAATTTCCGTTGACATTGCCAGGCTGCCACGACACACTCGTTCGCATGCCTATGCTCAAGCCATTCGCCATCGCGCATGAAAATCGAGTGAACGCCCATACGTGGCGATCACCGGAGGCGCTTGTGCATTAGCATCGCGATTCAGTTACGCATGTCACAAGGCCTCGCCGGATTCGGATGAGGCCTTTTTGTTTTGGTGCGCGTCATCCTGTCCGGCTCAACGGATGGAGATGACGATGGACCAAGCAAGCCGGCTGGTTGTTTGCCCCGATCGGTGCCGCACCGATACGATCGCGTTGCCGAGAGTCGAACTGCATTTCACGGTCGCGCCGCGCACGACGCTGGCGTGGCGCGCGCAACACGATGCCGAGGTCCGCACACACGATGCGACGCTGTGGATCACGCGGCTGGGCTGCCTCGACGATTACTGGATACGAACCGGCGACGTGCTGCGCCTGCGGCGCGGCGATCGCATCTGGATCAGCACCGACGACGAGCGGCCCGCTGCGGCATCGATCACGACCGCGTACGTGATGAAACGCGACGCGTGGCTCGCGCGTGCGCTCGCGCAGATGCGCCGCATGCTGGGTGGACGATGTCGAAGTCTCGAATAGAGAAAGCGTCGCTGTGCGCTCGATCCGGATGCGCAGCGATCTCGCGATACGCAGCACACGTGCGACAACGGATCATCCGCGCATATCCCGAAAATAGTCGTTGACAACACATCAGCCCGACAACAAAATCGTTCGCATGCCTACGTTCAAGCTCATCGCCGTCGCGATTCATTGCTCGATGAACATTCGAAAGAATGATTCACGGGAGGCGCTTGTGCGTTAGCAATCGAGCAGTACCGCATGTCACACAAGGCCTCACCGGAAACGGATGAGGCCTTTTTGTTCTGGTGCGCGTCATCCATCCGGCTCAATCAATGGAGAAGACGATGGACCAGGCAAGCCAGTTGTTCGACCGTCCCGATCGGCGCCGCGCCGGCACGATCGCGTTACCGACTGTCGTGATCCGCTTCGCGGTCGCGCCGCGCACGACGATGACCTGGCGCGCGTCGCAGGATGCCGAGCTGCGTACGCATGGCGCGGCGCTGTGGGTCACGCGCCCGCCGAGCGTCGACGATTACTGGGTGCGGCCCGGCGACGTGCTGCGCATCGCGCGCGGCGAGCGCATCTGGCTCGGCACCGATGCCGACCGATCGGCCGAAGCGACGCTCACGACCGCGTACGTGCGGCGCGGCGAGCGCTTCAGGCGCACGCTCGCACAAGTGCAACGTTTGCTCGTCGGGGTATGGAGAAGGAGCGGATGAGCGACGTGCCGTCAAGCACGCGAGACTCGGAACGACCGCGACCGGAAACGGACGCACCCGCGGCGCAGCACGCCGCAGGTGCGCATCGAATGCCGCGGCACGCGAGTGCGTGCCGCGAGCGATCGCACGCCGTGCGCAGCAACCGGATGCAATGCGTGCATCAGGTGCTGGCGGCGAGACGCGGGCCCGTGCTCCGGGGAGTGGAATCGAGGTCGGGACGTTGCGCTGCCTGCGAGGTCACCCACGGATCGATGCCCTGCTTCTGCACCTCTTCGAGGAATGACACTCGTGTGCGCCAGTAATCCGCTTGTAATTTCGCATCGATGACGCGCTGTTCGGCTGCGAACAGTTCCATGCGCGCCGTCACGAGCATCGACGCAGCGGTTTTTTCCGGCGTGGGGGCGTGTCGCATCGCCCAACGGCTGATCCAGTTCAACATGCTGACCTCCGTGATTACGGACGAACCCGCATCGGGCAATCGCAATCGGCCGTGCCTGCCCGAACGCGCAACGGCCTTGACCGCCATTCACCGCCTGGCCTGCACGGACTGCGACTCCCCCGCGTCGGCAATTACCGGCCGGCGTGTGCATGCGCGGTGTATCTATCCTAGAAAGACTTGCCGGTTTACGCGATGGGGTCTTGCAATCTTTTACACAGAAACCACAGTCGCCCCCGCATCGCGAAATGACAGTTGCGGACGGGACGGCTTCGGCGCACGATAGCCCGATATCTGCCACCGCCTGGACTGACGAATGGCCGCTGCACGCCGCTGCCGTGCATCCGCACCGGCCGCGCACGTGCGTCCGCGCACACACGCAGCCTGCACCGCGTTCGTGCAGCATGCGGGCGCTCCGTTTCAGTCGCGTGTCATCGCGCACCCGCCACGCGCGATGCAGCTGCCGTGCCGTTGCGCACGCACCGGCCGGTTTCGCCCGTTCCTCCCGCTTGCCTTTCCACCGTTTCCGCCATTTGCGCCATTTCTGCCGGTCCGTGCCGCGCGAACCGGTAAAATGCGCGCCTTCGTCGCGCGGCCGGGCTGCCAGACCGTTCGCGCGCAGGCAACCGATCGTGCCCTCCAACTATATCGTCCGAGCTATCCGCGCTATTACAATCCGCCGATAGCCGGGCAATAGTGGCTGGTTACATTAAGCCGGCCGCGCGCTGCCTTTACAACAATTCGGCACAACAATCAACACGACAACCCGACCGGAGAAACGCCTTCATGGAATCCATCAAGCGGTATTTCGGCTTCGCTGAAGCCGGCACCGACTTCCGCACCGAAATACTCGCGGGCGTCACCACGTTCCTGACGATGGCCTACATCATCTTCGTCAACCCCGCGATCCTCGGCGATGCCGGCATGCCGAAGGAATCCGTGTTCGTCGCGACCTGCCTCGTCGCGGCGCTGGCGTCGATCATCATGGGGCTGTACGCGAACTACCCGATCGCGTGCGCGCCCGGCATGGGCCTGAACGCGTATTTCGCCTACACGGTCGTCAAGGGGATGGGCTTCACGTGGCAGGCCGCGCTCGGCGCGGTGTTCATCTCCGGCTGCCTGTTCCTGCTCGTCACGCTGTTCCGCGTGCGCGAGGCGATCGTCAACGGCATTCCGAAATCGCTGCGCATCTCGATCACCGCCGGTATCGGCCTGTTCCTCGGCATCATCTCGCTGAAGACCTCGGGTGTGATCGTCGGCAACCCGGCCACGCTCGTCACGCTCGGCGACCTGCACAAGCACGACACGATCCTCGCGATCGTCGGCTTCTTCACGATCGTCACGCTCGACCACCTGCGCGTGCGCGGCGCGATCCTGATCGGCATCATCGGCGTTACGGTCCTGTCGTTCTTCTTCGGCGACAACCAGTTCCACGGCGTGTTCTCCGCGCCGCCGTCGATCGATGCAACGCTGTTCAAGCTCGACATCCGCGCCGCGCTGTCGACCGGCATCATCAACGTGATCCTCGTGTTCTTCCTCGTCGAGCTGTTCGACGCAACGGGCACGCTGATGGGCGTCGCGAACCGCGCGGGCCTGCTCGTCGAAGGCAAGATGAACCGGCTGAACAAGGCGCTGCTCGCCGACAGCACGGCGATCGTCGCGGGCTCGGTGCTCGGCACGTCGTCGACCACCGCGTATATCGAAAGCGCATCGGGCGTGCAGGCAGGCGGCCGCACGGGCGTGACGGCGATCACCGTCGCGGTGCTGTTCCTCGCGTGCCTGTTCATCGCGCCGCTCGCCGGCGTCGTGCCGGCCTATGCAACGGCGCCCGCGCTGCTGTACGTGTCGTGCCTGATGCTGCGCGAGATGGTCGAGGTACCGTGGGACGATGCAACGGAAGCCGTGCCGGCCGCGCTGACCGCACTGCTGATGCCGTTCACGTACTCGATCGCGAACGGCGTCGCGTTCGGCTTCATCGCGTACGGCGGCCTCAAGCTGCTGACGGGCCAGGCGCGCACGGTCAAGCCGATCGTGTGGGTCATCGCGGCCGTGTTCCTGTTCCGCTTCTTCTATCTCGGCAGCGAGTAAGCGAAGCTAAGCGCCGCGCGGTACGATGAAAAAACGCCACCTTCGGGTGGCGTTTGCCTTGGGCGTGCCTGAACCGGCGTCGTCCGCGCCGGTCATGGCGTTGCAACCCCTTTCAGTTCCTCGTCGTACAGCCGCTGCGCCAGCGACGAATCGAGCGTCTTGACGCGGCGATACAACTGCACCGCGTCATCGACCCGCCCGGTGCGGCGATAAGCGACCGCCAGGTTGGCCATGACTTGCGCGTCATCGGGATACGTGCGGTTCATCTCCTCGAAGATCCCGACCGCCGCATCGGGCCGCTTGCCGCGAATCGCCGCGATGCCCATCGCCTCCCGCGCCAACCGGTTCGACGGATCGAGCTTCAATGCATGCGCAGCCGCGGCCGACGCTTCGTCGGGCTGGCCGATCTCGTTCAGTTCGCCCGCGAGCACCACCCATCCCGCCGCCAGGGATTCGTCCAGCGCAACCGCGCGCCGGAACGATGCGACGGCTTGCACATGCTGGCCCAGTTGCGCCAGCGTCACGCCGTGCATCCGCCATGCCCTCGCGTCGCTGTCGTTCAGCTTGAGGGATCGGTCGAGCGCGCTCAACGCATCGACATAGTTCGACTGTGTCATGTACAGCGCGCCGAGCCGCAACCAGTATTCGGCATTGTCCGGCGCCGCTTCAACGGCACTGTGCATCGCGCTGGACGCGTTGCCGGACTGGCCCTGCAGCGCATACGCCTGGGTCAGCGCGCCCTGGATGAGCGCGGTTGCGGCGGAATCGCCGCCCTTCTGCGCCTTCAGCGCGTGCTGGTAACTGGCGATCGCGTCCGCCAGGTGGCCGAGATCGTATTGCGCACGGCCGAGTGCGTACCAAAGCCGCGCATCGTCGGGAAAGGCCTTCAACCCGTCGTACAGCACGCCGATGGTTGCCTGGGCATCCTGCTGCGCCGAGGCCAGCAGGCTCCACGCATCTGCCTGGCGCGAACCGGTCAGTTCATGTACGCCCCGTTCGAACAACGGTCGCGCTTCGGCCTTGTCGCCGCGCCGCAAATACGCGATACCGAGATTCATCGGCAGCATCGCGTCCGACGGATCGGCACGCATGCCGGCATGAAACGCGTCGAGCGCGCGATCCATCTGCCCCAGCTCGGCATAGGTGTTGCCGAGCGAAGACCAGCCAAATGCGTATGACGGATCGTTTTCGACCGAACGGCGATAGGCGGCCAGGCTGAGCGCGCCGCGATCGGGCAGCCGGCTCGTGCGGTAGGCATTGCCGAGGTTGTTCCACGCCCACGCGCTTTGCGGTCGCGCGGCCGTCCATGCAAGGTCATGGCGAATCAGCCCGTCGACGTCGTTTGCCACCGCGTACGCGCGCGCCTGGCTCATCCAGGCGGTCGCTTCGAGCGGCAGGTCGACGGCCGGCATCTTCGCCGCCACGGTCGCCATCCACTCGACCGGCAGGACCATATAGAGCGATGCGGCATTGTCCGCGCGGACGCCCACCATGCCGATCAGATTGCCTTGCTCATCGTAGACGCCGGCGCCCGGTTCGGGCAGGTGCGGCGACGCCGGATCCGGCGACGCGACCAGGCCGGAATGCACGCCGCCGTCCGCGGCCCACGCATGGCAGCACACGCGCAGCGCAACGGGATCGCGACGGTCGAATCGCGCGCCCGCCAGATAGGCGGTCGTGGCTGCTTCCGGACTTCGCGCCGTCAACGGCACGGCGGCGACGTCGAGACCCGTCGCTTCGACGATGCAAATGTCCCGATCCTGGTTGCCCGCGACGAGTCGCGCGGGAAGACGGCGGCCATCGGCCGATGCGATGTCGAATGCCGGCCGGCCGGCGAGCCGATGACACGGCGTCGCGACACGCCCCGGCGCCACGACGATGCCACCCGTCGTGACGTCGCCCGCGACGATGTCGACCTCACCGGGTGCGCGCCGACCGATCGCGTCGTCGTCCGACCGAACGGCCGCGTCGGCCATCGACATGCCGGCCCCGAGCAACCATGCGCCTGCCAGCAGACGGCGCGCCTTCCCCCATCCCGAACGATGCTCCACGTGCGGCGCCCTCTTTTTATTGTGTTGGTATTCGAATGATTTCTTCTGCGATCCTGACGAATCGGAACGCCAGTTCGCCTCGACACACTAGCAGCGGGCGCGGTGCAACGGCAATCCGGCGCCGCCCGCATACGAAAATGCCGCCCGACTCCGCCGAACGGCATTGCGTGAAAGGCAACGTCTTCGCGTGCGCCGCGCCCAGCCGCGCGCTCCGCAAGACGAGCGTCGTGTCGTCAGCGCCAGTTGGCCTCGTAGAAGCGCACGTAACCGCTGCGCAGCGTCACGCATTGCGCGCGTGTTTCCGACAGCAGGCGTCGTGCAGCCGCCTCGATACGGTCGCGGTGCTGGTCGAATGCGCCGACCATGTCCTCGAAGCGCGGCGATGCCGCACCGAAGTGGTCTTCCAGCGCCTCGGCGGTGATCTGACACTGGACGCGCTCGCCATTGACCAGTGCCGTGAATGCAAGCATCAGGTCACGCCCCGAATACTCAGGCTTCTCATTCGTGAAATGGATCTGCATGGGAGCCGCCTCGACCGGTAGAAAACGAATGACCGCGTCCGTCGTCCGCTACCGGCCGGACGAAATGTACGCGGGCTCGCCGGCGGAGGCCCCGACCGCGGAGTGTGGCGCGGTCGATGCATGCCGGTTGATTTCCACTTTAGACGGTTTCGCGCAGGAGACAAATATTCCCGCGTGCGTCGTTCCGACGCGCCATTCATCAGATCAGCGCGGCATCGGGCACCGTTTCGGAAACGGACGTCAGTGCGGATCGGTGGGCCAGACGTTGAGCGCGATCGCGGCGGTCGTGACGCCCACCGCAATCGCGGCCGCCCCGTATCGCACCGCATCGGTCAGATCGAACAGCAATCCGTGGATCGCCACGGCAATGCCGCCCAGCATGATGAACGTGGCGATGGCCGCCAGCACGACTCTCAGTTCCGTCCGAACCATGATGCGTCTCCCGAACGGATGCATGTCGCGTCGCATGCATGTTGCAATGCGGAACACGGCGCGTGCGTGCTCCATTTCCATCATTGCAGGCGGGCGCTTAAAAGCAAGGGGATTTTGATCGCGGTCGCGCATCGCACGTGGCGCTTGTATGATGATGCGTACCCGGACGGTCGGCTGTTGCGCCGGATGGTGCACCGCGAGCGGAGCAGCACTCCGCCGCCGGTTCCGATTCGGTCGGCCCGGGTTGCCCCGGGAACAGGAGACAAGTCATGCCGCAACCCTTCGTGCTGCCCGTCACCGCGGGTCGCACCGACCTGCTCGCGCAGGCGCATGCGCGTTCGACCGCGGTCGGCCTGCGCGCGCACGAACGCCCGGATTTTGCACCGCTGTCGCGCATCGCGCTGCGCGAACTGCTCGACACGAATCACGCGCTGTTCTCGCACGCGCGCCCGGTGATGGAAGACCTCCACGCGCAGATCGCCGATACGCAAAGCCTGGTGCTGCTGACCGACGCCGACGGCGTGATCCTGCACAGCATCGGCGATGCCGACTTCATCGAGAAAGCCAACCGCGTCGCGCTGTGCACCGGCGTGTCGTGGGCCGAAGGGGCGCGCGGCACCAACGCGATCGGCACCGCGCTCGCGTCGCGCCAGGCCGTCGTCGTGCACGGGTCCGAGCACTTCCTGCGCGCGAACCACATCCTCACCTGCTCGTGCGCGCCGATCGTCGATCCGTTCGGGCGCACGCTCGGCACGCTCGACGTGAGCGGCGACCCGCGCGGCTCCAGCCCGCATACGCTCGCGCTCGTGCGGATGTCCGCGCAGCTGATCGAGAACCATCTGTTCGCGAACCAGTGCGGGGAAGCGCTGCGGCTGCGCTTTCACGCGCACGAGGATTGCGTCGACTCGCTGTTCGCCGGGCTCGTCGCATTCGGCCCCGACGGCGGGCTGATCGCCGCGAACCGCAGCGCGCAATTCCAGCTCGGCGCGTCGTTCGACGCACTGCAGCATCAAGCCAGCGATGCGCTGTTCGGCATGCGCTTCGGCCAGCTCGCGCAGCAGGCCGCCCGCGCGCCGGGCGCCACGTTCCGCCTGACGCTGTCGACCGGCGTGCGCGTGCTCGCGCGCTGCGAATTCCCGGACGCGCAGAAAACGACCGTTGCCGTCACGCCGCCCGCGCCGGCCGTGCGCGTACGTGCGCCTGACCCCGACACGATCACGTTCGCGACGCTCGACACCGGCGACGCGCGCATGGCCGCCGTGCTCGAGCGCGTCGCGAAAATCCGCGGGCGCGACCTGCCGCTGCTGATCCTCGGCCAGACCGGCACCGGCAAGGAATGGCTCGCCCGCGCGCTGCACCAGGCGTCTCCGCGCGCGGACGGCCCGTTCGTCGCGGTCAACTGCGCGGCGCTGCCGGATTCGCTGATCGAGGCCGAGTTGTTCGGCTATGAAGACGGCGCGTTCACGGGCGCGCGCAAGCGTGGCAGCCCCGGCAAGATCGCGCAGGCCGACGGCGGCACGCTGTTTCTCGACGAGATCGGCGACATGCCGCTCGCACAGCAGGTCAGGCTGATGCGCGTGCTGCAGGAGCGCGCGGTCATGCCGCTCGGCGGCGCACGCGCGGTGCCGGTCGACGTGCGCGTGGTCTGCGCGACCCATCGCGACCTGCGCGCGATGATCGCGGATGGGACGTTCCGTGAAGACCTGTTCTACCGGATCAACGGGCTTGCCGTCACGCTGCCGGCACTCGCCGTGCGCACCGACCTGCCGGCACTCGTCGACCGGATTCTCGCGCGGCTTGCGCGCAGCGAACCGATGCCGCGCCGTATCGCGGCCGACGTGCTCGATGCATTCACGCGCCACCGCTGGCCCGGCAATCTGCGGCAGATGACCAACGTGCTGCGCACGGCCGGCATGCTCGCCGAAGACGAAGCCGAAATCGCGCTCGCGCATTTGCCCGACGATTTCTGGCTCGACTGCGAAGATGGGCCGGTTGCAACGGCAGCAACCACACCGGCCACACCGGCTACCGCGCACGAAGGCACGACGCTGCAAAGCCACCAGGCCGCGGTGATCGACGCCGTGCTCGCGCGGCACGGCGGCAACGTATCGGCGGCCGCGCGCGAGCTCGGCCTCGCGCGCAACACCGTGTACCGCTACCTGCGGCGGCATTGACGCCCCCGGCCGGCGGACGCTGCCCGCCGGCCGGTTCGGGTATGCTTGGCGCGTTGCCGCCGAACCGCCGCCCGCCTCAGTCATGACCGATCCCGACCACCCGCCCCTCGTGCGCATCGAGCCGCTCGGCACGACCTTCGACGCACCCGATTCGCTGACACTGCTCGAAGCCGCCGCGTTCGCGCGCGTGTCGCTGCCGCGCTCGTGCCGCAACGGCACGTGCCGAAGCTGCCTTTGCCGGATCGTCAGCGGCAGCGTACGCTACACGATCGAATGGCCGGGCCTGAGCCGCGAGGAAAAGGCCGACGGCTATACGCTGCCGTGCGTGGCCGTCGCGACGTCGGACCTCGTGCTCGACGTGCCCGACGCGGTCATGCTCGACTAGACGCGGCGTGCGGTCGCGCGCGCCGTCCTGCAACGCCTGATCCTGCATGGAGAACGCGATGGCCCAGCAAACCGATCGCATCGAGAAACACGCTCAGCTCGCGGCATCGCCCGAGCGCGTCTGGGAAGCCGTCAGCAATTCCGGCGAATTCGGCCAGTGGTTCGGCGTCACGTTCGACGGCCCGTTCGCGGCCGGCCAGCCGCTGTTCGGCCGCATCACGCCGACACGCGTCGACGACGACGTCGCCAAGGCGCAGGAGCCCTATGCGGGCACTGTGTTCGAGATCGTCGTCGATCGCCGCGAACCGAAACAACTGTTCTCGTTTCGCTGGCATCCGTTCGCGATCGATCCGAATTTCGATTACACGTCCGAGCCGATGACGCTCGTCACGTTCACGCTCGCCGCGCAGGCCGGCGGCACGCTGCTCACGGTCACCGAAACGGGTTTCGATCAGTTGATCGAAGCGCGCCGCGCGAAGGCGCGCGAGATGAACGACCAGGGCTGGGCCGCGCAGATGACGCTGATCACGAAATACCTGGCGAAGCACGCGTAGCGTGCCGCTTCGCCGCATGCCGCGGCCGACCCGCGGATCGACGTGCGTGGCATAATCCGCTCCATCGTCGCTCATACGCCACCGCGCATCGCATGCTGAGTCGTCGCCTCCGGAAGATCGGCAGTCTGATCGGGATGCTCGCCATCCTGATGACGGCGCTCGCGCCGACGATCTCGCAGGCGTTGACCACGCAAGGGCGTGTCGACGCGCTGCTGGCCGGCTACTGTACGGCCGCGCCGGCCGCCGGCGACCACTCTGCCGATGCGTCGACGAAGCGCCTGCAAGCCCACCTCCAGGCATGCGGCTATTGCAGCCTGCTTGCCCACACGCCCGCCCTGCCCGCGCCCGAACTGACGTTCGCGGCCAACGTGCGCGTGATCCAGCACCGCGCGGCCACCCGCTTCGAAAGCCTGCATCGCGCGCTGCCGCTCACGGCCGCGCAGCCGCGCGCCCCACCGTTCGCGTCCTGATCCGTTGTCGTCACGCGTGATGCCGTAGCGCATCGCGCGGCCCGCGCACGCCGCCCGCGTGCGTGACCTGTCACGTTTCGAAGGACGCTCACCGTCATGAACACCGCCACTTTCTTGCGCGGCGCACTCGCCGCGCTCGGCTTCATCGTCATCCAGGCTGCCCATGCGCATGCCATTCCGAAGACGCAGGACCCGGCCGCCGACGCCACGCTGTCGGCCGCACCGCACGCAGTCACGATCAATTTCAGCGAAGCGCTCGAACCGGCCTTCAGCTCGATCACCGTCACCGACAGCCACGGGCAATCCGTTGCCGACGGGAAGTCGGCCGTCGACGCCGGCAACCGGAAACGGATGCACGTCGCACTGGCCAGCCTGACGGCCGGCACGTACACGGTCGCGTGGGTCGCCGTTGCGAGCGACGGCCATCGCACGCAAGGCCGTTACACGTTCACGCTGAAGTAATGCACGCGCCATCCCCTGCATCCACCGATAAGGAAAACAAACGATGAAACGCTCGATTCCGACCGCGCTGCTGTTTGCACTGCTGGCGCTGCAAGCCCCTGCCACGTTCGCTGCGCCGGCCGTGCAGGCCGATGCGTGCTGGATCCGCGCGATGCCGGCGACGGTGCCGTCGTCCGGCTACTTCACGCTGAAGAACGACGGCGACGCACCCGCCACGCTGACGGGCATCGACAGCCCCGCGTACGGCATGGCGATGGTGCATGAAACGCAGACGAACGGCAGCACCGCGAAGATGGTTCATGTCGACTCGGTCGTCGTCCCCGCGCACGGCTCGGTGACGTTCAAGCCGAAGAGCTATCACGTGATGCTCGAGGAACCGCGCCAACCCGTCGCACCCGGCGCGAAGGTGCCGTTCCGGCTGCATTTCGCCGACGGCTCGACGGTGTCGGTCACCTGCGACGCGAAGCCGCCGACCTACGCCGGCCAGTAACGCGCCCCCGTACCCCGATCGAAGGAGACGCACATGAAAGACCGCCTGCCGCTGGCCGACCTGATCGTCCGTTACCGGACGCCGCTGAATCTCGCCGTGCTGATCGTCTGCGGGTTGTGGGCCGCGTGGATCGCATGGATGACGCGGCCCGCCGCGATCGACACGCCACCGTCGATCCCCGCGTACTGCATGCGCGACGCGCGCTGACGCGCCGCGCATGCGTGGTTCCGGCGGCGGCCCGCGCCATTATTGGCGTGGCATCATCGCTTCAATCGATTCATCCCGACCGCCGGAACCGCCACTCGGAGCGACGCATGTCCGTTCAGACCTGGATGCTGTTTGCCGCAGCCTATCTCGCCACGACACTGTCGCCGGGGCCGAACGTCCTGCTCGTGATCCGCAACACGGTGCGCTACGGTACGCACGGCACCGCCGCGACGATCGCGGGCAACCTCGTCGCGCAGGGTGTGGTCGTGCTGCTCGTCGCGCTCGGCGTCGGCGCGGTGCTGGCCGCGATGCCGCCGCTGTTCGTCGCGATGAAAATCGTCGGCGCCGCATACCTGATGGTGCTGGGCGTGCGGCAATTGCGCGGCGACCGCAAGGCCGCCGCGTCGACCGGTGCCGCGGAAATCGCCGTGCCCGACCGCAGGAAGCTGTTCCGCGAAGCGCTGTTCGTATCGGGCAGCAATCCGAAGACGATGATCTTCCTGTCGGCGTTCATGCCGCAGTTCATCGTGCACGACCGCCCGCTCGCACTGCAGTTCGCCGTGATGTACGCGACGATCGCCTGCACCGTCGTGATCGTTCACAGCGTTTATTCGGCCGGCGTGCGCCGGTTCCATCGCGGTTTCGGCATGAGCCGCGCGGTGCGCGCGCTCAAGCGCGGCAGCGGGCTGCTGTTCGTCGGGCTCGGGATCAAGCTGCTGACCGCGCGGCAGGCGTAAGCGGGCGATCGCGTCAGCGCATGTGGGCGGCGAGCGCCGCCGTGATCTCGTCGAACGACGGGCGCGCGTCGACATCCTCGTTCAGGCAGGCCGCCGCAAGCGCATCGAGGGCCGCCATGCGCGGCTCGCATCGCTCGAGCAGTTCGCCGAGCAGATAGCCGAACGCGCGCACTTCGAGCCGCTCGAACCTGCCGCCCTGCATGCGGTCGTTCACGTCGTAGAGCGACGCCGCACCGAAATCCCCGAGCAACGCGCCGCCGGCCCCGTCGTGCAGGATGTTGTGCGCATACAGGTCGCCATGCATGATGCCGCGCGCATGCAGATGGCCCGCGACCGACGCGATGCCGTGCGCGATCCGCACCGCTTCCGCCGGCGCGAATCGCGCGTCGGCCGCATACACGTCGCGCGTGCAAGACGCGAAACTCGGCGGCCCGGCGAGATTCTTCAGCGCCGGATCGACCAGTTCCATCACGAGGCCATGCGTGCCATCCGGATGCCCGCGCACCTTGCCGATCACCGGGATCAGGTCCGGATGGCGGCCGGCGTGCAGGCACGCGGCCATTTCGCAATCGGGCAAGCCGTCGCTCGTCACCGCGCCCTTGAACAGCTTGACGGCGACCGCCCGTGACGGCTGCCCTTCCGTGTGCCACTGCGCGCGGTAAATGACGCCCGATGCGCCCTCGCCCAGCTTCTGCTCACACGAAAGCGACGCCCAGTCGATCTCCACAACATCCGGCCCCGCGGAAGCAGCGGCCTCCGGCGCCGCGCCGAACGGATTGCCGGCGGCGGCGAGCCACGCGAGGCGCGGCTGGCGCAGCAGCCAGTCGGGCAGCGCATCCAGCCGGTTGGCCGACAGGCGCACCAGTTCGAGCGCGCGGCATGCGGCCATTTCGGCCGGCAGCGCGCGCAACCGATTGCCCGCGAGCATGAGCTTCTGCAACCGCGAACAGTCGCCGATATCGGCAGGCAGCGCATCGATTGCGTTGTCGGTGAGGATCAGCCAGCGCAGCGCGCGCGGCAGCGCGCCGCGCGGCACCGTGCGAATCCGGTTCGCCTTGAAGCCGATCATGTCGAGTTGCCCGCAAGCGCCGAGCACGTCGGGGAACGCGGTGAAGCGATTGCCGGACGCAAACAGGATGCGCAGACGATGCAGCCGCGGCAGGTCGTCCGGCAGCGCGGACAGCGCATTGCCGGTCAGGTCGAGCACTTCGAGCGTGTCGGCAAGATCGAAGATCTCGCGCGGAAATTCGGTCAACCCGCATGCGAGCTTGAGTTGCCGTGCGCCCGACAGTTGTCCGGCCTGCAGTTGTTCGAGGGTGTGGGTCACGGGAGAAAACAGGTTGCGGTTGCGATGATCGTCAGACCGATCCGACGAATTCTACCGGGATCGCTTTCGTGCAAAACCACAACCTTGTCACCCCCCCTTCACAAACGCGCAATGTGACGTTAGAATTGCGCCCCTTGCAGTGCCGACGTGGTGAAATTGGTAGACACGCTATCTTGAGGGGGTAGTGGCGAAAGCTGTGCGAGTTCGAGTCTCGCCGTCGGCACCAGGTTAATGCAATGCGCTGCTTGCCAGCGCAGCAGCCCATCGGGCATCAACCGGCGAAACACATCGCCGTCGAGCCGGCCGCCGCGCCGTCCACGATATCGCCTGCCGATATCGACTTCCGGGCCCCTCGCCGCGATCGCACACTCCCGAGCACCTTGACGACAACGACCTGCCCACGCACGTCATCGCCTCGTCTTGCGCCGCCCCCTTCCCCGGTCACGTTCCGCGCTTGAGCGGATACAGTTGCGCGTCGAAGTCGTCGAGACTCGGGAACACCAGCGGCTGCTCCGTCGCCAACGACGGCAACCGGTTTCGCCACGCATCCAGATAACCGCCCCGGACTTCGTTCGACACATACGGCACATGCCACGCGACGAACGGTTCGAGTACGTCGAGACCGGTGTACGCGAGCGTCCCCTGCAACAGGTGGCGCAGCATGCCTTGTAGCGAACCGTGCACGCGGTCGTTGCCGAACATGTGCGCCTGCCCGCCCAGCGTCAGGCTCACGATCGCACGCTTGCCCTTGAGACCGCCCCGATCGTAGAACCGCATGCCGCCGTAGACGGCGCCGGACACGAGTACGCGGTCGATCCACCCCTTCAGGATCGCGGGCGTCGAGAACCAGAACAACGGGAAATTCAGCACGAGCAGGTCACATCGCATCAGCTTGTCGAGTTCTCCCCGGATATCCGCACTGATGGTGCCGTTGGCTACGCCATGACGCTGCTCCAGCGCATAGACGCAGTAGTCGTCATTGGCACGCGCGCCGAAATCGTTCGCCGATGCGACGGGGTTGAAGCCCATCGCATAGAGATCCGACACCTCGACTTCATGCCCGTCCGCGCGCAACACGTCCTCGGCTGTGGTTTTCAAAGCAGTGCAGAACGATTGAGGCTCGGGATGAGCGTGAACGATCAGGACTTTCATGGCAATGGCTCTCGAATGAACGAATGGATCGTGATCCGGCCGGCTCGGCACGCGATCACCCGGTAGCGAAAGTGTCGCCGGTCGCCGGGTTGCTGTACATTGTCGAAATTGACTAATGTTGTGCCGAAACCGCCATGCACCGCGCCGCCATCCTTGCCTATGACGATTGCTACGCCTTCAGCCTGGGCGGGTTCGCCGACATCCTCCAGGTCGCGAATTCGCACCTGAAGAAGCAGCATGGAGAAACCGGCACGCGCTACGAGTGGCATTTCGTATCGCAGTCGGGCGGCCCGATCCGCACCAGCAACGGTCTCGAGGTGAACACGCAACCGATCCGGCCGCGGCAACGCTTCGATCTGGTGTTCATCCCGAGCGCGCATTACGCGGGGCACAAGGCGTTCGACAGGTTGCTGGCGAACCAGTCGGGCGCATGCGACTGGCTGATCACGCAATGGAATGCCGGCGCGTGCGTCGCGGCCAATTGCACGGGCACGTTTCTGCTCGCGCAAACCGGATTGCTGGACGGACGCGCGGCGACGACGACCTGGTGGCTCGCCGACCGGTTTCGCGCCCGGTTTCCGCGCGTGAACCTTCAGGTCGAACCTGTCATCACCGAAGTCGATCGCCTGATCTGCGCCGGTGCATCGGCGTCTTATCTCCTGCAGACGATTCACATCGTCGAGCGCCTCTCCGGCCCGACGGTCGCATCGCTTTGCGCGAAAACCATGCTCATCGACGTTAGCCAGACGCGCCAGACGCCCTACCTGCCGCTGCTCGCGGACAAGGCCCACGGCGATTCACTGGTTCATCGCGCGCAGCACCTGCTGCAGAAGAACATGGCGAAGGAGGTGCGGATGTCGGCGCTCGCGAACGAACTCGACGTCAGCGAGCGCACGCTGATTCGCCGCTTTCAGGCCGCACTGGACCAGACACCGCTGCGCTATTTGCAGAGCCTGCGGATCGAGGCCGCCCGCGGACTGTTCGAGGCCGCCGACCTCACGATCGAGGAAGTGGCCGTCAAGGTCGGCTATAGCGACGTGAGTTCGTTCTGCCGGTTGTTCAAGGAACGGGTAGGACTGAGCCCGGGCGCTTATCGGGGGCGCTTTCGCACGTCTTGACGTGGCCGATGCCGCGCGTCCGTCACGACGCCGGCACTTGCTGCATACGCGCTGTCGGCAAGCGAATGGCGGCACGGCCGGTGCAATCGATACACCGCTTCCCCGGCTGCCTGATCGCATGTAACGGATTGCGCACCACCGAAACACAATTCGACGCGACCTCCCGCGAATTTCAATCGGGACGCTTCAATTACATTTGCATTCCTGATCAACTTGCCGATGGCGCAAGAAAACGCGGCGTATTACCCGGTCGCAGCGACTATGCTGATGTAACGGGAATACGCGCCTGTGCCGGGCGCGCCGATACTCCCCGCTGCCGTGCGCAGCGATCTGGGGAACGCCTATGCAGTCGCGAGACCGGATTGCCTCGGAGCAGGTCAGGATCGTCTACGACGCCGTGATGCCCTACGCCGTCGGCAGCGTGTTGCTTGCCGTTCTCGCGACCCTGTCGATCGGCTGGCTGGGCCGTCCGGCTCCGGCGTCGGGCCTTGCGTGGCCCCTCTATACCGCGGTGTGCTCGGTCGGCCAGATCGTGCTGTCGCGCCTGTATCGCCGGTCGCCGTCGTCCGCGAGCCACTGGCGGCGCTGGGCGCTGTGGTTCTCCGCCTTCAGCACGGCCACCGGCATGGGCTGGGGATGGGCCTCGATTCATCTCGCGACGCACGCGGATGTCGAAATCGCGAGCCTGGTGGTCGTCGCGACGACCTGCGTCGTTGCCGGCGCCATCCCGGTGCTCGGCACGTACTTTCCGGCATTCATCGCCTTCCTGTTGCCGGCCACCGTTCCGTATATCGGCACCGCGATCCTGTCGACGAATGCGTTCCAGCCGGCGACCGCGCCGATGATGCTGCTGATCGCCTGCGTGGTCGGTTATCTCGGGCTGCGGGCGAACCATGCGGCCACGCAGAACATTCGCCTGCGCTTCAAGGCCGAACAGTACGCAGTCGAGCTCCAGGCGCAGAACGAACGGATCGAGCGGCTCGCCGTCGACCTCGACTGCCAGCGTCACATCGCCGACCAGGCCAATCTCGCCAAATCGCAATTCCTCGCGGCAGCCAGCCACGATCTGCGCCAGTCCGCGCATGCGTTGAATCTGCTGATCGGTGCGCTGCACGGCGTCCCGATGCCGCCGGACGGGCGGCGGCTCGTCGAGCGCATCGAGCGCTCGTCCGATGCGCTCAGCCGGCTCTTCGGCGCGCTGCTCGATCTTTCCCGGCTCGATGCCGGCAGCGTGGACGTACAGTGCCGGCCGTTTGCCATCGACACCGTGCTCGAGTGCGTCTGCAACGACTGCCTGCTCGATGCGCAAGCGAAAGGCGTCGCGCTGTCGCGCGTTCCGTGCCGCGCGGTGGTTCAATCGGATCCGCTGCTGGTCGAACGCATCGTGCGCAACCTCGTATCCAACGCGGTGCGCTACACCGAGCGCGGAAAAATCGTCGTCGGCTGCCGGCGCCGCGGCACCCGCCTCGCGATCCAGGTATGGGATACGGGCTGCGGCATTCCCGATCACCTGCAGAAGCTCGTGTTCCACGAGTACTACCAGGTCGGCAATGCCGAACGCGATCACGAGAAAGGCTTCGGGCTCGGGCTCGCGATCGTGCGACGGCTCGCCGGCCTGCTCGACGGCCAACTGGCCGTGCGCTCGACGCCCGGCCGCGGCTCGTGCTTCGAAGTCGCGATCGCGCTTGCCGCATGCATGCCCGACCCGCTCGACATGCCGATCGCCAGTCACGTCGACGTGCCCGGCTCGACGGGGCTCGTGGTCGTGGTCGACGGCAATCGCACGACCCGCACCGGGCTGTCCGCGCTGCTGACGGCGTGGGGCTACGAGACGATCGCGGTTCGCTCGGGCAAGGAGGCGCTGGACCGGCTGTCGGCCGGCGAGCGGCAGCCCGATCTGCTGATCTGCGACTACCTGCCGCCTCGCGGAGAAAACGGCATCGCGGTGATCGAACGGCTGCGCCAGGACGTCGACGCCGCCCTGCCCGCCTTGCTGATCAGCGGCGATACGACCGACGAACAATTGGCCGCGGCGCACACACGCGGGCTGGTTCTGCTGCATCGGCCGTTGCCGAACGGCAAACTGCGCGCGGCGGTCGGTCATCTGGTCGCCGCCGGTGCGCGCCGGCGCTCGACGACCGACGCGGACGCCCGCGGTGTCGCGATCTAGCAGCATCGTGCGTGCTCGCCGACCGCTGCCGGGTCGAGCACGATGCGTACGTTCGCGCCGGATGCGCCTGCGGCAGACGGCGCCTGTTTCGTACGGCCGGTATGCTTGCCAGCCCGCGCGGGCGGCCGGCACGCGACGCAGACGCGATTCGGCCGCAGGTCGTGACGATGAATCACGAACGCAGCGTGGCATCGGACACAGCGCGCCGTCGACAGCACCCCGCCGTCGACGAAACGCACCAGCATCCATGCGCGCGTCAGGTCGAGCAACGGTTCGCAGTGCGCCGCACCGCATCGCCCCGCATACAACCCGTAAGCCTTCACCAGCGCGTCGAGCCGCGAACACCGCGCACTGATCCGCAGGAAGCTGTAGATGTTGTGGAACAGCGACGCGTGGATGTTGGCCATCCACGTCATGTACCAGTCGCTGGAAAACGGCAGCAGGCCCTTCGGCGGCGGCACGCCACGCACCTCGCGATACAGTCGGACCAGGCGCTCGTGCGGCAGCGCCAGTTCGATCTCGAGCATCTGCGGACGCGCACCGAGCCGGATCAGCGTCACGGCATCGAGGACGAGCCGTGCGTTATCGGCGAGACTCGTCGCATGCGTGTGCTCGGCGCCGCCGTTCACGGCGTGTCCTGGTCGAAGGCCCCGATACTGGAGAGCGCGAGCGCGACGTGCAGCGGCGCGACTTCGTCCGGCGGCCCATGCCTCGCGAGCGCCTCGACCGTGTCGCAGCGGCTCAGTCGCAGCACGCAGATCAATTGCCCCGACGAGGCCAGGTTCAGCATCGATCGCATCGACAGGCTTTCCAGTGCACCCGCCATTTCCGGTGTCGTGCCGAGGCGAAACATGCCGGTCGCGCGATCCGTCCGCAGCAACCGCTGCGCCAGCCACAGATAAGACATGTTCAGGTCGCGAATTAAATCCTCTTCATTGATAGTTTCCATGTTGCACCTTGATTGATATCGAATCAGGCTGATGGAGACACTCGTCAAATCCATGCGAAGGAACATGTCTCGTTTTACGGCGTGAATCGTCTGCTTCAGCGTCAATTGCCGGATCTTCAGAAGGCAATCAATTTAAATAAACAGTGCACCCCGTATTGGCACGTTCGGTTCTTTTTATCGTATAGTCAGCACCCGGGTTCGATCGCACCCCGAAAAACCTCGGCTTTTGCAGCTTGCCCGGGCCCTTGCCATCTCGATCTTCGTTACGCTCGTTGTGCGTCCCAGCGCACCGAAAACCGCGACGATTCAGTGTCAACCACGCTTTACCGGATGTAAATCCGACGTTAGCCCATGGAAAGACGGCGTCGAATACGACCAAAGTATTAAGACTTTTCGAAAACCCGGATTCCACATTAGCGAAAGATATCTGCCTCCGACTTTATTTTTATTTTCATGAAAATACTCATTGTCGATGATCATCCGGTTCTGCGAGACGGCGTGGCGACATTGTTGCGTCAGGATGACGGCGGGATGGTCGACATTCAGGCGAGCAACGCCGACGATGCGATGCGGCTGCTCGAGCTGCACGCAGACCTCGACGTCATCGTCCTGGATCTGAAAATGAGCGGCATGGACGGGTTCGCCGCGATTGCCGGGATCACGCAGCTCCGGCCCGAACTGCCGATCGTCGTGCTGTCTTCGTCCGAGGACCCGCATGACGTACGTGCGGCCTTCACGCATGGCGCGCTCGGCTACATCCCCAAGTCCGCCCCCGCGCATACCCTGCTGTCGGCCATCAAGATGGTGGTGAACGGCGAGCGGTACGTGCCGCCGCTGCTGCTCGACATGCAATCGACGCATCGCGACCCGCCGCCCGCGCACGAACCCGACGGCCCGCGCCTGACGTCGCGCCAGCTCGACGTGCTGCGCCTGATCGCGCAAGGCGTGCCGAACAAGTTGATCGCCGACCGGCTCGGCCTGTCCGAGAAAACCGTGAAAGCCCATATCACCGCCATCTTCAAGGCATTGCACGTGCGCAATCGCACCCAGGCGGCGGCTGCGGGCCAGCGCCTGGGGCTCCTCTGATCGCCGTCGCGGCATCATCGTGCCGCGCCGGTCGCCGGCACCGCACTGCCCGACGACTGCATCAGGCCGGTGCGCACCTGCGGCATCGCCGTCGTCGCCGCACCGGCGGCCGCGATCGTGCCTGACGACGATGCGCCGACCGGCTGGACCAGTGCGACGCCGTCCAGCGTGTTGCCGCTGGCGACGACCTGGCTGGCCGTGCAGCCGCTCGACAGCAGCGACACCGCGGTACCCGCAATCGACGCGAACGTGTTGCCCTCGACCGCGAACTCGCATACGTTGCCCAGGGCCCGGAATCCCGAATAGCCCGATCCCGTCACGCGATTGCGCGTGATCTTCACGTGCGACACCGTGCCCGACCACGTGTCCAGTTCGAGCGCGCCCTGCTGCGTCGGCTGCAGCCCGTTGTTCACGTTCGCATTCTGGATGTTGGTCACCACGTTGCTGTCGATCACGACGTTCGATACGCCGTAGGTACGCCAGCCGTCCTCCTGGGCGACGAGAATGCCCGCCGCCTTCTGCACCCCGGCGACCGTGTTGTTCGAGATCGTCACGGCCTGGCCGCCGACCACCGAAATGCCGCGCCCCCAATAGTTTCCCGACACGGAGTTATGATCGATCAGCACATTGTTGCTGACGCGGCCGTCGCCCAGATAGCTGACGACGGAGATCAAATCGTCGCCGGTAGCTGTCACCGTATTGCCCTGCACGAGCACGTTGGTCGAGCCGTAGGTCGTATGGATGCCGTCGGCCAGCGTGGCGCTCACCGTATTGCCGACGATCGCGACGTTGCTGCCACCGAACACGAAGATCCCGGCGCCGGCGCCGCCCTGGATCGTCACGCCGAGCACCTGGACGCCCGTGCCCGTCACCTCGACCTTGGTCGACGCCGGTATCGTGAGCCGCGTCGTACCCGTGCCGATCAGCGTCACGCCCACCAGCGTCGAGCCGGTGCCGCTCATCACGATCGTCTGGTCGGATGGATTGGTCGCGACGAGCGTGGCGCCGTAGCCCGATACCACGACGCCCGACATCGCCACCGACAACGAGCGGCTGACCGTGTAGCGCCCCGGCGCGAGTATCAGCGTCTGCCCGGCCTGCAACGCATTGAGCGCAGCCTGCAACGCATCGGTCTGGTCGCTGCCGTCGCTTGCCGGCCGGATTGTCGCGGCTGCCGGTACGGCTGGCGCCGGTGCCGCCGGTCGCAGCCGCGTGCCATGTCGCGGTGCGTTGTACTCCGTGAGCGTCGCGGCGCAAACCTGGACCGGGAAGCTGGCAACGGCGCACGCCCATGCAACAACCCCGGCGCCGACGATACGAAATGACCTGGTCATGATGACCCCCTCGATAGGCATCCGCCCGACGCAGCGCACGATGCGACGGCATCCGGTCGCACGGCATCGACGGTCGGCCGGCGTACCGGCGCGACACGTGTCGAACATCAGGGCGTAACGATTTCGTTCGGAAACAGTCGGACAACGCCCGTGCCAGGCCATTGCCCGCTCGTCTGCCGATACCAGGCGGGCCGCTCCCCCAAGAGCGGTCGATGTCGACGGTGCCGGCAGCGTGCGACCGTCGGGCGACATGCCGAAGCGCTTGCGCGAGCGACGTGGGGCGGACGGCTTCGTGTCCCGTCCCGTACGATCATTTCGCTCGATTTGAAGTCTATTTCGCCGTCGGCGCGCGTAAATCGGACAGAAGCCGCGCGACCGTCGTAGGACGGGTCCCGAGCCTGCAGCGCGGCGGAGCACGAGACGGCGTACGACTCGTCAGGCCGGCATGAGTGTGTCGGGAAACAGCGGAGGGAGCGTCAGGAGGGAGACAGCAGGCCGCAACCGGGATCGATTCCCGATCGGGTAGACGGCGTCATCGGATGGACAAGATTCCAGAAATATTCAGGAGTACATTAGAATTAAGATGTGTCGGTCGTTCACGAGAACGCCGACATGCGAATTGCGCAGACGCACGGTTCGGCGTCTGCGCGGAAGAAAGGTGGCGCAGCCGATCAGGCGCCCGCGGTCTGCTTGACCGACGCGGCCAGCTCCGCGTCCATGAGTGCGGCGTTCGCCTCCGCGTCGCTCTCCGACAGCAGCTCGCCCTCCCATTTGGCCACCACCGCACTGGCGATCGAGTTGCCGACCGCATTGGTGGCCGAGCGCCCCATGTCGAGGAACGTGTCGACGCCGAGAATCAGCAACAGGCCAGCTTCCGGGATGTTGAACTGGTGCAGCGTTGCCGCGATCACGACGAGCGAGGCGCGCGGCACGCCGGCCATCCCCTTCGACGTCAGCATCAGCACGAGCAGCATCGACACCTGCGTGCCGAGCGACAGATGAATGCCGTAGGCCTGCGCGATGAACAGCGATGCGAACGTGCAGTACATCATCGAGCCGTCGAGATTGAACGAGTAGCCCAGCGGCATCACGAAGCTCGAGATCTTGCGCTTCACGCCGAAGCGGTCGAGTGCATCGAGGATCTTCGGATACGCGGCCTCGGAACTCGCCGTCGCGAACGACAGCATGAACGCTTCCTTGATCAGCACCAGCAGCTTGAATACGCGAGGGCCGATGAACAGCAGCCCGGCCAGCACCAGCAAGGTCCAGAGCAATGTCAGGCTCAGGTAGAAGTCGGCCATGAACACGGCAAACTTGTACAGGATCGACAGCCCGTTGACCGCGACCGTCGCCGCCATGGCGGCCATCACGGCCAGCGGCGCGAGCTTCATCACATAGCCGGTGATCTTCAGCATCATGTGCGACGTCTGTTCGATCACGGCCACGAGCGTCGCGGCCCGTTCGCCGAGCGAAGCCAGCGCCACCCCGCAGAACATCGAGAACACGACGATCTGCAGGATCTCGTTATTGGCCATCGATTCCGCGAAGGATTTCGGCACCATGTGCCCGATGAAATCCTTCAGCGTGAACTTCGACGTCGCGAGATTCGCCGTCGCGCCGATATCGGGCAGCGGCAGGCCGAGGTTCTCGCCGGGCCGCAGGACGTTGGACATCAGCAACCCGAGCAGCAGCGACAGCAGCGAAGCCGTCACGAACCAGCCGAGCGCCTTCGTAAACACGCGCCCGACCGACGCCGCGTCGCCCATGTGCGCAATGCCGACCACCAGCGTCGAGAACACCAGCGGGCCGATCACCATCTTGATCAGCCGCAGGAACACGTCGGATACCAGCGAGATATAGCCGGCGATCTCCGTCGCGGCCTGCTTCTCCGGAAAATTGGTGTAAATCATGTAGCCGATGATGATCCCCATCACCATCGCGGCCAGGATCCATACGGCCGCGCCTCCCCTTCTCTTCATGATAAGGATTCCTTTTCTTTATGAACGAGTCAGCCTCGTCGAAATCGATTGACCGACCATACGCGATCAATCGCCACGTGGTCGCTTCGATCCGCCTCCACCGGATCGACCCGGTCGCACCAGCGCCTTACAGATCGCTTCCTTGCTTGCCTGTAAGGCGCCACCTGCTTCACCGGATACCCGATCCTCCCGTTTCATATTCCGGCGCACAAGGCGCGCTGACATTCATTGACAATCCATCTGCAGACCTGACGATGCGATCTGGAAATCCATTATCGAAAACCCGATGGCAGCGCCAAACATCGCGCGTCACAACAGCGGCAACGCATTCCGGATGTGCTCGGCAAATGCCGCCGTCAGATGCGACGGTCGTTTCCGGTCGAATTTCAGCGTGATGCCGACAGCCGGCAACGGCGGCAACCGCGGCTCGCCGGTGACGATCGCGAGGTCGGCCGGCACGGCCGTCTGCGTCATCACCGCGAACGCCTGCCCCGAGCGCACCAGCGCGATCAGTCCCGCGAGGCTGCTGCTCGCATACGCGACGCGGTAATCACGGCCGACGCGATCCAGTGCTTCACAGGCTGCGAGGTGATCGAGCGTATCGCGATCGGATAGCGCGAGCGGCAGCGGATCGAAATGTTCGGGCTCCAGCCCCGGGTAACCGATCCACACGAGTTGCTCGCGGCGAATGATGTCATCGGTCGCGCCGTCGTCCGGCAATGAAATCATCGCGAGATCGACCGCACGTTTGTCCAGCTGTTCGATCAGCCGCGGTGTCGGCCCGCATACGACCTCGACGATCGCCTGCGGATGCTGGCTCGAAAACTGCCGCAGCAGCGACGGCAGCCAGACCTCCGCATAATCGTCCGGGCACCCGAACCGGATCGTCCCCGACAGCCCCGTGCCGCACAGGTCGGCCATCGCCTCGTCGTGCAGCCGCAGGATGCGTTGCGCATGCACGAGCAGCCGCTCGCCCGGATGCGTCAGCACCACGCCGCGGCCGGTGCGCTGGAACAGCGGCTGGTCGACAACTTCCTCGAGCCGCTTCATCTGCTGGCTGAGCGCCGACTGCGTCCGGCCGACGCGCGCAGCCGCGCGGCTGAGCGCGCGCACCTCGGCGATCGCGACGAACGAACGCAGCAGGTCGATTTCAAGCGAACGCCCCAAGGTATTAGCTCCTTTTCTACCTTGCATAAGAACTATTCGTTTCCATCAAACCAGACGCGCGCCTAGACTGCAAGCGATCCCTGCCCCTTTGCCCGGAGACGCCCGATGTCCCTGAACGACGATGCAACCTTCTGGCGCAACGCCAGGCAGCACCTGGTCCGCTACGGCGGCACGTTCGAGCCGCTGATCATCGAGCGCGCGAAAGGCAGCTTCGTCTACGATGCCGACGGCCGCGCGATCCTCGATTTCACGTCGGGCCAGATGAGCGCGGTGCTCGGCCACAGCCATCCGGAGATCGTGTCCGTGATCGGCGAATACGCGGGCAAGCTCGACCACCTGTTCAGCGGCATGCTGTCGCGGCCGGTCGTCGATCTCGCGACGCGCCTCGCCGACGTCACGCCGCCCGGGCTCGATCGCGCGCTGCTGCTCAGCACCGGCGCGGAATCGAACGAAGCGGCAATCCGGATGGCGAAGCTCGTCACCGGCAAGTACGAGATCGTGGGCTTCGCGCAGTCGTGGCACGGCATGACGGGTGCGGCCGCGTCGGCCACGTACAGCGCGGGCCGCAAGGGCGTCGGCCCGGCGGCGGTCGGCTCGTTCGCGATTCCGGCGCCGTTCACGTACCGGCCGCGCTTCGAGCGCAACGGCGCCTACGACACCCTCGCCGAACTCGACTACGCGTTCGACCTGATCGACCGCCAGTCGAGCGGCAACCTCGCCGCGTTCATCGCGGAGCCGATCCTCAGTTCGGGCGGGATCATCGAGCTGCCGGAAGGCTATATGGCAGCGCTCAAGCGCAAGTGCGAGGAACGCGGGATGCTGTTGATCCTCGACGAAGCGCAGACGGGCGTCGGCCGCACCGGCACGATGTTCGCGTGCCAGCGCGACGGCGTGACACCCGACATCCTGACGCTGTCGAAGACGCTCGGCGCCGGGCTGCCGCTCGCGGCCATCGTCACGTCGGCGGCCATCGAGGAACGCGCGCACGAACTCGGCTACCTGTTCTACACGACGCACGTCTCCGACCCGTTGCCGGCTGCGGTCGGCCTACGCGTGCTCGACGTGGTGCAGCGCGACGGGCTCGTCGCACGCGCCAACGTGATGGGCGACCGGCTTCGGCGTGGCCTGCTCGACCTGATGGAGCGGTTCGACTGCATCGGCGACGTGCGCGGGCGCGGGCTGCTGCTCGGCGTCGAGATCGTCAAGGATCGCCGGACGAAGGAGCCGGCAGACGGGCTCGGCGCGAAGATCACGCGCGAGTGCATGAAGCTCGGGCTCAGCATGAACATCGTGCAGTTGCCCGGGATGGGCGGCGTGTTCCGGATCGCGCCGCCGCTGACCGTCAGCGAGGACGAGATCGACCTCGGGCTGTCGCTGCTGGAGCAGGCGATCGCACGCTCGCTGTAACGCCCTTCTCCGCGTCGCGCGATCCGTCGCGCCGGTTCGTCCGACTGGTGCGACGGATCCCGAAGCAATCAGCCGGCTTCCGCCGCCCACGCTTGCGCATCGGCGCCGGCCGGCATGCGCATCGGGCTCGACGGATCGGTCGCCGCACGCCATACGGCTTCGGCGACATCCTCCGCATGGGTGATCGGCGCAGACGCATCGAGCATCCGCGCAATCGCCTTCCCGACGAAGTCCGCATACGCTTCATGCTCGAAGCCGTGCATGTTCGCGCGCGCGTTGTCGCCGAAACGCGTATCGGGCGCACGGCCCGGCAGCACGAGATGCGTGCGCACGCCGAACGGCGCGAGTTCGACCGCCATCGATTCGGTGAATGCGTTGACCGCCGCCTTGCTCGCGCCGTACGCGCTGACCAGCGGCAGCACCTTCAGCGTGACGCTCGACGTGACGTTCACGACCACGCCGGCGCCGCGCTCGCGAAACTGCGGCAGCACGGCCTGCGTGAGTGCGATCGTGCCGATCGTGTTGGTCTCGAACAACGCGCGTACCGTGTCGAGCGGCGTCAGCTCGGCCGGCGCGGCCGCGCCGAAGCCCGCATTGTTGACGAGCACGTCGATCGGGCCGGCCGCCTCGATCGCGACGCGGATGCTGTCCGCGTTCGTCACGTCGAGCGGCAGCACGCGCAGGTTCGCCGATGGCGGCAGCACGTCCTCGCGCGGCGTGCGCATCGTCGCGACGACGCGCCAGTCGCGGGCCAGGAAATGGCGGGCAATCTCGAGGCCGAAGCCGGAGGAACAGCCGGTGATCAGTACGGTCTTCATGCGAACTCCTGTGAGGTGTCGGGCAGGTGTTCGTACGATAGATGGCCGGATCCGTATTCGCTACAATCAAAAATCCGCTTTTCTTTTGCGAGAGTCCGGCGATGATCGACCCGCTGACCGAAGTCGTGACGCTGTTGCAACCGGGCGCGCGGTACTCGAAGTACGTGCGCGGCGCGAGCCCGTGGGCGATCAGCCGCACGGTCGCCGGCGAGCCGTTCTACTGCGCGATCCTCGACGGCGGGTGCCGGATCGCGATCGACGGGCACGCACCGATCGAGCTGCTGCCCGGCGACTTCATGCTGATTCCGGCCGCGTACGGTGTCGCGATGTCCAGCCTCGAACCGCCAGCGCCGGGCGTCGAAACCGCGCCGCCAGTCGCGCTCGATCACGGCGAATACCGGATTGGCGACTCCGCCAACCCGGTCGACACGCGGATGATGGCCGGCAACTGCAGCTTCGGTTCGCCCGACGCATCGCTGCTGGTGTCGCTGCTGCCGCAATTCGTGCACGTGCGCGGCGAACCGCGGCTGACCACGCTCGTGCAACTGGTCCGCGACGAATCGCGTGCGCAGCGTCCGGCCCGCGAGATCGTGCTCGCGCGCCTGCTGGAAGTGCTGCTGATCGAGGCGCTGCGCTTCACGTCCGGCACGAACGCGTCGCCCGGCCTCGTACGCGGGCTTGCCGACAGCCGCCTCGCGGTCGCGATCCGGCGGATGCACGAACGTCCCGCGCACCCGTGGACGATCGTCGAGCTGGCAAAGGAAGCCGCGCTGTCGCGCTCGACGTTCTTCGAACGCTTCAGCCGCGCGGTCGGCGTCGCACCGATGGAGTACCTGCTGACGTGGCGCATGGCGCTCGCGAGGGACCTGCTCCGCCGCAACGAGGGCCGCATCGCGGAGATCGCGGGGCGTGTCGGCTATAGCTCGGCCAGCACGTTCAGCGTCGCGTTCACGCGGCACGTCGGCCGGCCGCCCGCGCAATATGCACGCGACGAACAGGCGACGACGAACGACGCGTGAATGGCCGGGCCTGTCCGCCCCTGCGCCGGCTCACGCATCGCGCGGCCGGTCGACCAGCGCGCGTTCGACGTCGGTTGCCCATTTCCTGTCGCCGGTCGCACGAGCAAGCAGGTTCGCGCCGACCATCGCCGCGAACGCGACACGCAGTTCGTCGTCGGACATCGCACACGATGGATCGTCGCGCGCCGCAGTCACGAAAGTCGTATACAACTCCCGGACGCCATTCCGATATGCGTCGTTGAACGCATCGCTCGCATGATGGGGGGCGGCGTCCTGCCCGAGCGCCACCATCGGGCAGCTCCGTTCCGGCGCCTTCTTGCCCAGGTAATACGCGACCAGCCGTCGCCAGCCGCCCGCGACCGGCCGGCCGGCGGCTTGCGCCTTCGCCTTCCAGTTCTGCGCGGCACGTGCGAACCCGGCCGCGCAGGCTTCGGTGACGAGCGCGTCCTTCGACGCGAAGTGGTTGTAGAACCCGCCTTGCGTCAAGCCGACGCGCGCCATGATCTCGGCGATGCTGACGGCAGCCACGCCGCCGCTGCGCACCACCGCATCGGCTTCCTCGACGATGCGCTCCCGGTTCCGGTCAGCCTGCTCGCGATTCGAACGTCCCACGAAATATCCGCTCCTGCCTGAAAAAACACCTTCGATTCCCGGCGCGACACCGACGCCCGCGGCCGTCGCCACGCGCGCCGGATCGGCCGCCATCCGCGAGTCTAGCGCGTCGTGGCGTCGCGCCGGAACACGACCAGCCGCGCGATGGAACGCTGGCAGCACTCGCCGTCCTGGTTCAGCGTGTCGCTCTGCACCGTCACGACGCCGCGCTCCGGCCGCGAACGCGACGGCGCGATCGCCATCACTTCGCTGACGACATGCAGGACGTCGCCGGGCCGCGTCGGCCGTGGCCACGTGACGTCGCTGCCCGCACCGATGATCCCGTTCGCGATCGGCACGCTCTCGACGATCAGCTTCATCGTGATCGCGGCCGTCTGCCACCCGCTGGCGGCCAGCCCGCCGAAGAACGTGTGCCGCGCCGCGTCGTCGTCCAGATGGAAGACCTGCGGGTCGTACGCGCGCGCGAATGCGTGGATCTGGTCCGCATCGATCCGATATTCGGCGCTCGTATACCGATCGCCAACTTTCATGTCTTCCAGATAGATCTTCGTCATGCTCATCGGATTCCTCAATCGATTGGGTTCCAGCAGGCCGGAGATCGCGCACGATGTCGCGCCGCTTGCGCACGGCTCCCGCCCGAACGTAGAATAAATTACGACCAACCTTTATTATTTGCAAGCGGTCAATCGCGGCGACCTGTGCGAACCCTCAAGGAGCATTTCGATGACGACGTATGAACCGGCAGTCACGGCGTTGCTGTGCGTGGATCTGTACAACGATTTCCTCAGCGAAGGCGGCAAGCTGTTCCCGTGGATCAAGGACATCGCGCGCGAGAACAACATGATGGACAACCTGCGCACCGTCGTGCAAACGGCGCGCGACGCGGGCATCACGGTCTATCACGTGCCGCATCACCGCTGGGAGCCGGGCGACTATGTTCGCTGGAAGTATCCGACGCCGTACCAGCTCGGCGGCGCGCAGCATCAGGTGTTCGAAAAAGGCACATGGGGCGGCACGTTCCACGACGACTTCCAGGTGCAGCCCGGCGATATCGTCGCGACCGAGCACTGGGCGTCCAGCGGCTTCCCGAATACCGATCTGGAACATCAGCTGAAACGCTACGGCAAGGAGAAGATCATCCTCGTCGGACTACTCGCGAATACCTGCATCGAGGCGACGGCGCGCATCGGGATGGAACTCGGCTTCCACGTCACGCTCGTGCGCGATGCGACGTCGGCCCGCTCGCACGATGCACTGCGTGCCGCGCACGAAATCAACGGGCCGACCTTCGCGCACGAGATCCTGTCGACCGATGCGCTCGTCGCGGCGATCCGGGCCGGGGCATCCGGCAGCGCGTGAGCGGGCGGCATCGGCGTACACTGCCGGACACGTCACGACGCGGCACGCAACGAGCAATGGAGATGAACACGGCGACGAACGGCAGCGACGCGCGCGACCACTGGCTCGTCGCGCGGCGCGATGCGGAAACCGGCATCGAAAGCCTGCATGCGCATTTCAGCGGCCATGCATACGATGCGCACGATCACGACGACATGCTGGTCGGCTTCACCGAGCAGGGTGTGCAGCAATTCCAGTGCCACCGGTCGGTGCATACGAGCGTGCCGGGCCGTGCGATCCTGATCGAGCCGGGCGCGCTGCACGACGGCCATGCACCCGAAGCGGGCGGCTTCACGTACGGCATGCTGTACCTGCCGCAGGCATGGGTCGAACGCGCGGCGCGCCGGCTGGATCTGCCTGGCCTCGGCGGCGTCGAAGCCGCGTTCGGCCATACGCTGGTCGACGATCTCAGCCTCGTCGACACGATCCGGCAAGCGTTCATCGCGCTCCACGGCAACGAGGGCAAGCTCGCACGCGACCAGGCACTCGACCGCCTGCTGACGCGGCTCGGCGGCGAGTTGCGCACCCCGCTCGCGACCACCGGCGACCATGCCGTCGCGCCTGCGATTGCCCGCGCGCGCGATCTGCTGCATGCGCGCATGAGCGACGATATCGGCCTCGACGCACTCGTCGATCTCACCGGGATCGACCGGTTCCGGCTGACGCGGCTGTTCCAGCGCGCGTACGGCACGTCGCCGCACGCGTACCTGGTGCGCTTGCGGCTGCGCGCCGCGCGCCGCCTGCTGGCCGCCGGCCGCACGCCGGCACAGGTCGCGGCCGACGTCGGCTTCGCCGACCAGAGCCACCTCGGCCGCTGGTTTCGCCGCGCATACCGGATCACGCCGGCCGCGTACCGGCAAATGTGCACAAACGTTCCAGACTGATTGCACGCGGCATTCGATCATGTGCGCTTCAACGAGGAGCAATCATGTTCGATACCAAGGTGGCGCTGATCGTGCGTGACGATCTTGCAGCGTGGCAGAAACTCAATGTCGTCGCGTTTCTCGCGACGGGCGTCGCGGCTGAAGCACCCGAAGCGCTCGGCGAGCCCTACGAGGACGCGGCGGGACGCCGCTACGGCCGCATGTTGGGCCAGCCGATGCTGGTGTTCGCGGCCGACCTCGATGGCCTGCAGGCGGCGCACCGGCAGGCGCTGTCGCGCGCACTCACGATCGTGCCCTACGTGCACGCGATGTTTTCGACCGGGCACGACGCGGCCAACCGCGCGGTGTTTCGCGCCGGCGATGCGGCGCATCCCGACCTCGTCGGGCTCGCGTTGCGCGGGCCGAAGAAAGCCGTCGACAAAGCGGTGAAGGGGTTGGCGTTGCATGCGTGACCGCCGCGCCCGGCCCGGGATGCCGGATCAGCGATGCGCAAGTACGTTGACGAGCTTGCCGAACGGATCGCGCACGTAGAAGCGCCGCACGCCCCACGGTTCGTCGGCCGGACCATATTCGACGGGAACGCCGGCCGCACGAACACGCGCGAGCGCTTCATCGACATCGTCGACCTCGATCGACAGATCGGGCGTCGGCGTGTCCGATCCGCCCTGCGACGCGAAACTGATCTGCACGTCCATCTGCTCGGCATTGCCGTAGGTCGCGATCCGGCCATGATCCATCAGCAGGTCGAGACCGAAGAGGTGCTGGTAGAAACGCTTTGCGTCGTCGACCGATCGAGTGTCGATGTTGGCGACGATCCGTTTGACTTTCATCGGGTTCCTTCGCGAGTCGGGTTGTCTCGCGACGCTACACCGGAATCGCTCGCACAACCAGTGCGTCAGCGGCCGGCCGCCTCCATCTCCGCGCGCCGCGCCCGCGCGGGCCGCTCGACGTGCTTGCCGGCCAGCCACACGCCGATCGCGACGACGACGATGCCGAGATAGGTCGTCACCTCGATCCGGTCGCCGAACATCCATGCGGCCCACATCAGCGTCACCGGCGGTTCGAGATAGACGAGTGTCGCCACGCGCGTCGCGGGCATCCGCTTGAGCAGCGCCCACAGCGACAGATAGGCGATGAAAGTCGAGAACATCGTCAGCCACACGACCGACACCCACACGTTCGGCTGCGTCGGCACATGCAGATTGCCCGTGACGACCCCGCACGCCGCGAACAGCACGAGGCTCACGCACCCTTGCACGAACAGCGGCAGGAACAGCCCGTCCTCGTTGCTGCGCGCGGCCGTCAGTGCGCGCCGCCGCTGATAGATCGTCGCGATCGACAGCCCCAGCGCGGACACCAGCGGCAGCAGGTACATGACGATCCCGACCGACCCTGCCGGCAGCGCATACTGCCCGCCGATCACGATGCCGACGCCGACGAACCCGACGACGAGCCCGGCCCACTGGCGCGCCCCGCTGCGCTCGCTGCCTTCGAGCGACGTCATCGCGGCGGTGATGAGCGGCTGCAGCGCCGCGACGATCGCGGCGATGCCCGGCGGCAGGCCATGCTGAATCGCGATATACACGCAGGTCAGATAGAGAAACTGCGACAGGAAGCCGATCACCGCGTGATAGCGGATTTTTTCGAGCGTCAGCCGGCCAAGCTGCCGGTTGAGGACGATCGCCAGGCACAGCGTAACGAGCAGGAACCGCCAGAACAGCAGGTTGAATGCGCCGGCCGTTTCCGCGCCGAGCTTCGCGCCGATGAAACCGGAACTCCACGACAACACGAAAACGAGCTGAAGCAGGAATAGCTGCATGGGGCGACGGCTCTCAGAAGGTGGCCGGGAACAGGCGCTGGTCGGCCAGATCCTCGGGCCGGATCGGTTCGAGCCCGAGACGGTGATACTGCAGTTCGGCGTCGTCCCTGAGCGCGCGCTGCAGCGCCAGCCAGTTGACGATCGTGCGCGGAATGCCGTCGTCCGACGCGAGATGCCAGAACCCGTTGTCGTCCTCGCGCGTGTACGGACAATGAAACGACAGCACCAGCGACATGCGGCGCCCGGCCTCGACCGGCTCGACGCCATGGAACAGCTTGCTGCCGTAGATGAGCAGCGCGTCGCCCGCGGTGTCGAGATTCGCCGTCTTTACATGCCGGCGCTCCTTGTCGTGACGATCGAACGTCTCCGCAGTCGATTCGTAGAACAGAAAGTTGCCGCCCTCGTAATCGGAGCGATCCGACAGCACGATGTTCAGCATGAAACTCGTGCCGTCGGTATGCCACATACCGAGCTGTTCCTTGCCGTCGTCGCGCGAGTCCGTCGGATAGTAGTAGTTGAACTGCGACCGCGCATTGACCATCGGATACGGAATCAGCGGCGCACCTGCAAGACGCGACACCCTCATCAGGAATGCGCGGTCGTGCATCATGTCGTCGATGAACCGCGAGCGGTTCGTCACCGCGCGCACGCGCTTCGAGATGATCCAGTTGCTGCTCGACGCGCTGCGCTCCAGCGCGCAGCCGATCTCGCGCAGCGCGCTCACCGCTTCGCTGGAGAACAGCCCGCGCAGATGGCACACCGCATTCAGCGAATCCGAGCGCGTGCCGCGCATCGGCACGTCGCGGTAGCCGAGATCGTCGAGGTTGCGGCGATATCGCACCTGGTAACCGTCGCGCAGGCAGGCGCTCGTCCAGCGCATCGGTTCCTTCGACGCATCGATCGCGCCGTCGACGTTCACGCCTGCGGACAGCGACGTCTGCAACGCGAGCCTCACGCGATCGAACCCTCGCGCAAACACCGGCAATGCATTTCCCTTGTTCATCGCGCGCCTCGCTATCGGCATATCGGCATTCAGCCCTTGAACTGCGCAATCTGGTACACGACGCTGCCGTCGCCGCTACGCAGCTCGTCGATCACGCGGCAATTGCCGTGGCTCAGGCGTACGTGGCGGAATTGCTCCGGCGTGTATTTCAGGCAGACGTTGGTGATCAGATGCCCGTCGGCCCCTGCTTTCGACACCGGTTGCAGCGTGACCGCGACATGAAACTGGTCGCCGAGCAGATTGAGCCGCACGATCGACACATGATGCTCGCCCTGCGGCTCGAAGCCCTGCTGCCGGCTGACGATCTCGGAGAACCTCACCATGTTCTCGTTCCGGTAGAAGTTGTAGATGGGCTCTTCGCGCCCCTCCACGAGCAACTGCATCTCCGACACGACGTAGGTCGACTTGCCGCCGAGATTGCGGATGAGCCGGCCGATCGTCACCGGCAATTCGTTGCCTTCCTGGAACCCGAGCATCGTGATGAACGTCACGTCCTGCCCCAGGTCGATATGGTTCCACTGCACGTTGCGGTAATCGTCGGCGATGTAATTGAAGCAGCCGGGCGTTTTCAGGAACGGCATGATCGCGTGACGCATCGCGTCTTCCGACGACTCGTTGATGTCGACGGCCGTGTAACGCAGATGGTCCGGCCCGCCGCCGCTGACGGCCTTCATCAGCTCGGTCGTCTTGACCGGCTCGGGCCCGAGCTCGATGTAGTGGAGATCGCGGCCGCGCGACAAGGTGGCCAGCCGCTCGCTCAGCTCGCCGATCGCTTCGCGCAACGAACCGTTGCCGTCGCGATCCGCGCACAGCGCCGGGCTTCGTACGCCCAGCTCGTTCAGGTTGCGCATCAGCGAAAAGACTTCGCGCCCCGCTTCCCTGCACCGCGCGTCATCGTCAGCGTGCTTCAGCGTCGAATACTTTTCGTGATTCTCGACCGTCCATACCGACTCCGCCTTCAGCTTCCTGTCCCGCACCAATGCATCTACGACAAAATCATTGATCGACATGAATCGTTCCCCGGATGCGTGCAACGCCCGACCGGCTGCCTGCCGTTGTCTGCCTGTTGACCCGAGAATATGGGATGCTCAATAATTCCGTCAATCGACATTACCTGAATCACTGATTCGGAAAAACCAAATCATGCCGCGCACCCTGGACGTCGACCTGTTGCGAACCTTCCACGCCGTCGCGAAGCTCGGCCGCTTCAAGGATGCGGCCGCCCATGTGAACCGCAGCCCGTCATCGGTCACCGCGCAGATTCAGAAGCTGGAGGAAATGGTCGCGCAGCGCCTGTTTACGCGAAACAACCAGGCGGTCGAACTCACGCAGTACGGCCACAAGCTGCTGAGCGACACCACCGAGTTCCTGCTGAGTCATGACCGGCTCGTCGAATCGTTGTCACCGCAAATGCTGACCGGCAAGCTGCGGCTCGGCATCCCCGATTCCTACGCGGCGCACTTCATGGCGGAATTCCTGCCGCGTTTCGCCGCCGATCGCCCGTTGCTCGAACTGACCGTCGAAGCACGTTCCAGCGAGGAACTGCAGCTGCTGTTCTCGCGCGGCCAGCTCGACATCACGATCGCCGTCGTGCCGAAGGCGCCGCCGCACGCCGAGCTGCTCAGCAAGACCCATCCGGTGTGGGTCGCCGCGCGCACGTTCAAGTTCAATCCCGACGCGCCGCTGCCGATCGCGGTGCAGTTGCAGGGCTGCCCGTACCGCGACACCGCGCTGAACGCGCTGAAGAAGGCGAAGATCGCGCACCGGATGCTGCTCGAAAGCGCCAGCTCACCGGCGGTCGAAGCCTGTATCGCGAACGGCCTCGCGGTCGGCCTGATCGAGCACGATCGCGTGTCGGGCAACCTGACGAGCCACGTCGCCGGGATCGTGCTGCCCGATCTCCCGCCGCACCTCATCACCATCCTGACGGACGACAGCAATCGCGCCGCGCTGCATCTGCGCGACGTACTGAAAAGCACGTTCAGGATCGGGTAGGAAAGACAAGGCCGGGAACCGGCCTTGCATGCGAAAGCGCACACATCAGCAAAACGCCGCCGGCCCGTTGCAGGCCGGCGGCTGTCGGCATCAACCGCCGAGGTAGGCCTGCTTGATGCGATCGTTCGCGAGCAGGTTCGCGCCCGTGTCCGCCAGCACCACGCGCCCCGTTTCGAGCACGTAGCCGCGATCGGCCACACCGAGCGCCTTGTTCGCGTTCTGCTCGACGAGGAACACCGTGACGCCTTCGTCGCGAATCGTGCGGATGATGTCGAAGATCTGCGCGATCACGAGCGGCGCGAGGCCGAGCGTCGGCTCGTCGAGCAGCAGCAAGCGCGGCTTGCTCATCAGCGCGCGACCGATCGCGAGCATCTGCTGCTCGCCGCCCGACATCGTGCCGGCCCGCTGCGCCGCGCGTTCCTTCAGGCGCGGAAACAGCTTGAACACGTGCTCGATGCCGTCGTCGATCTCGTGGCGGCTCGCGAAGAAGCCGCCCATCTTCAGGTTCTCGAGCACCGTCAGGCTCGGGAACACGCGCCGCCCTTCCGGCGAGATCGCCATCCCCTGTCGCATGATCTGGTGCGTCGACATCGCGGTGATGTCCTTGCCCTCGAACGTCACGCGGCCCGACGAGGCGCGCGGCGTGCCGCATACGGTCATCATCAGCGTCGTCTTGCCGGCGCCGTTGCTGCCGATCAGCGTGACGATCTCGCCCTTGTTCACCTCGATCGACACGCCCGCGAGCGCCTCGACCGCGCCGTAGTGCGTATGGACCTGTTCCAGCTTCAGCATCACTCTTCCCCCAGATACGCCTTGATCACGCGCGGGTCGTTGCGGACCGCTTCCGGCGTGCCGATCACGATCGGCCGGCCGTGTTCCATCACGAGGATGCGGTCGGACACGCCCATCACGAGGCTCATGTCGTGTTCGATCAGCAGCACCGATACGCCGAACTCGCGGCGCAGCTTGTCGATCAGGTGCTGCAACTCGATCTTTTCCTGCGGGTTGAGGCCGGCGGCCGGCTCGTCGAGCATCAGCAGGCGCGGCTCGGTGATCATGCAGCGCGCGATCTCCAGGCGCCGCTGGTGCCCGTACGACAGCGTGCCGGCCTGGCGGTTGGCGACCGACGTCAGTCCCATCCGGTCGAGCCACACGGCCGCGCGTTCGAGCGCCTCCTTCTCCGCGTGTCGATACGCGGGCGTCGCGAACAAGCCGTGCAGCAGCCCGGCCTTCACCTTGCGATGCTGCGCGACGAGCAGGTTCTCGACCACCGTCAGCGACTTGAACAGGCGGATGTTCTGGAACGTCCGCACGAGGCCCTTCAACGCGATCTTGTGGCTCGGCAGCCCGGCGATCTGGTGACCGTCGAGTTCGACCGCGCCGCCGGTCGGCTTGTAGAAGCCGCCGACGCAGTTGAACACCGTGGTCTTGCCCGCGCCGTTCGGCCCGATGATCGCGAACACTTCATCGCGGCGCACGTCGAAATCGATGCCGTCCACCGCGAGCAACCCGCCGAAGCGCATCTGCAGCCCGGCGACCTTCAACAGTTCCGTATTCGCGCTCATTGCGGCAGCTCCACGTGGGGACGGCTCGCGGGCAGCAGGCCCTGCGGACGCCACATCATCATCAACACCATCACCAGACCGAAGATCAGCATCCGGTACTCGGCGAAGCCGCGCGCGACTTCCGGCAGCACGGTCAGCAGGATCGCCGCGAGAATCACGCCGAGCTGCGAGCCCATCCCGCCGAGCACGACGATCGCGAGGATCAGTGCCGATTCGATGAAAGTGAACGATTCAGGATTCACGAGGCCCTGACGCGCCGCGAAGAACGCGCCGCCGATACCGGCGAACGCCGCGCCGAGCGTGAACGCCGACAGCTTGATGCGCGTCGGGTTCAGGCCGAGCGAACGGCATGCGATCTCGTCGTCGCGCAGCGCTTCCCACGCGCGGCCCATCGGCATGCGGATCAGCCGGCTCGTCACGAACAGCGTGAAGCCGACCAGCACCAGCGCGATCAGGTACAGGAAGATCACCATGTGCTCGCCGCTGTATTCCAGCCCGATCAGTTCATGGAAGGTCTTCGCGCCTTCGACGCTCGCCGAGCGCGCCATCTCGAAGCCGAACACCGTCGGCTTCGGAATGCTCGAGATGCCGTCCGGGCCGCCGGTGAGGCTCGTCAGGTTGTTCGCGAGCAGGCGGATGATTTCGCCGAAGCCGAGCGTGACGATCGCGAGATAGTCGCCGCGCAGGCGCAGCACCGGGAAGCCGAGCAGGAAGCCGAACGTCGCCGCGGCGATCGCCGCGATCGGCAGGCATTCCCAGAACGACAGCCCGAAATACTGGTTCAGCATCGCGTACGTATAGCCGCCGACCGCGTAGAACCCGACATAGCCGAGATCGAGCAGGCCCGCGAAACCGACCACGATGTTCAGCCCGAGGCCGAGGATCACGTAGATCAGCGCGAGCGTCGCGACGTCCACCGCGCCGCGCGAACCGAAGAACGGCCACACGAACCCGATCGCGAGCATCACCCAGATGATCACGCGCTGCTGCTGCGCACCCATCGCGGGCACCGCCGGCAGCTTCACGGCCGCTTTCGCGCGCACGAGCCACGGCTTGAACAACTGGAACAGGAACACGGCCGCGACCGCGATCCACACCGGCCGCCAGTGCGGCGTCAGCACGACCTGATAGCCGTCGAGCTTCAACTGCAGGCCGAGCACCGGAATCGTGAGGATCGCCGTCAGGAACGCGGCGGCCACGGCATTTTTCAGCGCCTGGCCGATCGAAGCGTCGGCGGCCGGGCGGCGAACGGAAATGACTTGACTCATCTGCGTCTCCCTCAGACCTTTTCGATGTCCGACTTGCCGAGCAGGCCGGTCGGGCGGAAGAGCAGGATCAGCACAAGCAGGCCGAACGCGACGACGTCCTTGTACTCGGCCGGCATGTAGCCTGCGGCGAAGGTTTCGGCAAGGCCGAGCAGCACGCCGCCGAGCATCGCGCCCGGGATGCTGCCGATCCCGCCGAGCACCGCGGCGGTAAACGCCTTGATGCCCGCGACGAAGCCGATATACGGATTCAGCTTGCCGATCGTCAGCCCGATCAGCACGCCGCCGACGGCCGCCAGCATCGCGCCGAGCACGAACGTGAACGAGATCACGCGGTTCGTGTCGATGCCGAGCAGGTTCGCCATCTTCATGTCCTCGGCGCACGCGCGGCACGCGCGGCCCATCCGCGAATGCGAGATGAACAGCGTGAGCGCGATCATCAGCACGAGCGTCACGCAGACGATCATCAGGCGCGAATACGGGACGGTCACGTCGAAGTCGCCGCCGAGATGGATGTCGAACGCGCCGGAGATCAGCACGGGCACGGACACGTCGCGCGCGCCCTGGCCGATCTGCACGTAGTTCTGCAGGAAGATCGACATGCCGATCGCGGAGATCAGCGGCACGAGGCGCGGGCCGCCGCGCAGCGGGCGATACGCGACGCGCTCGACCGCGAAGCCGTACAGGCCGGTGACGATCACCGACACGATCAGCGCGGCGCCGAGCACGAGCGGCAGCGGATAGCCGGCGGAGATGCCGATTGCAGTCAGGGTCACGAGGCCCACGTACGCGCCGATCATGTAGATCTCGCCGTGGGCGAAGTTGATCATGCCGATGATGCCGTAGACCATCGAATAGCCGATGGCGATCAGCGCATAGATCGCACCCAGCGTCAGGCCGTTGACCAGCTGCTGGGCGAATTGCGGAAAGAAGTCAGTCATGTGCGGGAAGCTCCCGTTGGCGCTGGGTCGCGTACCGCCGCCGGATCACGGCGTTCGGCCGCGCGCAACGCACGGTGTCGTCTCGGGCCGCCCGTTGGTCGCGCAATGGGCCGATGCGCGACCAATACGCGCCCGCCCCGTCCGGGTCTCGGACAGGGCGGGCGCGCGGGCGGGTACTCCGTATTACTTGGCGGCGGTCTTCGTCGCGTCCTTGTGCCACGTGTAGACGACGAACTTGAACGCCTTCAGGTCGCCCTGGGCGTCATACGCGACCTTGCCGATCGGCGTGTCGAACGTCGTCTTGTGCATGTACGCGGCGACCTTCGTCGGGTCGGTCGTCTTCGCGCCCGCGATCGCGTCGGCGATGATCTTCACCGCTGCGTACGACGGCATCTGGAACGGGCCGTTCGGGTCGCGCTTCTTGTCCGCGAACGCCTTCACGAGCGCCGCGTTGGCCGGATCGGCCGAGAAGTCGGCCGGCAGCGTGACGAGCATGCCTTCCGAAGCCGGGCCGGCGATCGCCGTCACGTCCTTGTTGCCCACGCCTTCAGGCCCCATGAACGTGGCCTTCACGCCCTGCTCGCGCGCCTGGCGCATCAGCAGGCCCATTTCCGGGTGGTAGCCGCCGAAGTAGACGAAATCGACGCCTTGCGACTTCAGCTTCGTGATGATCGCCGAGTAGTCCGAATCGCCGGCGTTGATGCCTTCGAACAGCACGACCGGGATCTTCGCGGCTTCGAGGTCCTTCTTCACCGACGACGCGATGCCCTGGCCGTACGACTGCTTGTCGTGCAGGACGGCGACCTTCTTCGGCTTCACGTTGTTGATGATGTAGTGCGCGGCGGCCGGGCCTTGCTGGTCGTCACGGCCGATCGTGCGGAAGATGAAGTGGCGCTTCTTGCCTTCGGTCAGCTGCGGCGCGGTGGCCGACGGCGTGACCATCACGATGCCTTCGTTCTCGTAGATGTCGGAAGCCGGGATCGTCGAACCCGAGCACACGTGACCGATCACGTACTTGATCTTCTGGCTGACGATCTTGTTGGCGACGGCGACGGCCTGCTTCGGTTCGCACGCGTCGTCCATCATCACGACTTCGAACTTGTTGCCGCCCGCACCGCCGGCTGCATTGATCTGCTCGATCGCGGTCAGCGCGCCGGCCTTCACCATGTCGCCGTACTGGGCGACCGAGCCGCTCATCGGACCAGCGATGGCGATCTTCACGGTTTCCGCTTGCGCGGTGGCGGCGCCGGCGGCGAACAGCACGGCGGCGACGGAAATGGACGTAAGACGGGACAGCGTCATCTGGGAGCTCCTCGATGTTGTTTAGTCATACGGGCAAAGGCGGCATGACTTGCGCAATCGAACAGCACCCGGGGCGAGGACATGGGACACGCCCGAGACACATAGAAGACGGAACTCCAGCGGAATGTTGCGTAGCGGGGCCCGGCTCTTGCAGTCCCCGAAGGGGACGTCTGGTTCGGAAAGACATCGTGATGCGTCTTGCATTGCGCAAGCGTTTCGCCTGCCCCGCTTGCCAAATCGCGTGTTCGGAGGGATGGTCCGACAGCCATTGGCAAGGCAGTCGAAATTATATGGGCGTTTTTAAATCGTCTGTCAAAAATGCCGGTCGACCAAGGGAAAACACGTAGGTTTATGTGACGCCCGGGTGGCGATCGTGGTGCAACCTCGCGAGGCCGAGAACGTTTGCTTCGAGTGCAATTGGGTTGCGATTCGGTGCCGCGATTGGACGCAGTTCCTTGCTGCGTCTGGGGTTCGGCGATTGAAAATTCCGAGTCACACGCTTTCGGGCTACCAAGGGTCCGATCGTTGAAAATCAATCGACTGATGATTGTGTGGGCGGGCACCAACACGGGGCGCTCCGGCCAGGCGGTAAATCCTTCTGTTTACCAACAGACCTAAACACGTTGAAAGCTGATTGATATTTTCATGAAATAATACGAACTCGCTTCTGCAATCCAGCCAGCCTTCCTGCAAGTCGCGCCCGCCGCGCCTCGCAGTCGCTTCAGGGCCGCTTCGACGCTCCTCCGTCGCCCAGCCGCCAGCCAGTGATCTGCCGTTTTGTTCAATGCACATCACCTGCTTCGGATCGCCTATGAATCACCCCATCCGCTTGTCTTCCGCCGCCGCGCTTGCGTGCGCGCTTTCTGTTTCCACGGTCGATGCTTCAGGTCGCGATACGCTGACCGATCGGTCGGCCGGTGCCAATGTGTTCCGCTCGGAGCGGCGTGCTGCTGCTCGGGATGACGGGCATGCGGCGCGTATGAGTCGTCGCCGCGTGCAGTACGCTGCGCCGGTTGAGCGCAGTCCGTTCGATACGCCGGACAAGCGGCCGCTGCGTGCGACAAGCGATGCGCTGGTGGCGTCGCCGCCTTCCTCTGAACATGAACCCGATTTTGTATTGCCACCGAATCGCGTCGCACTTGGCGCGGGTGGGAGCGATAGTCTGGGTCGCGCCGTGCCTGGGTATGAGCAGCGCGAGCAGAACTGGAATGAATATCTGCGCGCCAACGGCTCGCGGCCGGCTGGTAGTGGTGGTTCGTATGCGCCGCAGCGGCCGTACGACGCGCCGCGTGGCCCGCATGGGGCGCCGAATCCGTTCGATCCTTCGGTCCCTCAGCCGGAGACGCGGACGTTCTACGACAACGGCTCGGGGACGACGTGCACGGCGACCGGCGGCGCTGGGACATCGCGGTCGTCTTGCAATATCGATTGGTGAGATGAGGTGTGGGGTAGCTGTAGTTGGGGCCGCCCTACTCGACACGCAGCAAACCCTCATCACGCGGCATTGCTTATAGCTGCGTGATGATCAGTTTTCCCAGCTCAATCTCGATCCGCGCCTTACGGCGCGGAACAAGATACGAATCGTTGATCAACCGCACTCCACCACCCTTCATGTCGAGAAGCTGGCGATCAGAAAACTGAAATCGCCTGCAAGCTCAAAATTCGCTCATGCAAAAGCATCACACAGGGGACCACCCACAGCGGACTCCCAAGCGGTATACAAAGTTGGTTTTTGCTCGGGGAGTTCGATCCCTTCAACAACTGCCCACGCTGCGACCTCCGCTCCACTGCCGAATAAGCGTAGAAGGGCATCGAGACGAGGCACCAATTTTTCCGCAGCGCCAATATCCCCAACAATGACAGCCGTATAATCCTCACCGTGACTTCTATGCTGCACAGCATCAAGAATCTGGCGATTCACTTTGCCTTTCCCCGTCGCCGCACGCCATTTTTCATTCGGCATCAGCGAAATCGCAGCACAACGACTGACAACGGGAAATCCAGCCGAAGACGAATATCCAATGTTATTTAAATCAAATGCAAACAGGCCACGAAACCATGACAAATCATTCGCAATCCCACCGCCCCCCTGCCGAATAAGAAGAGCCTCACCACCACCCAAAGCATCCTTCATCAACGAATTCTCAACACCCCCATTCGGACTAACAAAAAATAAAGTTTTAATTTTAATCTCACTCAACCCATGAGCCGCATTAAGAGCAACTCCATTCGACGTCGCAAAAATTGGAGAAATCAACCCCCCATACGATACCGTTTCTTGTCCAGCAAGTTTTCTGCATAGATCATAAAAATCACGAATCGAAACACAACTCCGAGATGCCTTGGCAAGCGCCATCATATGCTTTTCGATAATATCTGCAGCCAGAAGATCATCGATACCCATTCGATCAAATGCCACCGCACTACGCTGCAAATTTATTGGACATACTCCAGAAGGATCGTACACAGCAATTGAAGGTCGAGTTAAATTAAACCGTGGCTCCAATTCTGCCTGCTTCACAGAAAATTTGATAAATCCATTCTGATAATTATATTTATAAATCTCCTGAACGCGAATCCCGTTAACGGTAACTTCCGATCGTTTTATATGCTCACCGATATGCATGTCCGCACCATCGCTTCGATCTGCACGGTAACACCAAAATATTGCGGCATAAGGGGATGGATCATTGAGCGCGCACCAGTCACCCATCGGCCCTCCAGGCGACGGCACTACATTATCCATAGATGGCCTAAACTCCGCCTGAATTCGAACTGCCCCCCGATCCGATCTCCGCTTCGGAATATCAAAACCATTCCAAACATATTTTACGCGTGGATGCGACTGCACGAACCAGTCCACTTCCGGCCAGTGTTCAAGCTGAATCGGCTCCTTCTCACCAGTGCTTTCCACTACAGCTTTCGACCGCACAGTGGGTCGCAGCTTATCGAACACTTGCGAGTCTGATATCCACACTGAGATTGTTGTTCCGGCAGGTGCGGCGCATCGTCGAAGCTCTACTATTGGTTCATCCATACGAGCAGCAAACTCAAGGCCATCCGTTTCGGCTCTTTCAACATGACGCGTGCGAACTCGAATCTCATCACCAAGAAGAAATGCCGCGAGTGCACCCACTCCGAATCGACCGCCGCGGAGTACGCGACTTCGCCCTTGTTCGTCGACATGCTGACGCTTCCACACATCACTGTTGCGGAATGATGCGCCAGCGATCAGAAAGTAACGCGTAACCGTATCTAGCGTCATGCCAACGCCCCTGTCACGCACCGTAATCCATCCAGTTCTATCGTCTGACTCCTGAATCTCTACGACGACGTCGTATTCGTCACTCCCGACCTCCCCCCCCTTTCGTTCAGAAAGGTCTATCAATTCCCGGCATGCATCAACAGAATTTTGAACCAACTCACGAATTCCAACCTTATACGTATAATCATACAGCGGGCCAACCAACAACTTAAGCAAATCTGGGCCAGACGTATCAAATCCAGCTTTAATCGGGACATACGGCACCGTACGCGCAAAAGAATCCTTTTTGTCCAGATTCGATCTAATACGTCGCCAAGTTAGCCCCAACACAGCCAGACTACCACGTCGCCCATACACTTCCCCGATAGTTGCCCAGCTTTGATCCAATTCCCGCTGAATATCTTTAAATAGCGCCTCAAGCTTTAAATATGTTCGAACGTCCACGGGGGTAGCGCGCACGTATAGCGCCTCTGGATCATCGTGCACTGTAGACACCTCGCGGACTGCAAAGTGATTTCGCCATTCTTGACGCGAAACCGGACTTCTAAGCTCCTTCACACTTAGAAGACTCTTTAAAGCACGCTCACTTTGAACTTGCACATAATCCGCAATTCTTAATACAGCCATCAAAAATGGCGTCTTTATTTTTCTATGCTCGTGCACCAATCCATATCGATCTTCGATGTATTGAAATGTTGATCGAATAGACATACCATGACTTCTTGCCACGAGCCCAGCCAAATCTCGAATTTCCTCATCAAGACCTACTAGTTCGAGTGGAGAGCCGCCGCGACATGGAACTCCGTGCAGAGCAATTTCATGGGCAAGTCTGGCATGATGGCGTCGAACAAACTCCCCGATTAACAAGCAATCTCGCTCAGACAAATTATCCAAATTCAACTGTTCAATCCTCAGGGGCTCTGTATCACCAAAAATGGCCATCAACTTATCCTGACCAAATCGATTTGCCTCCCCTAGAAAATCGTTCCAAATCTGACGCCACGGGCGATCTCCTAAACCAACTATCATAGCCGGCCCGTCATTTGCAATTAATGCGCGAAACCCATCTTGTGTAAGATGCATGCCACAGTCGTGAAGCAATATCGACATGCATAGAACTGCGACGTCTTCTGCGCTCAGAAGATCTCGACTCGCATCGGAAATCAAAGATGCCGCAGTTTCAAGAACGTCCTTGATATGACGCGGACTATGGTCTGTAAATCCTGGGAAAAAAGGCATCCCACTTTGCTCAATCCACGGCTCAAATAAATCGAGGCATTTTCGAACGGAGGTACTGAGCTCTGGTGATTTTTGAATTATGTTCTCGAACAACGCAGGAAGCAGTATCATTTTTCAGTCGCTTTTAATTTAATCATTCATGGCCTCTCATTAATATATCACTTTCGGACCAAACCAAGGCTACGATTCTTTCATCCCATCCGCGCAGCTTCTAACTGGCCACATCTTCATATTCGCGCTAGACAGCGTGATCGTTTGTCGCTGACGACTTTTATTCCTTTGTATACGGGATGCGACTCGTGGCTTCCCTTACCTCGGCGAAACCACGATCGCCGCCCGCCGATTCTGCGCCCGCCCCGCCGGCGTCTTGTTATCCCCTACCGGATCGAGTTTCCCTCTCCCGACAATCGCGATCTGCTTCGCGTCCATTCCGACATCGACAAGCTCGATCGCCACCACCTCCGCCCGCCGCCTCGACAACTCGAGATCGTACTTGTCCTTCCCGTCGTCATCCGAGTACCCATAAACCCGCACGCCATTGATCCCCGCCGACCTCAACGTCCGCCCGATCCGTTCGACGATCCGCCGCACATCCGGCTTGAGGTTGTACCGGTCGAAATCAAACAGAATCGGCCCGGTCGACCCGAACTCGAATCCCTGTCCAGTCTCCTGGAACCCGGCCGACTTCAGCGCCGTGACCTGCGTCTGCGTCAGCCCGCGATGAAGCGGCGGTGGCGTCTTGCAGCCCCCCAGCAGCATGCACAGCAGCAATGCGCTTCCCACGCATAGCCGCCCCATGCTCACAGGAAACGAGTGGTTCATTTCGCATCCCCTTCGAGTGCGCCCTTGTTGGGCGTACTTCTTGTTGATCGCTGCTGCAGCCTCGCCCGCAGCACGAGACGTTAAACCTCAAGCCGACCGGAACGCGCTCTCCGCCAATTGCCACGAGCCCGGCCGCGCGCGCTTGGCGCGGTACATCGCGGCATCCGCCGCGCGCAGCAAACCGCTCGCGTCCGATGCGTGATCGGGATACAGCGCAACGCCGGCACTCATCATGGTGGCCACCACGCGGCCGTCGGACAGCTCGATCGACGGCGCCATGCCGGACAAAATCTCGTCGGCGATCCGGCACACGCTGCCCGCCTCAGGCACCGCCGCCAGCATCACCGCAAATTCGTCGCCGCCCAGGCGCGCGACGAGATCGGCCTCGCGCACCTGCGTGCGCAGCCGCGACGCGATGCCGATCAGCACCGCGTCGCCGGCGTCGTGGCCGAGACAATCGTTGATCTCCTTGAAGCGGTCGCAGTCGAGATACAGGACACCGACCCGCTGCCCCGTCAGGGTGGCGTCGCAAAGCGCAAGCGCCAGACGCGACTCGAACTGCACACGGTTGGGCAATCCCGTGAGCGCATCGTGTGTCGCCTTGTGTTCGAGCGACGCGTTCTCGTCGCGCAACGTGTTCTGCCAGTCTTCGAATTCGTCGAGCAATGCATTGAAGTCGTCGCCGAGCTGGTTCAGTTCGGCGATCGCCACCGGCTCGACGCGCCGCGCGAACGCACGCTCGCGCCGCACCGCGTGCGCCACGCCCGCCAGCGCGCGCAGCGGCGAAACGATGTTGCGCAGCAGACGCTTGGAGCTCACATACGCGCCGAGCACGCTGACGGCCAGGCAGCCGAGGATGCCGCCGACGCCACCCAGCAGGAAGCCGAAGAACTGATGCCCGCGCCCCCGCACGACGACGTGTCCGACGACGATGCCGTCGTGCGTCACCGGGACGGTCACGGGCCCGGGCAGCGCCACGTCGGCGACGGCGCGTTCGAGCCGCGCGATCCCGTTTCCGGCAGGCAGCTGCCACGTCGCGAACGGTTGCCCCTTGCTGTCCGTGACGATCACCTGAGCAACATCCTCGTCGCCGGCGATCAAACCGATCGCCTCGTTCGCCGCGACGCGGTCGCCGAACACGAGCGCCGCCTCGACCGTATAACCGAGCGAGCGCGCCAGCAGGTTCAGGTTGTTGCCCGCATACGCACGCAACGCGATCACGGCGACGACGATCAACGACACGGCCGCCATCGCCACCGCGACGAACGCAAGGCGCAGGTGCGCGCGACGCAACACGCTTTGCAGCGTCGGGCGCGACATGCGCGAGGTGGAAACGGGGAGCACGGACCGTGTCATGGCGTCACCGGCCGTCGGGCGAGGTTGAGCACGTTCGGGTGCACGCGCACGCCGCTGCGCGCGACGGCATCGAGATTGATGTCGAACGACACGCGATCGCCGTCGACATTCAGGCAGAACATGCCGCCGGCAGTGCAGGACGGATCGTGTTCCGAAATCGTCAGCACCGGATGACCGGCCACCACGGCTCTCACTCGCGCGCGTTCATCGTTGCTCAGCGCGCCGAGGTAGACGGCGTCGCACGCCATGCCGAGCGCGGGATCGTCGGGGCTCACGCGCTGCACGTCGACCAGTGTCGAGCCGGCCTCCAGCGTGTCGGTCAGGCCGCGCGCATAGTCGGGCCGGCCCGTGACGCACAGATGCAGGCGAACGGGCGTGGTCGGCCAGCGCGTGAAGCTGATGATGCCGAGCACGACCTGGCGCACGGTCGTGTCGTGTGACGAAACGGAAGGATTCGCGGGGCTCGCGGCGGCTGCGATCTGGACGGTGTCGACCGGATCGTCGGGATTGGCGGGCGCACCGGCGAGCACCGCGGGAGCCGCACCCAGAGCGCAAACGATTGCGAACAACGCGTGGCGCAGCGAAGCGGTTCGGCCAAGACGGCCGCACACCGTGCGCGCGGCGATGGCCGCCGCGTCCGCTGGCGTCGCTGCAGTCGCGAGACTGACAGTCGACGCGCACACTTTCGCATCCATGATGGCAACATCCGCTGGCGTCGCTCTGGCGCTGCCTCCCGCCTCCCTCCATGCGCGTACAGGCACCGAACTACGCGCACGATTTCTTCATCTTAGGTAAAAATTCGGATGACCAAGCAGTGGGAAACACCCGATAAAACGTCGGAAAGTATGCGGAATCGGTGTTGATTCACGACGATGCGGGCACGCGTGTCGCCGGCGTCGATCCGGTGTCGACGCCGGCAAATTGATCAGCGGATTGGATGCCCGTGCGCGGCAAACTTCATACGTTCTCGCGTGCTACGCGATCGCCGACAAATCGAACGGCGTCTCCCGCAACCGCTTGCCCGTCAGCCTGAACACCGCGTTCGCAATCGCGGGCGTCACCGCCGGGCTCGACAGTTCGCCGACGCCGCCCGGCTTCGCCGGATCGCCCTGCACGATATGAATGTCGGTTGCGGGCATGTCGCTCATCCGCATCACCCGATACGTATCGAAGTTCGACTGCTGCACGCGGCCATGCCTGAAATCGATGCGATCGGACGTTGCGTGGCCGAGCCCCCACATCAGCCCGCCGTACAGTTGCTCGTCGACACCGGCCGGCGACACCGCGATCCCGCAATCGGCCACGCACGTGAGCTTCTCCACCTTCACCGCGCCGTCCTTGCGCACGACTCGCGCGACCACCGCGACATAGCTGTCGTACGCCTGGTTCGTCGCCACGCCGAGCGCGACGCCCTCCGGCAGCGGCTGTCCCCAGCCCGCACGCTGCGCGGCTTCGCGCAGCACGGCCGCATGGCGCGGCCGGTCGCGCATGTGCGCGAGCCGGAACTCGATCGGGTCGCGCTTCGCTGCATGCGCGGCTTCGTCCATCACCGATTCGACGGCGAACACGTTCGGGATGTAGCTCACCGCGCGAAACCAGCCGGTCGGCACACCTGTCTCCATCCGGATCCAGCCGATGTCGCGATGCGGCGCCGAATACGCGAACTCCCATTGGGTCATCGCTTCGGTCGTGCTGAAATCCATCCGGTCGGTGCGCTCCAGATAACCGGGCTCCCACTGCTGCGGCGACGCGGGCATCACGCCGCGCAGCCACAGCGACGCGAGATTGCCCTGCGCATCGAGCACCGCACGCGCGCGGTGGTAGCTCGCCGCGTGATAGAACAGCGCACGCATCTCGTCCTCGCGGCTGTTCATCAGCTTCACGGGTTTGCCTGTCTTCACCGCGAGCCACGTCGCCTCGAACAGCCAGTACTTCGATTCGCGCGCGCCGAAGCTGCCGCCCGACACGAGTTCGTGCAGCGTCACGCGATGCGCGGGAATGCCGCCGATCACGTCGGCCGCCTCCATCGCGGTGGACGGCACCTGCAGCCCGCCCCAGTATTCGATGCCGCCGTTGCGTGCCCACACGGTGATATTGATCGGCTCAAGCGGATTCGCGGCTTTGTGCGGCATCGAATACGACGCCTCGATCGTGCGTGCGCCGGCCGCTTTCGCCTTCGCGGGATCGCCGTCGGCAATGGTCGGCACGACGCGCGCGGCCGGATCGTCGACCCATGCGGCCTGACGCGCGGCAAGCGTACTGCTGTCGAATGTCGCGAACAGGCTGTCCTCCCATTCGATCGTCAGCGCGGCCTGCCCGCGATGCGCGGACCAGTAGTCGTCCGCGAGCACCGCGACGCCGGCCTGGTTGCCGCCGAGCACGTCGGGGCGCGGCGGAATCTGCAACACCTCGCGCACGCCGGGAATCGCGAGTGCGGCCTTCGCATCGACGCTGCGCACCCGGCCGTCGATCATCGGGGCGCGCGTGACGACCGCGACCAGCATCCCCGGCAGCGACACATCGATGCTGTATGGAAACGACCCGTCGGCCTTCTGCGCGGCGCCGCGCTTCTTGCGCAGCTTGCCGATGTAGCGGAACTGCGCGGGATCCTTCAGCACGACGTCCTTTGGCGCAGGCAACTGCGCGGCGGCCTGCGCGAGCGAGCCGTATGTCGCGCGGCGCCCGCTCGTCGCGTGCAGCACGGCGCCGTCTGCCGTCGTACATGCCGATACGGGCACGCTCCATTGCTGCGCGGCCGCTTCGACGAGCATCGCACGCGCGGTCGCGCCCGCACGCCGCAGCCGGTCGTACTCCATCGCGACGCTCGTGCTGCCGCCAGTCGAGAACACTTTCCACAGCGGGTGAATGTAGTCCGCGAAGAACGGATCTTCCGGCGTGATCACATCGACACGAAACGGATCGACATCAAGCTCCTCGGCCACGACCGCCGAGAGTGCGGTGCGCGTGCCGGTGCCCGAATCGTGCTTGTGCACGACGAGCTTGATCGTGTCGTCGGGCAGCACGCGCACCCATGCGTTCGGTTCGAATTCACCTGCGGACGGATGCGGATCGCCGCTCACGTTCTTGCCCGCGGCCATCGCATCGGGCATCCGGAAGCCGATCGCGATACCGGCGGCGATCAATGCGGAACCTTGTTTGAGAAAACGCCGGCGCGGCGTGTCGTCGGTGTGCTGCGTATCCGGTGCACGATCGTTGCGCATGTCACGCCTCCTTCGCGGGTTCGGCGGCGGCCTTCAACGCCGGATCGCCTGAAGCCGCGCGCTTGATCGCGCGATGAATGCGCGCATAGGTGCCGCAGCGGCAGATGTTGCCCGACATCGCCGACACGATCGCTTCGTCGTCCACCGGTCGCCCGCCCTTCAGCAGCGCGGCGGCCTGCATCAGTTGCCCCGGCTGGCAATAGCCGCATTGCGGCACGTCCTCGGCCACCCACGCGAGCTGCAGCGGATGTCGCCCGTCCGGCGACAGTCCCTCGATCGTCGTCACGCGCCGCCCGTTCGCGGCGACGGCCGGGATCAGGCACGCGCGCACGGCCTGCCCCTCGAGATGCACGGTGCATGCGCCGCACAGGCCCTTGCCACAGCCGAACTTGGTGCCGGTGAGCTTGAGCCGGTCGCGCAGCACCCACAGCAACGGCATATCCTCCGGTACATTCTCGAGCGAATGGCGTGTATCGTTCACGACGATGTCGATCATGTGCGGTCTCCTGATTCACATTCATGGGGCGGCCCGCGTCCAATGCGCGGTTTCGGAGCATTATCGAAACGCGATGCACGGGTGTGCCAGCGATCATTTCGTCGAATCCCTGTCAGTCGGACTAACAGATGCTCAAGCGATACCCTTCGATCCAGTCGATGCAGGCGTTTCTGCAGGCCGCGCGGGTCGGCAGTTTTTCCAGCGCGGGGCGCCAGCTGGCGCTCACGCACAGCGCGATCAGCCAGCAGATCCGCTCGCTCGAGGAATTCATCGGCCAGCCGCTGTTTGCCCGCGCCGGCGGCCGCGTGATCCTCACCGACGCGGGCACGCTGTTCGCGAACCAGTTGTCGGACGGTCTCGAACAGATCGATCGCGCGCTGTCGTCGGTGAAGGGGCGCACGACCGGGCCGTCGATCCGGCTCGACGTCGATCCGGAACTGATGCAGGGCTGGTTGCCCGCGCGGCTGCCCGAACTGATGCGCACGCTCGACGGCACGACGCTGACGGTGCTGTCCGCGCCGCGTCTCGACCGCGATGCATTCGATCGCGTCGACGTTGCGCTGCGTTATGGCTACGGGGAATGGGAAGGCGTGGACAGCGCGCTGGTCTGCCCCGACCGGCTGACCGCAATGGCCGCGCCCGCCTTGCTCGAACGCTACGGGCTCGCCGCACCGCTCACGCCCGAACAGGTGCTGGCACTGCCACTGCTCGGCTATACGAAGCGCTCGTGGATTCCGTGGCTCGAAGCGGCCGGGCTCGAACCGGTCGAACCCGAGACGATCGCGGTGTTCGACAACGCGGCGGGGCTCGTCGCGACGCTCGCGTCAGGGCTCGGCGCGGGGCTGGTGCGTGGGCTGCTCGCCGCCGACGCGCGCCGCGACGGCCGGCTCGTCGAACTCTGCACGATTGCGATTCCGACGCACTACAACCTCCATGCGATCTGGCCGCGCGAACGGCATGCACGCGTGAAGCCGCTGATCGACGCGATCGGCGCGCTGGTCGCGCAATCGCTCGCGCCCTGACCCGCGCGGCTACGCCGTGAATTCCGCCGCGACCTCGCGCACGGTCTCAAGAAACGCCCCGAGCACGGCCGACGTATCGTCCGCGCGGTAACGTGCCTGCAGCGACACTTCCAGCGCCGGCGGCAACAGCGGCACGAACGCGACACCGCCCGTCGAAATCTGCCGTGACGACGCCGGCAGCAGCGCGACGCCCAGCCCTTCACGCACCAGCGACAGCAGCGTATGCACTTCGACGACCTCGTGCGCGATCTGCGGCGTGAAACGCGCGTCGACGCAACTCTGCTGCAGGAAGCGCGCCAGTTGCGAATGCCGCAGGCCGAATGACACGAACTGGTCGCCGGCCAGTTCGCCGAGCGCGATCGAATCGCGCGATGCAAGCGGATGGCCGGGCGGCAGCACGGCCACGGCCGTTTCGCGTACAACGATCTCGCTGCGGATCGACGGATCGTCCTGGAACAGCCGGAAAAAGCACACGTCGAGCCGCTTCTCCTTCAGCGCGTCGATCTGCGCGGCCGGCGTCATCTCGTGCAGCGACCAGTGCACGTGCGGATGGCGTTCGGCGAACACGCGCAACGCGTGCGGGATCGGCGCGACCATCGCCGAGCTGATGATGCCGACCGCCAGTCGCCCCACTTCGCCGCGCCCCGCGCAACGCGTGAGATCGATCGCGCGATCGAACTGCGCGACGATCAGCGGCACCTGCTCCTTCAGTGTTTTCCCTGCCTCGGTCAATTCGACGCGATGCTGCGAGCGCACGAACAACGCGGTGCCGAGCTGCTCCTCGAGCAGCCGGATCTGCTGGCTCAGCGGCGGCTGCGAGATATGGAGCCGCGCGGCCGCGCGCCCGAAATGCAGTTCGTCGGCCAGTACCGCGAAGTAACGCAACACACGCATGTCCATATCGCAAACGTATCAAGAACGTCAGTAAAAAATATTGTACAGAGCGCATTCGGCTTGTGACACTCGGTCCCAAGCAGCAGTGCACGTCGCAGTGTGTCACTCGATGCCGGCGAGGGGAAGGCGCGAAAAAAAAATGCGCCTTGCAAAGGGCCGCATGAATCCGACCGACCGGGTCGGTTCATCGACGTGCCTGCCCGCGATCCGGCAACCGGCTTTTCCGGTTCCTCTCAAGGAGATCGAGTAGATGATCATCGACACCAGCTGTTACCCGACGAATCTCGTCGACCTCGCGTGGCGTCACGACGGCCCGCCGTTCACCGGCGAGCGCCTGATCGAGACGATGAACGGCCCGTTCCTCATCAACGGCAAGCCGCGCCGCGTCGACAAGGCGTTCATCCAGCCGCCGCAAGGCAACACCATCTATACCTATACCGACGGCGAGAAGTCGGGCACCGAATCGATCGACGCCTACATGGCGTACACGGTCGAAATGGTGCGCAGGCACCCCGACCGCTTCATCGGCTGCTTCGTCTACAACCCGCGCTGCGGCGTGGAGAACGGCGTCAATGCGATCGATCATTACGTGCGCAAGCTCGGCTTCAAGATGGTGCAGTTCCAGGCCAACATGCACGCGTACCGCCCCGATCGCGCGCTCGACTGGCTGCGCCCCGCGCTGAAGAAATGCGCGGAACTCGGCGTGCTCGTGAAGCTGCACACCGGCGACGGCCCGTACAGCATCCCGACCGAGTGGGTGCCGATGATCAAGGAATTCCCGACCGTCAATTTCATCATGGCGCACTTCGGTGTGCAGACGGGCGGCGTCTACTGCTTCGAGCCGTTCCAGCTCGCGATGGATCTGCCGAACGTGTACTGCGAATCGGGCTGGTGCCTGCAGTCGCGCATCGTCGAGTTCGCGAAGGTGCTGCCGAAGCACAAGATCCTGTTCGGCTCCGACACGCCGCCGAACGAACCGGGCATGTGGCTGCGCCTGCTCGAAGTGCTCTGCTTCGATCCGCCGCAAGGGATGAATCTCGACGAGGACACGCTCGAGGATTACCTCGGCAACAACACGGCCCGGATGATCGGTCTCGAACCGACGCCCGCGCCGCGCACCGTCGACGAAGCGAAAGCGTTGCTCGCCGCGTGACGCGCGCCCCTCTCTCCCGATTCCGGAGCATTGCATGATCATCGATACGCACCTGCACCCGACCAACCTCGTCGACGAGGCGTGGCGCCACACCGGCGAACCGTTTACCGGCGAACGCCTGCTGAAGATGATGGACGGCCCGTACATCATCAACGGCAAGCCGCGCCGCATCGACATGGGCTTCATCCAGCCGCCGCCCGGCAACACCGGCTATCGCGATGGCAACCGCCGCGGCCGCGACGGCATCCGCGACTACATGGCGTACATCGCCGAACTCACGCAGAAGTACCCGGACCGCTTCATCGGCAACTTCACGTACAACCCGCGCTGGGGCCCGGAAAACGGCGCGGCGGAGCTCGAATTCCACATCAAGGAGTACGGCTTCAAGATGGTGAAGCTGCACGCGAACATGCACGGCTATCGGCCCGATCGCGCGCTCGACTGGCTGCGCCCCGCGATGAAGGTCTGCGCGAAGTACAACACCGTCGTGCTGATTCACACCGGCGACGGGCCGTACACGATCCCGACGCAGTTCTACCCGATCATCCGCGAGTTTCCGATGGTGAACTTCATCATCGGCCACTTCGGCATCCAGACGGGCGGCAACTACTCGTTCGAAGCATTCTGGATGGCGATGGACACGCCGAACGTGTACTGCGAATCGGGCTGGTGCTACCAGTCTCGGATCGTCGAATTCGCACGCGAGCTGCCGCGCAACAAGATCGTGTTCGGCACCGATTCGCCGCCGAACGAGCCCGGAATGTGGCTGCGCGAGCTGGAGATGCTGTGCGGGCCCGCGCCGCAGGGGATGGATCTCGACGAGGACGGCCTCGAGGATTACATGGGCAACAACATCGCCCGCCTCGTCGGCATCGAGCCGACCAAGCCGCCGAAAGATCTCGACGAAGCGCACAAGCGCCTGACGGCGACCTACGTGTAACGCGCCGCTTGCCGGATCGCGTGCCGCCGCAGTGATGCGCGCGATCCGGCTCTTCCTCTTCCGCATCCGACGGAGTGCATCATGGCGTCCAGCCTTTTCGCCGAGCAGCAGGATTTCCACCACTTCGCGAACGCGTATCGCGATCGCTTTCCGGACGATGTGCTGACGATCGCGCAGCCGCTGTCCGCCGACCAGGACGTCACGGCCGTCGTCGCGTCGCTCGCCGCGCGCGGCCGGCACGACATGCTCGTCTGCGAACGCGTCGACGGGCTTTCGACGCCGCTCGTCACCAATGTATTTGCTTCCCGCACGCGCATCGGCCGGTTGTTCGGTGTCGACGCGAACGGGCTGTTCGACGCATGGCAACAACGCGCGAACGCGCCGGTCGCGCCGGTCGTCGTGCCACATGGCCCCGTGCTCGATCAGGTGACCGAAGGCGACGCGGTGGATCTTGCGCAACTGCCGATGATCCGCCACTTCGAGACCGACCGCGGGCCGTATGTGACCAACGCGGTGATCGTCGCCGAAGATCCGGTGACGGGCGTCGCGAATCTCAGTTACCACCGCTCGATGCCGCATGCGCGCAATGCGCTGGCGACGAGCCTGCATTCGCGCGGCCATCTGTGGCGAATGCTGCAGACCGCGAAGACGCGCGGCGACACGCTGAAAGTCGCGATGGTGATCGGCGCGCATCCGCTGTTCATGCTCGCGGCCGCCGCGCGCGTGCCGTTCGGTGCGGACGAGCGTGCAATCGCCGGCGGGTTGTTCGGCGCGCCGCTGCAGCTCGTGCGCACACCGCGTCACGGCATCGGCGTGCCCGCCGCCGCCGAGTTCGTGCTCGAAGGCACGATCGATCCCGACGCCCATGCCGAAGAAGGCCCGTTCGGCGAATTCACCGGCTACTCGTCGGACCGCTCGACCAACAACGTGCTGCGCATCGACGCGATGATGCGGCGCAACGACGCGTGGCTCGTCGACGTGGTCGGCGGCCCGTACGCGGAACACCTGACGCTCGCTCGGCTGCCGCGCGAAGCCGAGATGAGCGAGAAGCTGAAGGCGCGCTTTCCTTCGGTCACCGCCATTCACTACCCGAACTCCGGCACGCACTTCCACTGCTACGTCGCGCTGAAGCAGTCGCGCGACGGCGAGGCGCGCCAGATCATGCTCGCGCTGCTCGGCTGGGATCCGTACCTGAAGAACGTCGTCGCGGTCGACGCCGACGTCGACATCACCGACGACGCGCAGGTGCTGTGGGCGATCGCGACGCACTTCCAGCCGCACCGCGACCTGTTCGTCGTCGACGGCCTGCCCGGCAGCCCGCTCGATCCGTCGTCGTCGGCCGACGGCACGACGTCGCGGATGGGCATCGATGCGACGCGCGGCTCGCGCTTCGACGGCGTGCGCGCGCGGGTCGGCGACGCCGCGATGCAGCGTGTCGCACACGTCATCGCGCAACTCGGCGGAGCTTCGCGATGAGCACGCGGCGGCTCGTGGTCGGCATCAGCGGCGCATCCGGCTTCGTGTACGGGATGCGGCTGCTCGCGCTGCTGCGCGAGCTCGACATCGAGACGCACGTGATCGTGTCGCGTGCGGCCGCGCTGACGATGGCGCACGAGACCGATTTCAAGCTATCGGACATCGCCGCACGCGCAAGCGTGCTGTACCGGAGCGACGACATCGCCGCTTCGATTTCGAGCGGCTCGTTCCGCACGCTCGGGATGATCGTCGCGCCTTGCTCGATGAAGACGCTTGCCGAGATCGCCAGCGGCCTGTCATCCGGCCTGATCTCGCGCGCGGCCGACGTCGTGCTGAAGGAGCGCCGCCGGCTCGTGCTGCTCGCCCGCGAGACGCCGTACACGCTCACGCACCTGCGCAACATGGCCACCGTCACGGAGATGGGCGCGATCGTCGCGCCGCCCGTGCCGGCGTTCTATGCGCGCCCCGCCTCGCTCGACCAGATGATCGACCACACGCTCGGCCGCGTGCTCGACCTGTTCGATCTCGATTCACGCACCGTCCATCGCTGGAAAGAAAGCGAATCTCAGCCCAACCGACTCAACGGAGACGCATCATGACCCACATCCACACCACCCACAGCGACGTCGAGAAGATTCCGGTTACCGTGCTCACGGGCTTTCTCGGCGCGGGCAAGACCACGCTGCTGAACTACATCCTGCGCGAGAAGCACGGCCGCAAGATCGCAGTGATCGAGAACGAGTTCGGCGAGATCGGCATCGACGGCGGGCTCGTGCTCGAATCGACCGAGGAGATCTACGAGATGACGAACGGCTGCGTGTGCTGCGTCGGCGCGGTGCGCGAGGATCTCGTGCGGATCGTGCGGATGCTGGTCGCGCGCCCCGACCGGCTCGATCACATCATCGTCGAGACGAGCGGGCTCGCCGATCCTTATCCGGTCGCGCAGACCTTCTTCCTCGACGATCCGATCGCGAAGGAAGTTGCACTCGACGCGGTCGTCACGATGGTCGATGCGAAACATATCCGCGCGCACCTCGACGATCTCGTGCTCGACGGCCGCGACAACCAGGCCGTCGACCAGATCGTCTGCGCGGACCGGATCGTGATCAACAAGGTCGATCTCGTCGACACGCCGGACGTCGGTGCGCTGACCGCACGGCTGCGCGAGCTGAACACGACGGCCGAGATCGTCACGTCGAGCTACGCGCAGGTCGATCTCGACCGTATCCTCGGGATCGGCGCGAACGAATTCGCGCAGATCCTCGTCGAGAGCGACGGGCTGCACGCCGATACGCTGCATGCGGACGCGCACACGCACGGCCACGACGAACACGAAGACCACGACGACCATGCGCACGACGGTCACGCCGCGCACGCACACGACGAGGACCACGACCATCACGAGCACGACGAGAGCGTGTCGTCGGTCGGCATCGAAGTCGACTCGGACGTCGATCTCGACGCGCTCGAAGCATGGCTCGGCGAGCTGCGCCGTGCCGACACCGCGAAGCTGTTCCGGATGAAGGGCATTCTCGCCGTGCAGGGCCGCGCGCAGCGCTACGTGCTGCAGGGCGTGCACGGCGTGATCGAACTGCGCGCCGCGCAGGCGTGGGGGTGCGAACCGCGCTCATCGCGCATCGTTTTCATCGGCCGCGATCTCGATCGCGCCGCGCTGACCGACCGTTTCCATGCCTGCCTCGCCGCGCCGGTCGCGGCCTGACGGGCACGCCAGGCGGGCGCGCCACGCGCCCGCCCGATAACGAACCTCAGGAGACACGCCCATGAACTCTGCTTCACATCCCGTCGATCGGGTCCTGCCGCGCCGCCAGATGCTGACGCTCGGCCTGCAGCACATGCTAGTCGCCTATATCGGCGCGATCGCGGTGCCGCTGATCGTCGCATCGGCGCTGAAGATGTCGCCCGCCGACACGACCGTGCTGATCAGCACCGCGCTGTTCTGTTCCGGCATCTCGACGATCCTGCAGACGGTTGGCATCTGGAAGCTCGGCGTGCGCCTGCCGATCCTGCAGGGCGTCGCGTTCAGCAGCGTCGGCCCGGTGATCGCGATCGGGCTGACGCCGGGCGTGGGGTTCGCCGGCGTGTGCGGCGCGGTGATCGGCGCGGGCATCATCACGACCTTCGCCGCGCCCTTGATCGGCCGGCTGCGCCGCCTGTTCCCGCCGGTCGTGACGGGCTGCATCGTCACCGTGATCGGGCTGCAGCTGTTTCCGGTCGCGTACCAGTGGGCCGGCGGCGGCGACGCGGCGAAGCTGCAGTTCGGCGAGCTGTCGTTCCTCGCGGTCGCGCTCGTCGTCGCGGTCGTGATCCTCGCGGTCAACCGCTTCGCGAACGCGTTCCTGCGCAACCTGTCGGTGCTGATCGGGCTCGTCGCCGGCAGCCTGCTCGCGATCGCGCTCGGGATGGGCAACTTCACGAACGTGGCGGCCGCGCCGTGGTTCACCGTGCCCTACCCGTTCCACTTCGGCACGCCGGTGTTCGCGATCGTGCCGGTGCTGACGATGGTCGTCGTGATGATCGTGCAGATGGTCGAATCGATGGGCCTGTTCGTCGCGATCGGCGACATCGTCGAGAAACAGGTCAGCGAGGAGGATGTCGTGCGCGGGCTCCGTGCGAACGGCGTCGCGAGCGCGATCGCCGGCACGTTCGCCGCGTTCCCGTTCATCGCGTTCATGGAGAACGTCGGGCTCGTGATCCTGACCGGCGTGCGCAGCCGCTGGATCGTCGCGGTCAGCGGCGCGCTGATGTGCATCGTCGCACTCGTGCCGAAGATCGGTGCGATCGTCGCGTCGACGCCGTCGGCCGCGCTCGGCGGTGCGGGCATCGCGATGTTCGGCGTGGTCGTTGCGGCCGGCGTGCAAACGCTCGCGAAAGTCGATTTCGAGAACAACCGCTACAACGTGCTGATCGTCGGCTTCACGATCGCCACCGCGCTGATTCCGGTGATGGCGCCGAAGGTGTTCGCGCACATGCCTGACTGGACGCAACCGTTCCTGCATAGCGGCGTCGTGCTCGCGTGCCTCGTGTCGGTCCTGCTCAATGCGCTGCTCAACGGCGTGCCGGCGGCGGAACCCGTCGAATCGCACGTCCATGCCGACGCCGCGCACCGCAGCGGGATGGCGCGCGAGTGCGACTGACCGGCTGCCTGCCGCGCGCGGCATCGAGCCTGCGCGCGGCGCTTGACGAACAACGACCCGATTATCCGAATCCGAGGAGACCCGACCATGAGCGTTCCTACTTCTTCGCTGCTGATCCGCAACCCGATCGCGGTCATGAGCGGCCGCGCCGGCGATGCCGCGCGGCTCGGCCAGGCCGACCTGCGCATCCGCGACGGCCGGATCGAGACGATCGCGCCCGGCCTCGCGCCGCTGCCCGGCGAACGCGTGATCGATGCGAGCAACTGCGTCGTCTATCCCGGCTGGGTCAACACGCACCATCACCTGTTCCAGAATCTGCTGAAAGGCGTGCCGGCCGGTATCAACGCCGACCTGCAGGAATGGCTCGCCGCCGTGCCGTATCCGCGCGTCGCGCGCTTCACGCCGGAACTCGCGCGCATCGCGGCCCGGCTCGGCTTCGCGGAACTGCTGCTGTCCGGCGTGACGACCTGCGCGGACCATCACTACCTGTATCACGCAGGCGGCACGACCGAAACCGGCGACCTGCTGTTCGACGAAGCGGCCAGCTTCGGCATGCGCTTCGTGCTGTGCCGCGGCGGTGCATTGCAGGCGGCCGGCGATCATCCGGGCTTCGCCGGCACCACGCTGCAGCCTGAAACGCTCGACCAGATGCTCGCGGATATCGAGCGGCTGAAGGCGCGCTATCACGATGCAGGCCCGGCATCGATGCGCCGCGTGGTCGTCGCGCCGACGACACCGACCTTCTCGCTGCCGCCCGGCCTGCTGCCCGAAGTTGCGCGTGCGGCGCGCGGCATGGGCCTGCGGCTGCACTCGCATTTGTCGGAAACGACGCGTTATGTCGATTTCTGCCGCGAGCGCTTCGGCAAGCTGCCCGTCGAATTCGTTGCCGAGCACGAATGGCTCGGCAACGACGTGTGGTTCGCGCACCTGGTCCATCTCGAAGCGAGCGAGATCGCGATGCTCGCGGAAACGGGCACCGGCTGCTCGCACTGCCCCGTCAGCAACGCACGGCTCGGCAGCGGCATCGCGCCCGCACCGCGCATGGCGGCGGCCGGCGTGCCGGTGTCGCTCGGCGTCGACGGCGTCGCGTCGAACGAATCGGGCAGCATGACGCACGAAGCGAATTTCGCGTGGCTCGTTCATCGCGCCGCGCACGGTGCGTCGGCCACCACGGTCGAGGACGTGCTGCACTGGGGCACGCAAGGCGGCGCAAACGTGCTCGGGCTCGATGCGGTCGGCACACTCGCCGTTGGACAGGCCGCCGATCTCGTGCTGTACGACGTAAGCGGCCCGCGCTTCAACGGCTTCCACGACTACGCGATCGCACCCGTTACGGCCGGCGAACCGGCGCCGGTGAAGTACAACATCGTGAATGGCCGCGTCGTCGTGGACAACGGCGAGATTCCCGGCCTCGACCTGGCTGCACTGCGCCGCGCCGCAGTCGATGCCGTGCGGCAGTTGCTCGACTGAACGGAGATCATGCGATGAATCCACGCATCCGCATCGGCATTCTCACGCCGTCATCGAACACCGCGCTTGAACCGCTGACGACCGCGATCGTCGCCGATCTTCCGAACGTCAGCGTCCATTTCGCACGTTTCACCGTGACCGAGATCGCGTTGAGCGCGGCCGCGCTCGACCAGTTCGACGCGGAACGCATCCTCGTCGCGGCGCGGCAGCTTGCCGATGCCCGTGTCGACGTGATCGGCTGGAGCGGCACGTCGGCCGGCTGGCTCGGTTTCGAACGCGACGCCGCGCTGTGCCGGAGCATCGCGAAGGCGACCGGCATCCCGGCGACGACATCGGTGCTCGCGCTGAATGAGCTGCTCGAACGCACCGGCGTACGGCGGCTCGGCCTCGTCACGCCGTATCTCGACGACGTGCAGCAGCGGATCGTGCGCCAGTACGCGCAGCTCGGCATCGATTGCGTGGCCGAGCAGCACCTCGGGCTGCGCGACAACTACAGCTTTGCCGAAGTGCCCGATACGCAGTTGGCGGCATTGATGCGCAAGACGGCGCAGGCGCGGCCGGATGCGGTCGTGACGTTCTGCACGAACCTGCATGCCGCGCATCTGGCCGCGCCGTTCGAGCAGGCGACGGGGATCGCGGCTTACGACACCGTGTCGACGGTGGTGTGGAAGGCGTTGCGGATGGCCGGTGTCGATACGCGCGTGCTGGCGCGTTGGGGGAAGCTGTTCGCGATGAGTTGATGCGCACGCGCGTTCAACGTTCGTCGGCGTCCTCGACGAAGATCTCGAACCACGCATTCATCGCAGCCCAGAATTCCACGGATTCAAGCCGTGCCGGCTGCTCGTGCCACCAGATCCGCCCCGCCCGGCTGCCATCGCCGGCGCTGTCGCGAAGGTCGACGCACAGGTAATCGCCGCCGCCGTTGTGAAGCACGGTGCGCACGAGATCGGGGTTCACGCCGAGCTTGCGCGTCTCGGCCGGCGTCAGATCGAGCTTGTCCGCCAACGAGGTCTGATCGCCGAGCGGCAGCGGGCCCATCGAACGGGCCGGAAAGAATGTCCAGCCGTCGTGCACGGCCTGGTGGAAGCGCTGCAAGTCACCGGGCAGCGCGCCCCAAACCGGTTCGTCGACCGGCGCCCGCTCGCGCAACGGCGCGCGGCCGATGAAGAAATTCAGATCGTCCTGCTCCACCGTGTACGGATACAGCAGCATGACCTCGCCGCCGTCGTTGCGAAACACGGCCGGCCGCGCGAGCTTGTCGCGAAAGAACCGCGCAACGGCGGGCAAGTGATCGATGACGCCGGCCCACATCTGCATGAGCCTGTCGGCAAGCATATCGTCCGGAACGGCGAGCAGTTCGCGCCAGCCGGCCGGCACCTCAATATCGGCCGGAATCTCGTCCGCCGCGAGCCACACGCTGCCGATCGCCCTGAAGCGTCTCAACTCCGCCGCATAAACCGGTGCGGAAAACTCGATCATCGCGCGTCACCCCTGAATGCCGGAACTCGCGCATTCTACTGCCCGCCTCGTCACGGCCGTCCGGAATCGTCGCGTACGGGCCACCTGCAACAAAGCGGCCGCACGCGCCCTCTTGGTCCCCCGCGCCGCCGCGAGTATGCTTGCAGTTCGAACGATCTCCAACCAGGGCGCGCACACCGTATCACGGGCGAGCGCACCGCCAACCGTCAATCACCATCGATGGATTTCGACGTCATCGTTCTCGGCGCCGGCATCGTCGGCGTCTCGGCCGCGCTGCATCTGCAGGATCGCGGGCGCAAGGTCGCCCTCGTCGATCGCGGCGCACCCGGCGAAGGCACGAGCTTCGGCAACGCAGGGCTGATCGAGCGCTCGTCGGTCGAGCCGTATCCGTTCCCTCGCAGCCCGTTCACGCTGATGCGCTATGCGCTGAACCGCTCGACCGATCTCTACTGGCACAGCGCGTCGCTGCCCGCGTTCGCGCCGTGGCTCGCGCGGTTCTGGTGGGAATCGGCGCCGCTGCGCCATGCGGCCGCGTCGCGCGACATGCTGCCGCTGATCGAGCGCTGCATCGTCGAGCACGACGCGCTGATCGCACGGGCCGGCGCCGGCGAGCTGATCCGTGCGAACGGCTGGCTCGAAGCGTTCCGCACGCCCGCCGCATTCGAACGCGGCGTGGCCGAGGCCGGCCTCACCGCGCGCCGCCACGGGCTCGGCATCACGCCGCTCGACGCGGCCGCACTGCTCGCGCACGAACCGAGCCTCGCGCCGGGCTTCTGCGGCGCGCTGCACTGGCTCGACCCGAAAAGCGTCGTCGATCCGTCCGCGCTCGTCAAAGCGTATGCGCAGTTGTTCGTGCAAGGCGGTGGCACGCTCCTGACAGGCGACGCCGCGAGCCTCGACGCGCTGTCGCCCGGCTGGCAGGTTCACACGCAGGACGGCCCGGCCGCCGCACCGGCCATCGTCGTCGCGCTCGGCCCGTGGTCCGACACCGTCTTCGGCAAGTTCGGCTACAAGATCCCGCTGCGCGAGAAACGCGGCTATCACATGCACTACGCGCCGTCCGCGCGCGGCGTGCCGTCGGCGCCGATCGTCGATCGGGAATACGGTTACGTGATCGCGCCGATGCGGCGCGGGCTGCGGCTGACGACGGGTGTCGAGATCGCGCGGCGCCGCGTGCCGCCAACCGGCGTACAGCTTGAACGCGCGGAACGCGTCGCACGGCCCGTGTTCGGGTTCGGCGAACGGCTCGACCCGCAGCCGTGGCTCGGCTTCCGGCCGTGCACGCCGGACATGCGACCGGTGATCGGCCCCGCACCCGCCCATCGCGGGCTGTGGTTCGCGTTCGGGCACAACCACCACGGACTCACGCTCGGCCCCGTGACCGGCCGGCTGCTGGCCGAGATGATGACGGGCGAAGCGCCGTTCACCGATCCGGCGCCGTATCGCGCGGACCGGTTCTGAGCGGATAGCGCGTCAACGCGCGCTCAGTCGAGCGCGCGGCCGAAAATCCGGATGACTTCGTCGAGATGCTCGGCCATCGCACGGCGCGCGGCTTCGGGATCACGTGCACGGATTGCATCGAGGATCGCGCGGTGTTCCAGTTCCGACCGGTGCGGCATGTCGTTCGGCATGTACAGCGACTGCAGCCGCTGGAACATCAGGTCGTACTTGTGCGCGAGCAGCTGCTTGATCATCAGCGCATACGCGGCGTTGTCGCTCGCTTCCGCGATACGGATATGGAACAGCCGGTCGCCCGGGTGCGTGAGCGAGCCGCTGCGGTTGTCTTCCTGGTTGCGCAGGAACGCTTCGTGAATCCCTTCGATCTGCGCGTCGGAGCCGTGCCGTGCCGCAAGCGCCGCGGCTTCCGGCTCGATCAGCCGGCGCGCCTGCAACAGGGCGAACGGCGGGATTTCGGTGTCGAGGTCGAGCGCGATGCCGAGTTCGGGATCGATCTCGACGATCGAGAACGGCGCGACTTTCGCAACGGGTTCGGGTGCAGGCTCGGGCACTGCAGCTGCTTCGGGATGGCGCACCTTCACGCCGTCGCCGACGCGCACGCTGACGAGCCCGCTCACTTCGAGCGCGATCAGCGCCTCGCGCACCGACGTGCGCGACACGCCGAACTGTTCGGCCAGTTCGCGCTCGGGCGGCAAATAGCTGCCCGGCGGAAAATCGCCGGACTCGATCATCGCACTGAGCTTGTCGGCGATCTGCTGGTAGAGGCGGCGGTTCTGAATCGGCTGGATGGACATACGTTGACGCTGGTAATCGGTTTCGTTCCGGACGGTCTGACGAATCGAACAGACCGTTCGCGCCTATTTTATATGCCGCGCTTCACATCGCCCGGCACCGCGTAGCAACGCGCGGCCGTGCCGCCCCACAACGCGCCGCGCTCGGCCGCCGACAGCCGCGATTCGGCCCAGCGCTCCACGAGCGACGTCACTTCGTCATACGACGCCGCCAGCAGGCACACGGGCCAGTCCGACCCGAACATCAGCCGCTGCGGCCCGAATGCGTCGAGCGCCGCATCGAGGCACTGTTCGATGTGCCGGATGTCCTGCGCGCGCAGGCCACGCCGCCAGTCGGCCTCGGTCACGAGCCCCGACAGCTTGCACGCGACATGCGGCAGCGCACCCAGCTCGCGCAGCGACGCGCGCCAGCGCGCGAGCGCCGTGTCGTCGCGCCCGAACTCGGCGAGCGCGGGCTTGCCGACATGATCGAGCACGAGCCAGTGCGCATCGTGCGTCGCGCAGAACACGCGCACCTCAGGCAGTTGCCGTTCGAACACGAGCACGTCGTACACGTAGCCGTTCGCCTGCAGCCAGGCGACGCCGCGATTGAAACCGGGATCCGCGACGAACGCGGCCACGTCGGCCTCGTCCTGCACCTGATGACGAAAGCCGCGCAGCTTCGGGCTGCCCCACTCGGCGACACGATCGGCAAGCGCCGGCGCACCGAGATCCTCCCAGCCGACCACCGCCGCGATACGTGCGTCGTCGCGTGCGAGATCGAGCAGGAACGCCGTCTCGTCGCGCCCGGCGCGCGCCTGCACCGCGATCGACGCGCCGAGCGCCTGCGCATGCATCTGCGGCCACAGCGCGTCGGGCAGGTAGTCGCGCGCGAGCACCTCCATCCCGGGGCCGATCCACGGATAGTCGGCCGCGCGATAACGCCAGAAGTGCTGATGGGAATCGATACGCACTGCGCCCATGGTGCCCTCGTGTTCAGTTGCCTCGGCGGCGGCGCGCGTCATCACCGCCGCTCATGCGCAACGTTCAGTCGTACAACACCGCCGCGATCTTCGGATCGTCGATATTGGTCTTGTCGTACCAGTAGAAACCGGTATCGATGACCTTCGGCAGCTTCTCGCCCTTGGTCGCCTTCACGGCCGCCTCGACGGTCTTGTAGCCGATCCCGATCGGGTTCTGCGTGATCGCGCCGGCCATCAGCCCGCTGCGGATCGCGTCCTTCTGCTGCTTGCCCGAATCGTAGCCGACGATCACGACCTTGCGTTTCATTTCGCGCACGCCGTTGACCACGCCGATCGCCGAGCCTTCGTTGGTGCCGAACAGCCCCTTGAGTTTCGGATACGCCTGCAGGATCGACTTCGTCACCTCGGTCGACTTCAGCTGATCGCCTTCGCCGTACTGCACGGTCACGACCTGCACCTTCGGGTGCGCCGACTTCATCCGCTCGAGGAAGCCGTCGCGGCGGTCGATGCCGGTGCGGCTCGTCTGGTCGTGCGCGACCACCGCCACCTCGCCTTCGTCGCCGATCAGCGCGGCAAGCTTGTCGGCCGCGAGCGCCGCGGCGGCCTTGTTGTTGGTCGCGGCCGTCGTCACGGGGATGTCGCTGTCGACGCCCGAGTCGAACGCGATCACCGGGATCTTCTCGGCCTGCGCCTTCTTCAGGAGCGGCAGCGCGGCCTTGCTGTCGAGCGCCGCGAAGCCGAGCGCGGCCGGCTTCTTCGCGATCGCGGCCGACAGCATGTCGATCTGCTTGTCGACCATCGCCTCGGTTTCGGGCCCTTCGAACGTCACCTTCACCTTGTAGTCCTTCGCGGCCTGCATCGCGCCCGATTTCACGGCCTGCCAGAACTGATGCTGGAAGCCTTTCGAGATCAGCGGGATATAGGCTTCCTGCGCCTGCGCGCCGGCCGTGACGCCGACGGCGAACGTCAGCCCGACGATCGCGTTCAACACCTTGCTCCTGATCACTTCGCGTCTCCTTGGTTGGACTCTTCTGGATGCCGGCCGGGCCGGCGGTGAAGCGGATGCCTGCGTGCAGGCGCGCGTCAGCGGCGACGCCGGCGCAGGATGTCGACGTACACGGCGAGGATGATGATTACGCCCGTCACGACCGTCTGCCATTCCTGCGCGACCGACATGATGCGCAGGCCGTTGGTCAGCACGCTCATGATGAACGCGCCGATGATGGTGCCGACGATGCTGCCCGCGCCGCCCGACAGCGACGTGCCGCCGATCACGACGGCCGCGATCGCGTCGAGCTCGTAGCCCTGGCCGAGCGCCGGCTGCGCGGAATTCAGCCGCGACGCGATCAGCAGGCCGGCAATCCCGCACACCGCGCCGCTGAACGTGTAGACGGCGATCTTCCACGCGTCGACGTTCACGCCGGACAGCCGCAGCGCCTCCTCGTTGCTGCCGAGCGCGAACGTGTAGCGGCCGAAGATCGTCCGGTTCAACACGATCGATGCGCCGATCGCGACGAGGAACAGGATCAGCACCGCGTTCGGAATCGGCAGCGCGGGAATCAGGTTGCCGATCAGCGAATCCTGCGCGATCGCCGTGAAGCCCGGCGTGTCGTTGAAGTAGATCGGCCGCGTGCCGGAGATCACGAGCGACAGCCCCTTGAGCAGCATCATCATGCCGAGCGTCGCGATGAACGGCGGCACCTTCATCTTCGCGATCACGAAGCCCGACACGCAGCCCGACAACGCACCGAACAGCAGCGCGGCCAGGATCCCGAGCGGCAGCGGCATGCCCCACTTGGTCAGCACGACGCCGGCCATCACCGCGCAGAATGTCATCAGCGTGCCGACCGACAGGTCGATGCCCGACGTGATGATCACGTACGTACACGCGACGGCCAGCACGCCGTTCACGGCGGTGGCCTGCAGGATCGTGACGAGGTTGTCGACTTCGAGGAAGTTCGGCGACGCGAAGCTGAAGAACACGATCAGCAGCACGAGGCTCGCGAACGCGAGCAGCTTCTGCCGTGCCGCCGGATTGAAGAAGCGCGACTTCAGGCTCGATGCGGCGGCCGGCGTATCGCCGGAAGCGAGGGGCGGAACGGGATGCGTATCGTTGGACATGGTAGGCGTCTGAATCAGGACAACACGGTCGACTCGCGCTGCGTCGCGAGCTGCATGATCTTTTCCTGCGAGGCGTCGGCCGCGCGCAATTCGCCGGTCACGCGGCCTTCGCACATCACGAGAATCCGGTGGCTCATGCGCAGCACCTCGGGCAGTTCCGACGAGATCATCACGATCGCCTTGCCGTCCGCGGCCAGCGCGTCGAGCAGCTTGTAGATCTCGCTTTTCGCGCCGACGTCGATGCCGCGCGTCGGTTCGTCGAAGAACAGGATGTCGCAGTCGCGCAGCAGCCACTTCGCGATCACGATCTTCTGCTGGTTGCCGCCCGACAAAAGGCGCGCGGGCTGCGCGACCGACGGCGTGCGGATCGCGAGTTGCCGCACGTACGCCTGCGCGGTATCGCGCATCTCGCGCGCATCGAGGAACACGCCACGGCGCACGAAGCGACGCATGCTCGACAGGGCAATGTTGTTCTGCACGTCCATCCCGACCGCGAGCCCGAAGTGCTTGCGATCCTCGGACAGGTAGCCGATCCCGTGCCTCACTGCGTCGGCCGGCGTGCGGATCGTCACGGTCTTGCCGTGCACGCGGATTTCACCGGCATCGACCGGGTCCGCGCCGAACACCGCGCGCGCAACCTCGGTGCGGCCCGCGCCCATCAGCCCCGCGAAGCCGAGGATCTCGCCGCGCCGCAACGTGAAACCGACCTCGCGGATCGCACGGCCGCGCGACAGCCCGCGCACTTCGAGCGCGATATCGTTCGACGACGTATCGGGCGGCGTGCGGGATTCCGACTCGAGCTGGCGGCCGACCATCATCGAAATGATCGTATCCATCGAGGTGCCGGCCATCGGCACGGTCGCGACGTACTTGCCGTCACGCATCACGGTCACGCGATCCGCGATCTGGCGCAGCTCGTCCATCTTGTGCGAGATGTAGACGATGCCGACGCCGTTCGCGCGCAGGTCGCGGATGATGCGGAACAGCTCGCCGATCTCCGCGTTGTTGAGCGCGGCGGTCGGCTCGTCCATGATCAGCACGCGCGAGTCGAACGACAGCGCCTTCGCGATCTCGACCATCTGCTGCTTCGCGACCGTCAGCCGGCCGACCTGCGTGCGCGGATCGAGATCGAGCCGCATCCGCCGGAAGATCGCGGCCGCATCGCGGTTGAGTTTCTCTTCGTCGACGAATACGCCGAGGCGGCCGCGAGGCTCTCGGCCGATGAAGATGTTCTGCGCGACGCTCAGGTGGTTCATCAGGTTCAGTTCCTGATGGATGATGCCGATCCCGAGCGCCTGCGCGGCGCGCGGATCGGCGATCTCGACCGCGCGGCCGTCCATCCGGATCTCGCCGTCGTCGCGCTGGTACACGCCCGCGAGGATCTTCATCAGCGTCGACTTGCCGGCGCCGTTCTCGCCCATCAGCGCATGCACCTCGCCGGCGCGCAGGTCGAAGCGGCAGTCGTCGAGCGCCTGCACACCGGGGAAGCGCTTGCCGATACCGGTCAACGCAATCAGCGGCGGCGTGGTGTTGGGGTTCAGGTCGGGTTGCATGAATCGCGGCCCTCAGCTGATCGCACGGTCGAGATGCGTGTAGCCGCCGTCGACGAACAGCCACTGGCCCGTCGTGTGCGACGCGCGTTCCGACAGCAGGAACACGGTCGTATCGGCGATTTCGTCGGCCGTCGTGAAGCGCTGGCCGAGCGGCACCTTGCCCGCGATGCCGGCGAGCTTCGCGTCGGGATCGTCGAAGCCCGCCAACCAGTTCCGGTACAGCGGCGTCATCACTTCGGCCGGGATCACCGCGTTCACGCGCACGCCGTCGTCGCGCAACGCGACGGCCCATTCGCGTGTCAGCGCGAGCTGCGCGCCCTTCGACGCGCAATAGCCGCTCGTGTTGCCCTGCCCGGTCACGGCCGTCTTCGACGAGATGTTGACGATCGCGCCGCGTGCCGCCTTCAGGTGCGGCACGCAGTAGTGCGCCATCACGTAGTAGTGAACGAGATTGCGCTCGAGCGACGCGACGAACGCGTCGCGCCCCGCATCGAGCCCGATGCTGTCGTTGATGCCCGCGTTGTTGACGAGGCCGTCGAGATGACCGAAACACTGGATGGTCTGCGCGACCGCATCGCGGCACTGCGTGTCGTCCTGCAATTCGACGGACACGCACGTGGCGCTCGGCTGCTTCTGCACGAGTGCGCGCCAGAATGCATCGTCTGGCGCGTGCCGCGCGAACACCACCGGAATCGCGCCTTCTTCGGCCAGCCGCATCGAGATCGCGGCGCCGATGCCCGATGCGCCGCCGGTCACGATCACGACCTTGTCTTGCAGATTCAAATCCACTTCGCGTCTCCGTCGTTCATGTTGTCGGCACGCCCACCCTGCTTCAGCCGCGGAACCGGTACTGCTCCAGCGATTCGGGTTTCATCTCGATCGAGAAGCCGGGCGCCGTCGGCGGCATGTACGCCGCGCCGCGCACGACGCACGGTTCGACGAAATGCTCGTGCAGGTGATCGACGTATTCGGTCACGCGCCCTTCCTTCGTGCCGGAAATGCACACGTAGTCGATCATCGACAGGTGCTGCACGTACTCGCACAGGCCGACGCCGCCCGCATGCGGACATACGGGCAGCCCGTACTTCGCGGCCATCAGCATCACCGCGAGAATCTCGTTCACGCCGCCCAGCCGGCACGCGTCGATCTGCACGACGTCGATCGCGCCGCGTGCGATGAACTGCTTGAACAGCACGCGGTTCTGGCACATCTCGCCGGTCGCGACCTGCACGGGCGCGATCGCCTTGCGAATCTTGCGATGCCCTTCGACGTCGTCGGGGCTCGTCGGCTCCTCGATGAACCACGGCCGCGCGAACGCGAGCTCGCGCACCCAGTCGATCGCCTCGTCGACTTCCCACACCTGGTTCGCGTCGATCATCAGCTTGCGATCGGGGCCGATCACTTCGCGCGCGATCGTCACGCGGCGGATATCGTCCTCGAGGTTCGCGCCGACCTTCAGCTTCACGTAGTCGAAACCGGCGTCCACTGCCTCGCGGCACAGCCGGCGCAGCTTGTCGTCGCTGTAGCCGAGCCAGCCGGCCGACGTCGTGTAGCACGGGTAGCCGTCGCGCTCAAGCGCCGCGATCCGCGTGGCCTTGCCAGGCGCCTGCCGGCGCAGCAGCTCGAGCGCTTCGTCCGGCGTCAGGCAGTCGGTCAGGTAGCGGAAGTCGATCGCGCGTACCAGTTCCTCGGGGCTCATGTCGGCGACGAGCCGCCACAGCGGCTTGCCGACGGCCTTCGCCCACAGATCCCACACCGCGTTGACGACGGCGCCCGTCGCCAGGTGGATCGCGCCCTTGTCGGGGCCGATCCAGCGCAACTGGCTGTCCGACGTCACGTGCCGCCAGAAGCGGCCCATGTCCTCGCGGATCCAGTCGAGGTCGAGGCCGACGACAAGGTGACGCATCGCGTCGATCGCCGCGCAGCAGATTTCGTTGCCGCGCCCGATGGTGAACGTGAGCCCGTGACCCTCGAGCCCGTCGCGGTCGGTTTCGAGCACGACGTAGGCCGCCGAATAATCGGGGTCCGGATTCATCGCATCGGAGCCGTCGAGCTGGCGCGAGGTCGGGAAGCGCACGTCGAGGACGCGCATCGATCGAATGATAGGCATGACGAACCGTCCGTTAAAGGAAATCAGGCTTGCACGGTGCGCTGGCGTTGCTCGCCGAGCCCGTCGATACCGAGCGTGATCACCTGTCCGGCACGCAGGTAGACGGGTGGCTTCTGCCCGAGGCCGACACCCGGCGGCGTGCCGGTCGAGATCACGTCGCCCGGCTGCAGGCTCATGAAGCGGCTCAGATAGCTGATCAGGTGTGGCACGCGAAACACCATCGTCGCGGTCGTGCCGTTCTGGTAGCGGTGGCCGTCGACGTCGAGCCACAGCCGCAGCGCGTGCGGATCGGGTACTTCATCGGCCGTCACGAGCCACGGGCCGAGCGGGCCGAACGTGTCGTTGCCCTTGCCCTTGTCCCACGTGCCGCCACGTTCGAGCTGGAATTCGCGCTCCGACACGTCGTTGACGACGCAGTAGCCGGCGACGTGCGACAGCGCATCGGCTTCCGCGATATAACGACCGCCCTGGCCGATCACCACGCCGAGCTCGACTTCCCAGTCGGTCTTCTCCGAGCCGCGCGGAATCTCGACGTCGTCGTTCGGGCCCGAGATCGCGCTCGTCCACTTGCCGAATACGACGGGCTCCTTCGGCACCTCCATCCCCGATTCGGCCGCGTGGTCGGAATAGTTGAGCCCGATGCAGATGAACTTGCCGACGCGGCCGACGCAGGCGCCGAGCCGCGGTGTGCCTTCGACGAGCGGCAGCGACGACGGCGGAATGTCGCGCAGCCGCGCGAGCGACGCGGGCGTCAGCGCGTCGCCGGCGATGTCGTCGATCACGCCGGACAGGTCGCGAAGCTGGCCCTGCGCATCGAGCAGGCCCGGTTTTTCATGGTGTTTGTCGCCAAATCTGAGCAATTTCATAGCGTTGTCCGAACGGAAACGGAAAGTGAATGGGCAGGCGCGGTCAGTTTGACCAGCCGCCGTCGATCAGGTGGATCGCGCCGGTCGTGAACGACGCTTCGTCGGAGGCCAGGTACAGCGCGAGCGCGGCCACTTCGTCCGCGCTGCCGATGCGGCCGATCGGCTGGCGCGCGACGAACGCCTGGCGTACCTCGTCGGCCGACACATGGCGCGTGCGCGCCTGGTCCGCGATCCGCTGCTCCAGCGACGGCGATTCGATCGTGCCCGGACAGATCGCGTTGCAGCGGATGCCGCGCTCGACGAAATCGGCGGCGACCGCCTTGGTCAGCCCGATCACGGCCGCCTTGGTCGTGCCGTAGACGAAACGGTTCGGCACGCCCTTCACGCTCGACGCGGCCGACGCCATGTTGATGATCGACGCGCCGCCGGCTTCGAGCATCGCGGGCAGCAGCGCGCGGATCAGCCGGTACATCGACGTGACGTTCAGGTTCATCGAGAACGCCCACGCGTCGTCGTCGCAGTCGAGGATCGAGCCGTGGTGCACATAGCCCGCGCAGTTGAACAGCACGTCGAAGGCGCGTTCGCCCGCGGCGAGCGCCGCGACGTCGCCTGCATCGGTGACGTCGAGCCGCCGCGTGGTCAGCCGGCCGCCCGCGCGTTCTGCGTCGGCCTCGAGCCGCACGAGCGCGGCTTCATTGATGTCGGTCGCCAGCACATCGGCGCCCTCGCTCGCGAACCGCAGCGCGGTCGCGCGGCCAATGCCCTGCCCGGCCGCCGTCACCAGCGCGCGTTTGCCCTGCAATCTCATGAGCACGTCTCCCGAAAAAGCCGGCCATCCATCGGCCGATTGGCACAAAGGACTAAAGGTCCAACCAATCATAGGAAGGGATCGCGCGTTTGTCACGAAATCAGGATTCAGTATTTACCCGGGTGGGGAAATCGGGCCGGCGGAGAAAAATCCGCTGCTCGACGGGCACGGGAAGGATGCGCCGGGGGCTGCGCGAACCCAATACTGGCGGGCCTCCCGGCCGGGTTGACGCGTTCGCGCGACGCGGCATCGACGCCAAACTGACAAAAAAGTCATGTTCACGTCAGGGTCTCAACGGGATGGGCGCGCGATCATGGCGTTGCCGGACCGCGCTTTTCAACCATCGCCTCTCCGCCCGCTTTCGGTCCCTGCGGGCACCTCCGTCCCCCGGCGATGGACTCCGTGACTGGGCGAGCAGACACGGTGCGCGGGCCGATTTTCCGCCCCGGACTTCCCGTCCGGGGCGTTTTTGTCCGTGGTTTCCAAGAAAATAAGCTTGGATTGTTTCTAAATCGGCAAAAGGTAATTTGAGCCAGACAGGATGTTTTTTCCGGTCACAGACGCTTACATTTAGCGCACCACTCATGGAAACCGCTACGGATTCGCCATCGGGTAGTGACATCCACTGCCACGGCCGAAACCGCACGAGCTTTAGGAAACGGCAAAATGAAGGCCTCCAAATCCCTGCCTGCGCTCGATCCCGCCGACGTCCACGTCGAAATTCTCGAACGTTCCGATACGCTGCTCGTCGTCCGCTGGGTCGAGCCCGGCCGCTGTCACTACGGTGAACAGCGCTGGCGCCGCCGCTTCGCGCAACGCACCGGCACCTGCGCGCTGTCGCGCCAGGTCATCCACCGCGGCGACGAAGTGTTCCGCCCGGCCGAACGCCCGGCGCCCGCGAATGCAGCCGCGATGATCTCCGCCGCCGAGGTGCTCGCGCTGGCCGGAAGCAGGTAAAACCTGCCGGTCGAGCGCCAGGGCGCACTGCGCCCGCCCTAGAAGCACCGGTCTAATTCCCCCGCTTGTCTGTCACGTCCGCCCGCACTATCGTTACACCACGCAATGTAACGATTACGTGTCGCGGCCGCTCGGCCGTGCCGATGGAGACAGACATGCATGCATGGAGTGCGCGCCACGTCCCGGCGCAGGGCGGCAAGGTCGCGGTCGTGACCGGCGCCAACAGCGGTCTCGGCTGGCAGCTCGCGGAAACGCTGGCCGCGAAAGGCGCGACGGTCGTGATGGGCTGCCGCGACGCCGTGCGCGCCACCCAGGCGGCCGATGCCATCCGCCAACTCCACCCCGATGCTCGTGTCGAAGTCGATCCGCTCGACCTCGCCGATCTCGCGTCGATCGAACGCTTTGCAGGCACCATCGCCGAACGCCACGGCCGCGTCGACATCCTCTGCAACAACGCCGGCGTGATGTTCCTGCCGCTGCGCCACACGCGCGACGGCTTCGAGATGCAGTTCGGCACCAACCACCTCGGCCATTTCGCGCTGACCGGCCATCTGCTGCCCGCGTTGCGCGCCGCACGGCGGGCGCGCGTCGTGACGATGTCGAGCGGCTTCAACCGCGGCGGCCAGATTCGCGTCGACGACCTGCGCGGCGAGCGCCGCTACAACCGTTATCTCGCCTATTGCGACAGCAAGCTCGCGAACCTCGTGTTCGCGATCGAGCTGCAGCGCCGTTTCGAGCGCGCCGCGTTCGCGGGAATCAGCGTGGCCGCGCACCCCGGCTACGCGGCGACCAACCTGCAGTTCGCGGGCCCAGCGATGGACAGCTCGCCCGCGCGCGCCGCGTTGATGCGTGCGGCGAACCGCTATCTGGCGCAGCCGGCCGACCAGGGTGCGCTGCCCGCGATTCATGCGGCAACGTCAGCCGATCTCGCCGGTGGTGCGTACATCGGGCCATCCGGCTGGTTCGAGTCGCGCGGGCTGCCGGCGCCCGCGAGCGTGCCGCGCTCGGCGCGCGACGTGGCCTCGGCGGCGCTGCTGTGGGAGGCGTCGGAAGCCGCGACGGGCGTGCGCTTCCTCAGTTCGGGCGCGCCCGCCGGACGCGCGCCGGGCCGGCCGTTCGACACGGCGGCCGAAGCACGCTGAACCGCGCGCCGCCGCCCGCAATATTCTTCATACTTATTGCACAGACCGAAAAGAAAGCCCGTTGAAAGACTGATTCGCCGCGCCACTGTTACCGCGCAGGAAACAATCTATCGTCAAATTCAGCGTTTACCCTGAACCCTCCGGTGACTAAGATTTGATCAATCGCTTAAGACATGGCGTCGAGAGCGAACTCAATAAAACACCCGGAGGTCACCATGAAATCGCTCGTTTCCGCAGTTGTTGCCGCTGTCGCCCTGTCCGCTTCGTTCGGCGCATTCGCTCAAAGCACCGTGACCCGCGCTCAAGTGCGCGGCGAACTGGTCCAGCTCGAACAAGCCGGCTACAAGCCGGGCGTGTCGAGCCCGTACTACCCGAACGACATCCAGAGCGCCGAAGCACGTGTTCATGGTGCCGACACCAGCGGCTACGGCGCACAACCGGCTCCGCTCGTCCACTCGGGCGCCCCGGCAGCCGCATCGTCGAACGCACGCGACTCGATCTTCTTCGGCCAGTAAGCCGATGTGCCCTCGGCGGGCGCCGCGCATCGCGCGATGAAGCAACGCAGTCAGGACGAGCCCCTTCGCGGGGCTCGTCTTTTTTGTGAAACGCATACCTCCGCCGCCCGGCAGCGGGTGGCTTCGCCCGGGCGCTGTGCGTCCGGGTGCTTTTTCCTGGTCGGGTATGCGTGATGAAGCCGGGTGCGCCGATCAGCGCGCCGCGGCCGTGGCAGGCGCCGATCGCGACAGCACGCGCCAGCGCGACAGCAATTCGTCGCGGTCGACGTAACAGCCCTGCAGGTGCCGGCGGCCGGTCGACGGATCGAACTCGGTACGCGCATGCAGCACGCGCCGGTTGTCGAACGCCCACATGTCGCCCGCCCGCAGCCGGCGGTGTACACGCAAGCGCGGCTCGCGCGCGAGCGCGAGGAACCGCCGGTATGCGCGATAGACGGCCGCGACCGAGCCGGCCGGCGCATCGAGCGGCCCGCGCAGGAAGTTCGCGACGCGCACTTCCGTGACGTTGCCGCGCGCATCGAGCCCGATCACCGGCGCCGAACAGCGGTAGTCGCTGTTCGCACTCTTGTTCCAGAACTCGAACGGCGTCGTCGCCAATTGTTCGAAATCGGCCGGATGCTCGCGCCGCAGCGCATCGGCAAGTGCAAAGCCGTCGAGAAAGATGCTGTCGCCGCCCGTCGCTTCGTTGGCCAGGCAATGCAGGAACTGCACGCCCGGCTGCAACTCGCGTGTCGGCAGGTCGGTATGCGGCGGCAGGTTCAGCGACGTATACGCATTGCTGTCCGGGCGCGGTTTCGATTCGACGTCGAACAGCACACCGAAATTGCTTTCGCGGATCAGGCCGATGCGGCGCGCAATCTCGTCGACGCGGCCGCGCTCGGCCGGCACGCCTTCGACGAGCGTCAGCCCCGTGCGCTGCAGCGCGGCGAGCCAGGCGAGCAGCGCACCGTCGTCCTCCATCACATCGCGCCACGCGAATACGCCGATCGCCGTTGCATCGTCGCCGGCCCATACGTGCCGCCCGTGCGCGGCCAGACGCTCCGCCCGCGACGCATCGTCGTACGCATGCGCCCGCAACCAGCCCGGCGACCACGCGCTGCGATGCCCGTCGTTCCACTCGACATGCAGCGCACCGTCGGTTTCGACCTGCACGGTGAGCGCCGACAGATCCTCGCGCGCATCGGCAATCTCGAACACTTGCTCGCGCGTGAGCGCATGCACGCACGCGGAACACGAGCAGTTGTCGCGCAGCCAGTCGAAATGGAACGGCGATCGTCGCGCGTCGCTCCACTCGACGTCCACCGCGCCATCGCCGATCGTCGCCGCCGCGATGGCCGCGTCGGCCGAAATCGTCCGCCAGTCCTCGATACGGTGTTGCACTGCTGCCTGCATCGTTGCCTCCCGGAAACGCCCGCTACGCGTGTGGTGCGAGCAAAAAACCGCCGACCATCCGATGCATGCGTGCGGCCTGCGGGCTCGTCCCGAGCGCGCGCCAGCAGCCGTGCACCAGTCCTTCTCCCATCCAGCCATGCGCGCCCCCGCCGGCCGCGCGAATTCGTTCGACGTACACGCGTGCGTCGTCGCGCAGCGGATCGTGTTCCGCACCGATCGCGAGCACCGGCGGCAAGCCGTCGAAATGCAGCGCTTCCAGCGGCGCCGACGCGCGCAACAGCGGGTTGTCGTTCATCAGCACGTCCGACAAGTCGCCATCCCAGTACAGTTCGCGATAGCGGTGAACGTCGTCGAGCGTCAGCATCGGCGCGTGCGCTTCCGTTTCGCGGGCGGGCGATTGCGGTTCGAAGCCGAGCATCGGATAGACGAGTGCGATGCCGTCGACGTTGCGTTCGCCCGCATCGCGCAGCGCGGTGGCCACTGCCGCCGCGAGCATCCCGCCCGCGCTGTCTCCCGCGAGCGTCAACGGGTGCACGCACGGCCCGAACGGCCAGCGTGCGTCGCGTGCGGCACGCGTGACTTCCAGGCAATCTTCGAGCGCGGCCGGCGCGCGGTGTTCGGGCGCCAGACGATAGTCGACTGCGATCACGTCGAGCCCCGTGTCGGCCGCCAGTTGCGCCGTGATCAGTGCATGACTGTCGAGCGAGCCGACGACGAAGCCGCCGCCATGAAAAAACAGCACCGTCCCGCGCGATGTGCGGTGCGCGGACGTGTAGCGTCGCAGCGCGATCGCGCGCCCGTCCGGCGCGTGCCACACGGCGTCCTGCTGCTCGATGCCGGCCGGCAGCGCGGCCGGCGTCCATTCGGCCGCGAAGCGGTCGTAGAGGCGGCGCTGCTCGCCGGGCGAGCGCGCCGCCGCATCGGCCGGATACCACGCGTCGACGGCTGCGACGAACGCTGCGATTTCCGGTTCGAGCATCGTGCGCGCTCCGCAGTCAAAATTTGAAGGGCAAAGTGTATGGATCGCCGCTAGCGGCGCGGCGGCAAGCCGATCACGCGGCCCGCATACGCAGGCGCCGCGCAATCGCGCTGCAACGCATGCAGCTCCGCCACACGCGCGGCCACGTCTTCGTCGAACGGCGCCGATTTCGCACCGTCGCGCGTATCGACGTGCAGCAGCATCTGCTCGCTCGCCGATACCGCGTCGTCATGCCCTTGCGCGAACAGTTCGAGATACAGGTGCAGCCGCTTTGCGTCGTGCGCGAGCACGCGCGCATCGACGCGCACCTGCGTGCCTTCCTTGATCTCGTGCAGGTAGTTCACGTGCGCTTCGAGCGTGTAGACCGAACGCCCCCGCTCGCGACGCGCGGCGTCGTCGAGCCCGATGCGATCGAGCAATGCATCGGTCGCGAAGCTGAAGATCAGCAGGTAGAACGCATCGCGCAGGTGGCCGTTGTAGTCGACCCATTCGGGCCGCACCACGTCGCGGTAAATCGTCAGCGGGGTATCGCCGGTCATCGCCTGTCCTTTAATCCTCGAATCGCATCCCGTGCCGCGCCTTCACCGCGGCGATCGATTTCAGCACCTCGGTGATGCACTCGTCGCGATAGCGTTCGAGCTCCTTGATGCTGCGCGTGCCCTGCTGTTCGGTCGTGCCTTCGACGACGCTGTCGATCAGCGCGTCGGTCAACGTCGGCGCGACCAGCTTCGTCCACGGCAGTTCGAGCGCAGGACCGAACTGCTGCATGAAGTGTCGCATGCCCGCGTCGCCACCGGCCAGCGTGTAGGTCAGGAACGTGCCCATGAACGACCAGCGGATGCCCGCGCCGAAACGGATCGCATCGTCGATCTCGCCGGTCGTCGCGACGCCTTCGTTGACCAGGTGCAACGCCTCGCGCCACAACGCTTCGAGCAGGCGATCGGCGATGAAGCCCGGCACCTCCTTGCGCACGTGCAGCGGCCGCATGCCGAGCTTGCGATAGATCTCCATCGCGCCTTCCACGGCTTCCGGCGACGTGCGCGCGCCGCCGAGCACCTCGACGAGCGGCAGCAAGTAGACGGGATTGAACGGGTGGCCGACCACGCAGCGCTCCGGATGCGTCGCCCGCGCATAGAAATCCGTCGGCAGCAGCCCCGACGTCGACGACGCGATGATCGCGTCGGGTTTCGCCGCGCGGCTGATCTGTTCGTGCAGTTCGAGCTTCAGCGCCTCGCGCTCGGGCGCGCTTTCCTGGATGAAATCGGCATCGGCGACACACGCCTCGATCGTCGCGACGAAGCGCAGCCGTGCGGGGTCGGCGCCCGGCGCGAGGCCGACGCGTTCGAGCGCGGGCCACGCGTTCGCGACGTTCGCGCGCAGCCGTTCTTCCGCGCCCGGCGCGGGGTCCCACACGACCACGTCGAGACCGTGCGCGAGCGCACGGGAAATCCACCCGCTACCGATCACGCCAGTGCCGATGGCGGCGAACGTCTTGATGTCGGTCTTCACAGCCATGTCAACGCATCCTTCAAATCAGGGGAAATCGGTGGGCGGCCGCGCCGGTGCGCATGCCGCCGTGTCGTATCAGTCAGCGAAAGAACTCACGCGAATTCGGCGATCGCACGACGTTCGAGCGAACGCTCGCCACGCGCCGGCAGGCCGAGCTTGCGGCGGCCTTCGGCCGGTGTCAGCACGCGGCCGCCGAGCCGTTCGATGACCTCGCGGGCGCGTTCGACGAGCGTGCCATTGGTCGCATGCACACCGCGATCGAGCCAGATGTTGTCTTCGAGGCCCACGCGCACGTGGCCGCCGAGCAGCATCGCCTGCGCGACCATCGGCATCTGCATGCGGCCGATCCCGAAGCCGGCCCAGTGCGCGCCCGGCGGCAGGTTGTCGACCATCGCCTTCATCGTGCCCGTATCGGCCGGTGCGCCCCACGGAATGCCGAGGCACAGCTGGAACAGCGGCGGATCGTCGAGCAGCCCTTCCTTCAGCAACTGCTTCGCGAACCACAGATGGCCCGTATCGAAGATCTCCAGTTCCGGCTTCACGCCGAGTTCCTGGATGCGCTTCGCCCCGGCGCGCAATTGCGCGGGCGTCGACACGTAGATGTAATCGCCGTCGCCGAAATTCAGCGTGCCGCAGTCGAGCGTGCAGATCTCGGGCAGCAGCTCCTCGACGTGCGCAAGGCGCGTGAGGCCGCCGACCAGGTCGGTGCCCTTGCCGAAGCGCATCGGGTCTTCGCCCGGGCCGATCTCGAGATCGCCGCCCATGCCGGCCGTCAGGTTGATGATCACGTCGACGTCGGCCGAGCGGATGCGGTCGACCACTTCGCGGTACAGGTTCGGGTCGCGGCTGCCGCGGCCCGTCTGCGGATCGCGCACGTGGCAGTGCGCGACGGTGGCGCCGGCCTTCGCGGCTTCGATCGCGGCCGCCGCGATTTCCTTCGGCGTGACCGGAATCGCCGGATGCTTGCCGACCGTATCGCCCGCGCCGGTGACGGCGCAGGTGATGATGACTTCGTGGTTCATGCTGGGTGCCTCGCTTGATTCGGGTTGTGTCGCATTGCAGGGGTGGCGCGGGCGCCGGCCATCACAGGCCGAGATACGCCTTCACGGCAGGCAGGCCGTCCTTGCCGTCGAACGTCTTGACGCCCGCGAGCCACGGATCGAGCACCTGCGGATTCTTCTTCAGGTAGGCCTTCGCGGCCTCGGCCGGCTTCGTCTTGTTCATCACCGACTGCATCAGCTGGTTCTCGAGTTGCGTCGAGAAGCGCAGGTTCGTGACGAGCTTGCCCGCGTTCGGGCAGCGCGAAATGAAGTCGGGCGCCGTCAGCGTGTACACGCGCGCTTCGCCGTAGTTAGGCCCGAACGACGCATCGCCGCCGGACAGGTAGTTCATGCTGAGCTGGATGTTCATCGGGTGCGGCTCCCACCCAAGAAAAACGACCCACTTCTTCTCGCGGATCGCGCGCTCGACCGTCACCAGCATCCCGGCCTCGCTCGACTCGACGAGCTTGAAGCCGCCGAGCCCGTACTGGTTCGTGTCGATCATCTTCTGGATCGTCGCGTTCGCGCTGCTGCCCGGCTCGATCCCGTAGATCTTGCCGTCGAGTTCCGCGCGGTGTTTCGCGATGTCCTCGAAGGTCTTCAGGCCGGCCTGGTATTCGTAGCTCGGCACCGCGAGCGTCGCCTTCGCGCCGGACAGGTTCGGCGGTTCGACGACGTTGATCGACTTGCTGTCGAGGAACGGCTGCAACTGCTTCTGCTGCACCGGCCACCAGTAACCGAGCGACACGTCGAGCTGCTTGCTCTTCAGACCGGCGAACGAGATCGGCACCGACGCGATCGTCGTGGTCGGCTTGTAGCCGAGCGCCTCGAACACGGTCGACGCGAGCGCCGTGGTCGACGTGATGTCGGTCCAGCCGATATCCGCGAAACGCACGGTGCGGCAGGTCGCGGCATCGGTCTCGGCCAGCGCCGCGTTCGTGAACGCGCCGGTCGCCAGCACGGCCGCGGCAAGCGCGGCGATCTTCGTCGACTTCATGGTTCGGTTCCTCCCGGTTGGTCTCGCGGCAGCCGGCGCGCGGAGTGTGCGCCGGCCTGCATCGTGGGAGTAAAAGTAACGAGCCATATTCGCCGCGAGAAGACCGCCGGCGACCTGTTCTTGACTATTTGCGACTATGAGTGGAAACCACTATGTTTTGCTTGAGGCTTGGTGGGCGGGGGTTTAAGGCGATTTCAGGTGGAAATCGGGTTGCCCCGATGCGGCGTGCGGCTTTCGATTGAGCCCCGGCGACACTGACAGATTTCCGACATACCCCCGGGTGCCGCGGATCGGCCCTAAGCTGGCCTCCTCAACACGTCCGGCCAGCCAGGAACCCCATGATCCTCACCGCTCTCTTTGTCGTGGCCGTTTTCGCCATCGTCGCGCTGATGCACCGCGGCGTGATCGGCAAGGCCGACACGCGGCTACGCGCACGACTCGACGCGGAAGGCCCGCGCGGCGATATATCGCGCCGGTTGATGCGCGAATCGGGATACCGCGTCTGAGGTTGCGCGCGGCGGCAATGCGCCCGCCTCAGCCGGTCGTCACCACCCGCACGAACGCCTCCGCCAGCACCGTCGGCTCGACCGGCAACAGCAGCGCACACACCGACTTCGCGTCTTCATCCGAAAGCGGCACGAACACGGCGCCGTCGATACCGAGGCTCGCCATCCGCTCCGGCACGATCGCCACGCCGCGCCCGGCCGCGACGAGATTCAGCATCGACGTCTTCGGCGACACGATCCGGGCCGCCGCCGGCACGAAGCCCCGTTTCAGGCAGAGATCGATCACGACGCGCGCCAGCCCGCCCCGCTCGCGATACACGGCCGACACGAACGGCTCTCGCCGCAACCGCGAAATCGCGACGCGCTTGCGGCCCGCGAGCGGATGATCGGCAGGCACCGCCACGCACAGGCGCTCGGCCGCCAGTTCGACGAAGCGTACGCGCGCATCGCGCCGCAGCACCGGCAAGCGGACGACGCCGACATCGGCTTGGCCGTTCGCGATTTCAGTCACCTGATCCTCGGACGACGCACGATCGAGATCGACCCGCGCGCCCGGGCATTCGCTCATGAAGCGATCGAGATCGGGCATCAGGCTGCCGACTGGAACGGTACTGGAATGCAGCAGCCGCAGTACGCCAGCCTCGCCGCGCGACAACTGCGAGCCCTCTTCGGCAGCCGCCATCAGCGTGGCCGGGATCGACGCGACGCGTTCGCGATAGATCGCGCCGGCCGGTGTCAGCCGGACGCCCCTCGGCGCACGGTCGAACAGCAGGAAACCGAGTTCGTCCTCGAGCTGGCCGATCTGCCGGCTGAGCGCCGACTGCGCAACATGGAGCGCACCCGCGGCCGGCGTGAAGCCGCCGAGATCCGCCACGGTCAGGAAATACTGGATTTGCCGGAGTGATGGCATGCCGAAACGAGATGGATACGCGCCGAATTCGATATTTGTGTTATAGCGGCGCGCTCCGCAGAATGAAAGCCTCCCGTGCCGGAATCCCCGTTCCGGCCGCTCATACGGAGCGTTCATCGACGTGACTACCCTGCTGTCCTATCTGCTGGTCGTGGCGGCCGGCATCAGCGTCGCATTGCAGCAGGTGCTCAACGCGAACCTCCGCGCGCAGATCGGCTCGCCGTGGTGGGCCGGGTCGGTCAGCTACCTCGTCGGACTGGCCGCGATGCTGGCCATCGCGCTGCTGTCGCCGCATCCGCGCCTGAGCGGCACCTTCTCCAGCGCAGGGTCGTGGTTCAGCTGGACAGGCGGATTCTTCGGCGCGATATTCGTCGGCGTCGCGATATTGATGGTGCCGCGACTGGGCGCGGCCACGACGCTCGCGCTGATCGTCGTCGGGCAGATGACCGGCGCGCTCGTGTTCGATCACTTCGGCGTGCTCGGCATCGCGCAGCATCCGGCCAGCGCGGTCCGCATTGCCGGCGCGGCGTGCCTGATCCTCGGGGTCGTGCTGATCCGCGCCTGAAGGCGTCGCGGCCGGCACGCGTGCGTTGCCGATACGACGGCCACACACGCGCTCGCTCGCGACGACGCTCACGCGTAGTTCATCATCACCGACTTGCTTTCCGTGTACTGGTCGATCACCGCGCGGCCGAGTTCGCGCCCGAAGCCCGACTGCTTCATCCCGCCGAACGGCAACGCATTGTCGAGCAGCGAATGGCAGTTGACCCACACGGTGCCGGCTGCGATACGCGGAATCAGCTTGTGGATCGCCGACAGGTCGTTCGACCAGATGCTCGCGCCGAGGCCGTACGGCGTGTCGTTCGCGAGCTGCACGGCCGTATCCGGATCGTCGAACGGCATCGCGACGAGCACCGGTCCGAAGATCTCCTCGCGCACGACGCGCATCGCCTGCGTCGTATCGACCAGCACGGTCGGCTCGACGAAGAAGCCGGGGCCGTCGATCGCACGGCCGCCCGCCGCGGCGCGCGCCCCTTCGCCGAACCCCGAGTCGATGTAACCGCACACGCGCTCGCGCTGTTTCGCCGAGACGAGCGGGCCGATCTGTGTCGACGGGTCCATCCCCGGGCCGATCTTCAGGCTCGCGGCGATCTTCGCGACGCGCTCGATCACGCCGTCGAACACCTTCGAGTGGATATACGCACGCGAACCGGCCGTGCATACCTGCCCCTGGTTGAAGAAGATCGCGTTCGCGACGCCCAGCGCGGCCTTGTCGAGATCGACATCGGGCAGCACGATCACCGGCGACTTGCCGCCGAGTTCGAGCGACATCCGCGTCATGTTGTCGAGCGCCGCATGGCCGATCGTCTTGCCCGTCTGCGTCGAACCCGTGAATGCGATCTTGTCGATGCGCGGATCGCGCGACAACGCCGCGCCGGCCGTGTGACCGTAGCCGGTGACGATATTGACGACGCCGTCCGGAAAACCGGCCGCCTGAATCAGTTCGCACAGGCGCAGTGCGCTCAGCGGCGTATCTTCGGCAGGCTTCAGCACGACCGTGCAACCGGTCGCGAGCGCCGGCGCAATCTTCCATGCCGCCATCAGCAGCGGGAAATTCCACGGGATGATCGCGCCGACCACGCCGACGGGTTCCTTGCGCGTGTAGGTGAAGATCTCGCTGTCGGGCATGTACGGCATGCCGGCGTCGATCACGCTGCCTTCGATCTTGGTCGCCCAGCCGGCCATGTAGCGGAAGCACTGCGCCGCCATCGCGACGTCGAGCCCCTGCGCGACCATCACCGGCTTGCCGTTGTCGAGCGATTCGATTTCGGCCAGCTCGCGCGCGTTCGCTTCGATCAGGTCGGCGAGCACGAGCAGCAGCCGCTCGCGGTCGGTGGTCTTCGCGGTGCGCCACGGGCCCGCGTCGAATGCGCGCCGCGCGGCGGCGACCGCCTGCTGCACGTCGCGTTCGTCCGCTTCGGGCACGCGCGCGAGCACGGTGCCGTCGGCCGGATTCACGACGTCGAACTGGCGACCCGACGCGGCGTCGCTCCACTCGGCGCCGATCAGCATCTTCTTCGGCTTCGCGAGGAACGCGCGCGTTGCGTCGAGCAACGGAAAGGTTTCGTTCGTCTCCATGTCCACGTTTTCCTGGTTCGTTGAATGAGTCGGTCAGTAGCGATCCGTGACGCCGTCGATCCCGCGCGCCTGCAACGCGCGGACGAGCCCGGCGCGCACGGTCGCAACGTCGGCAAAAGCGGGACGGCGGTGCGCGGCGACTTCGGCGGCCGTATAGGGCTTGAAGTCACGCGGCAGCGCATCGCGGTTCATCGTCGTGAGCACCCAGTTGAGCACGTCGGCCAGATCCTGGTCCGACAGCGCCGAGTTCGACGCGCCGGGCACGCGCATCACGTACTCGCGCCCGCCCGGCAGGTGCGTGAAATAGCCGAGCGAGTTCGCGAGCGGCGGCACCTTGCCGGGAATGCCGCCGCCCGTCGCCGTATGGCAGCCCATGCAGTTGAGCACCCAGTGCTGCCGCACGAGTGTCGCGTCGGTTAAGCCGTCGGCATGCGCGGACGGTGCGACCGCACACGCCGCAGCGCCCGCCAGCAGCAGCCACGACGACAGGCGACGCGACATGCCGGCGAGCCACGACGACGCGCCCCGCGTACCCTGCGCGGAGGCGTCCGCACGGGACGCGCGGGCGCCGTTCACAGGCCGAGCCCCTTGATCACCACCGCCCGTTGCGCGTGCACGGCCGTGCCGTCCATCACCTTCGCGCGCGCCGCGCGGATATCGGCCGCCGTGAACGGCTTCGCGTCGCCGTGCTGCGCGTTGAGGTCGAACACGACGTAGTTGAGCACGTGCGCGATGTCGTCGTCGCTCGCGCTCGCGAACGACGGCATCTTGAAGTTGTAGCTCTTGTCGTGCACCTTGATCTCACCGAACATCCCGTGCAGCAGCGTCGCGACCAGTTGCGCACGCCCCGGCTCGGCCGCCGCATACTTGCCCGGATACTCGGTCAGCGGCGGCGCGAGGCCGTCCTGCCCTTTGCCGCCCGCCTGATGGCACACCGCGCACTGCGCGTCGAACAGACTCTTGCCAGCCGGGTAATGTACGGTTTCCTGCGCGCCGGCAACGCCCGCCAACGCAAGGGCTGCAACGGCCGTCATGCTTGCAACAGCGATCCTTCCTGCTTGCTTCACTTTCATTGCTTTGCCGCTCCCAGCAGAACCGAAACCGAACAGTGGTAATTCGAATTACCGTTCGCCATGCACCAGTTGATGTCGTTGTTCAGCGACAGCTTGTACAGCGGCTTCTCGCGCTCGTTGCGGTTGCAGAAGCACTTGCCGCACGAAGTCTTGCCGCAACAGTCGTTGTACGACACGATGTAGTCCGAACCATCGTGCGGATTGCGACACGTGCCGATCCACGTGATCGGCGAAGGCGTCGTGCCCGGCGGGCAGCTGCTCGACGTGCCGCCACAGCAGCTGCAGAGCCAGCCGTCGATCGCGCAGTACTTCCAGTAGTCGCAGCTCATCGGGTCGTCGCTCGCACCCGACGCGGCGGCGCCTGACGCGCCCGACGCCGCATCGGCCGCGTATGCGGTGCGGTCGACCGGCAGCAGCGGCAGCAGCGCCGATCCCACCAGCACCTTGCCGAGCTTCGCCATCGCGCTGCGCCGCGAACTGTGCTGCGCGACGCCGCGCGCCGACCGCTCGAACCATGAATCAAACAGGCCCATGTCGTTGTTCTCCCATGACGTTGTAAGTGGGTCGGCCGGTCATGCGTGCTGCGCGTGCGCGTCGCGGCTGTGATCGCCGTGCACGAACTGCTGCAGCGATGCGACGCCGCGCTCCTTCGCCTCGAACAGGCTCTCGAGATGCTCGCGCGTATTGACGAGGCCCTTCGCACGCACCGTGCCGGTTTCGTCGAGCAGCACCGCGTACGGCAGCTTGCCGATCTGGTATGCAAGGCCGAGCTCCTGCGACAGCACGTACGGGAAGCGCCCGAGGTCGTGCTTCTGCGCGAAGCGCGCGTGTTCGTCGAAATCGCCGTCGCTCGCGAGCACGATGTTCACCGGCGTCGCTTCGCTTGCCTGCAGCGACGGCAGCAGCGGCAGCAGCTTCTTGCAGACCGGGCACGTCGGCGACAGGAAGAACAGCAGCGTCGCCTTGCCCGACGCATCGATGCCGCCGACCTTCACCTGCGAGCCGCGAATGTCGGTCAGTTCGAACGTCGGCGCGATCGCGCCGACCGCCGGCCCCTTGTCGATCATCAGCGCGCCGGCCGGCATGATGCGTTCGTACAGGATGCCGATCTGGCGCACCAGCGCGAGGCAGATCGCGCCGAGCGCGAGAACGGCCACCCACAGCAGGGCGGTGGAAACGGTGAGAGCGGTTTGCATCATGAATTCCTCAGGTGGGAAAGGCGCGGTACGTTGGCGAGCAGCACGTCGACGGTGAGCAGCGCGCAGACGATCAGCAGCACGGAGAAGAACAGCGTCAGGTAGTCGAACCACACGACGGCGCGCGCGCCCGGTTCGACGAACGCGGTGGCGGTCAGCGCGACGAGCAGCAGCACGCGGCCGACGTGCAGCCAGCCGATGCCGCGCGGCGCGTCCGTGCGCGCGGCGGTGAAGCCGGAACAGCCGCAGTCGATGTCGGTATGGCCGCGCAGCAGGTTGATCGCGAGCCCGGCCGCGAAGGCCAGCAGCAGCGCGATCAGGCCGGTCGCACCGGCCGTGCGCGTATCGGGAAACAGCAGCGCGGCGGCGCCGAGCGTTTCCGCGAGCGGAATCGCGAACGCGATGGGCGCGGTCAGCGCATCGGGCAGCAGCCGGTAGCCGGCGAGCGCCTGCCGGAATGCGGCGGGCCGGCGCATCTTCGCGAAGGCGCCGAGCAGCACGACGGCGGCCGCGCCAGCCTGCGCGCTGGTGGCGAGTACGGGATCGAGGGTCATCGCGGCCTCACGGGTTGACGAGCAGCGACGACGTATTGCCGATCTGCTTCTCGACGTTCTGCAGCTTGCCGGTGCGCGCGTCCATCACGACGAGGTCGGACGTCGCCGTCAACCCGTAGAACAGCGGCTTGTCGTCCTCGCTCACCTGGATCGACACGAGCGGATCGATCTTCTGTTGCGCGAGATCCCAGCGCGCGACGCGCTGCTTCGACTTCAGGTCGAACACCCACACCTGCGTACCGGGATCCTTGTGCGAGCCGTCGGTACCCTTGTGCATCAGCACGTAGTAGCGGTTCTGCCTCGCCTGCACGGCCGTCTGCTGCATGCCGCCCGGACGCCAGCCCTCGGCGCGTTCAGCGTCCGTCAGCACCGGCCACGGCTTGCCGAACACCGGCTTGTCGCCGCTGAAATCGGCGCTGCGCACGTTACCGCCGTAGGTGGTGAACAGATAGTCGCCCTTGTAGCGCGACGCGTTCACGAACGCCGGATCCTTGTCGACATCGATGAACGCGTCCGACATCGTGCGCTTCGCTTCCTTGCCGTTCGCGTCGAGCGTGACGGTCAGCGCCTTGCCGCTCTCGCACAGCGCGGTGAATCGGTCGTTGCCCGACGGATACGCCAGCACGCAGGCCGCGGTGTCGATCTCCGACAGCACCTTCTTCGACACCGCGTCGATCACCGTGATCGATGCGGCAGGCGTGATGTTCGCGACGTACAGCCGCTTGCCGTCGGCACTGAACGCGGTGTTGTACGGCGACGGTACATGCTGCCCGTGCTTCGGCGGAATCACGATCTCGCCCGCGTGATCGAGCGTCGTGTTGTCGGTCATCTCGACGACATCGGTGCGCGCGCCGTGCGAGCCGCGCGCGAAGTAGGTCGTCGCGACGAAGCTGGTTTTATGGTCCGGCGAGATCGCGAGGCCGGGGCCGAAGCCGCCGTCGATCTGGCCGAGCAGCTTCTTCGCGTCGGCGTCGTACACATAGATGCGCCCGTCGGTCATCGACGGCATCGAGATGTCGACGATATAGACCTCGTGCGGATGCCACGGCGGCATCTTCTGCACGACCAGCTCTTCGGGCTTTTCCGTCGCGTTCGCGCCGCCGGCCCACGCCGCCGCGAACGCCAGCGTCGCCGCGAGCGCCGCGGTTCGTCGCCTTGTCCTCATGTCGCCTCCAGTTGGGGATTCACGTAATGTGGGGCGACTGTAGTTCGACAATAAATCCGGTCAGCACCCGGACCGGCAACGCGTGCGTGCCGATTCGGGATATTGGAAATGCGCGTGAAAGCCTCATGGCCAAGCGCCTTCCGACCCTCTGAAGAATGCACGCGGAATAGCGCTCCCCCTTATTGCGCCGACCGCTCGGTCGGTTTAATCTTTCGCGGTCCTGCTCGATACCCCCGGAGGCGCTGTGTTCGTGTTTCACGAGATGTTCGACGACGCGGACCGGCATGCCGAGGCGCTGCGCGGCTGGAACCAGCGCTACGACCAGATCGGTCCGGGCTCGTACCGCAGCGCGGTCAAGCACGCGGTGCTCGACGGCCTGCAGCTGTTCCAGGAAGCCGCGAACGTGCGCATCATCCAGCGTGGCCGGCTGCCGCCCGGCCATACGGTGTTCGGCATGCCGCTCACCGGCTCGGGCGCGTTCGCGTTCGGCGGCGCGCGTATCGAACGCGGCACGATGGTGATGGCGCGCGGCGGCGCCCCGTTCGAATTGCATTCGCCCGACGACATGTCGCTGATCGGCGTCGTCGTCGATGCCGAGCTGCTGCAGCAGGTCGAGGATGCGGCCGACGTACGGCTCGACGATACGACGCTGCGGCGCGGTGTCGTCGACATGCCGACCGCCGTGCTGATGCGCGCGAGCGTGCAGATCGCGACGCAGCTCGAACGCGTGCTGTCCTCGCCCGATACGTACGTCGACGCACGCGTGCAGCGCGAGCTGCGCGGCGAAGTCGGCAACGTGCTCGTCGATCTCCTCACATACCGGATGCCCGCGCCGTCGAACCGGCTCACGCACGCATGCCGCGCCGACATCGTGCGCCGCGTGCACGACTACGTGATCGAGCATCCGGAAGCGCCCATCGACGTGCTGAGCCTGTGCGCGCAGTTGCGCGTGAGCCGGCGCACGATGCAGAACAGCTTCCAGTCGGTCGTGCAGACGAGCCCGTTGCACTACGTGCGCTCGCTGCGCCTGTCGCAGGTGCGGCGAATGCTGCTCGACACGCGGCAGGCCGATCTGCCGATCAGCGACGCGGCCGCGCGCTGGGGCTTCATCCATCTCGGCCATTTCGCGAACGCGTACAAGGCGCAATTCGGCGAACTGCCGTCGACCACCGCGCGCCGTTCCGTGCGCGGTGCAAAAACGCGCTGACGCGCGCAAAACCCGCGATAATCTCCCGCTGACCGTTCGGCGCGTGCGAACCGGCGCGGCGCGTGCCGGCCCGATCGCCGCCTCGTGCGATACGTGACGACCACCGGATTCGATCCCCTGCTCCGATGCCCGAGGATTTTCACTTCCTGTTGCTGCCCGGCTTCTCCGCACTCGGCTTCATGTCGGCGGTCGAGCCGCTGCGCGTCGCGAACCGCTTTCGCACCGAACTCTATCGCTGGCACGTAATCAGCGCCGACGGCGCGCCCGTCGCCGCGAGCAACGGTATTCCGGTGGCCGCCGAAGCCGCGTGCGCGGACGTCGAACAGGTCGACACCGTGTTCGTCGTCGCGGGCTTCGATCCGCTCGTGTGCTACACGCGTGCGCTCGCCGACTGGCTGCGCCGCCAGCACCGGCATGGTGCAACGCTCGGCGGCATCGACACGGGCAGCTTCGTGCTCGCGGAGGCCGGGCTGTTCGACACGTCGCAACCGCTCACGCTGCACTGGGAGGCGCTGGCCGCGTTCCGCGAGCGCTATCCGGGCCTGAACGCGACGCAGGAGCTGTTCGAGATCGACGACCGGCGCATCACGTGCGCGGGCGGCACCGCATCGATCGACATGATGCTCGACCTGATCGGGCGCCGGCATGGCGCCGACCTCGCGGCCGCCATCTCCGAACAGTTCGTCGTCAGCCGCATCCGGCAGCGCTCGGACAGCCAGCGGCTCGAGATCGCCGCGCGCTACGGCGTGCACAACCGCAAGCTGATCCAGGTGATCGGCACGATGCAGCAGCACATGGAAAACCCGCTCGGCTCCGACGCGCTCGCGCAGGATGTGTCGATCACGCGGCGTCAGCTCGAACGGCTGTTCAGCGCGACGCTGAACGACACGCCGACGCACTTCTACCTGAATCTGCGCCTCGATCGCGCACGTGAACTGCTGCAGCAGACCGACATGAGCATCACGTCGGTGTGCGTCGCATGCGGGTTCGAATCGCCGTCGCATTTCTCGCGCACGTATCGCACGCGATTCGGCGTGAGCCCGCGCAGCGACCGGCGTGCAACGCGCTGATCGTCGTGCGTTTTAATCACAATCCCGCGCGGTATTACGCGTTCCGGCAGCGTTTCCCGCCGCTCGCTGAACAATGCCGGCGATTGATCCGCCAACCGAAGCGACCGTCGAAAATAAACTGGAATGTCGTTGAAAATATTCTGTAACATATCAAAAAAAGTTAGATAGGCAGCCTAACGACATGCATGCCGCATTCCGGCGGGCTGCCAACCGATATCGATTCGATCCGAGGGGTATGACATGACGATGCTCGCTTCGCCGTCGCCGCACCTGCCTGCCGTTCGCTTCCCTTCACGCGCGTCTCCCGCGTCCCCCTCTTCGTCCGCCTGTTTCTTTTCGACCTGACATTCAGGATTCCTTAGTCAGTCGACACTCCCAACACCGCTTCGCCGCACCGGTTCCATCGAACCGGCGCGCGGGCCGTGTCGTGCCTGCGCGCCACGAGCGCGCGGGCGTGTCCAACCGTTGAGATGAGGATCACGTATGCAGACATCACGCAAAGCATTGCCGCTCGCCCTGGGTCTCGCGCTCGGTTTCGGCATCGTCGGCGGCACCCTGGCCGATACGAAAGTATCGAACCCGCAGGCCGCGAGCCTGCGCGAAAGCCTGACGCGCGGCGTCGCGCCGCCGGCCGCGAAGGCCGATACGGCCGCCGGGCAGTACCGCGCGGACGGCGTCGCCGTCACGCTGTACAACCCGGCCTATCGCGTCAAGAAGGCTGCCTCGACGCCCGCCGCGACCGCACGCGACTTCGTCGCGTCTCAGGCGACGCAGCTCGGGCTCGACCCGGCCGCGCTCGCGAGTCTCGTCGTCACGTCGGAACGCAACGATGCCGACTTCACCGTCGTGCGCCTGCAGCAGCAGGCCGCCGGACTGCCCGTGTACGGCAGCGACATCGCGGTGACGGTCGCGAAGGACGGCCGCATCCTGTACGTCGCGAGCAACACGATCAACGGCGTGGTCGCGACGACGCGCAAGTCGCAGGCCGTCGACCAGCAGCAGGCGCTCGACCGCGCCCGTGCGTATCTCGGCGTGAGCGGCTTCACGAATCTCGATGCGCAGCTCGTCGCGTTCGTCGACAAGGCCGGCACGCACACCGCGTGGAAGGTGCGCGGCCGCCCGCAGGACGGCCCGAAGGGCGACTGGGAACTGCTGATCGATTCGGGCAGCGGCGAAGTGCTGCGCGCCGAGGACAAGGCGTTCTATGCGACCGACGGCACCGGCTTCGTGTTCCGGCCCGATCCGCTTTCGCCGACGAAGAGCAGCTACGGCAGCACGGGCTACAAGGACAACAACGACGCCGATTCGACGCAGCTCACGGCCGCGCGCGTGCGCGTGACGCTGAAGGATCTCGCGCAGTCGGGCTCGCGCTACACGCTGACGGGCCCGTACGCGGCGTGCATCGATTTCGATGCGCCGCTCGACAACGCATGCCCGTCGCAATCGACGCCCGCGTTCGAATTCACGCGCGGCAACCTGTATTTCGAGGCCGTGAACGCGTACTACCACATCGACACGTTCCTGCGTTACGTGAACCAGACGCTCGGCATCAAGGCGCTGCCGTATCAGTACACGGGTGGCGTGCAGTACGACCCGCACGGCGAATCGGGCGACGACAACTCGTCGTACTCGTCGAGCAGCGGCCGGCTGACCTTCGGCCAGGGCGGCGTCGACGACGCGGAAGATGCGGACGTCGTGATCCACGAGCTCGGCCACGGCATCCACGACTGGGTGACGAACGGCGGCCTGTCGCAACAGGAAGGCTTGTCGGAAGGCACCGGCGACTATCTCGCCGCCGCGTACAGCCGCGACTTCAACCAGTGGAGCCCATCGGATGCGCAGTACCACTGGGTCTACAACTGGGACGGCCACAACGAATACTGGGGCGGCCGCGTGACCAACTGGAACGTCGGGCGCACGTATGCGCAGGCGCGCGGCGCGGAGATCCATACGGCCGGCCAGTACTGGGCGTCGTGCAACCTCGTCGCGCGCGATGCGATCGGCGCGCAGGCGATGGACAAGGCATTCCTGAAGGGGCTGTCGATGACCAACAGCTCGACCAACCAGAAGGCCGCCGCGCAGGCCGTGCTGACGGCCGCCTCCGCGCTCGGCTACAGCAACGCGCAGCTCACCGCGATCGGCAACGCATACAACAAGAGCTGCACGTACGGCGTGACCGTCCCGCAGAAGTCGTAATTCCGCAGCAGGCGGGGGCACATCGCACGACCTGCGGCGCGCTCCCATCATCGACATCGCCATCCTCACGAGATCGAACATGCCTACTCTGAAACTCACTCGCCTGAGCACCGCGCTCGGCGCCATGCTGCTGACCGCCGCGGCACACGCGGCACCCGTCTGGATCACGCTCGGCGACACCGCGTTCCGCCAGCTTCAGCGCATCGATGCAAGCGCCACCGCGCAATACAGCACGACCATCGACGCCGGCAAGACGGCCGACGGCGCCACGCGACGCGAAACCGTCCACGTCGTCGAGATCGACGATTCACGGCTCGGCGAGCTGGCCCACGCCGTCCACCATACGCGCGGCCACGGGCCCGGCTACGTCGTGCATGACTCGTTCGACGAAGCGCGACTGGCGCTGCAGCCGTTGCCGGCCACGCTCGCGAAACAGGCCGCGGCGCCTGCGTACAAGGTATCGAACGCACCGCAGATCGGCACCTGGATCCAGCAGCTTCAGGCCAGCAACATCGTCGGCACGATCACGTCGCTGTCCGGCTTCACGAACCGCTACTACACGACGTCGCACGGCGTCGCTGCGTCGGACTGGCTCGCGCTGCAGTGGAAACAGCTGGCCGGCTCGCGCACCGACATCGCCGTCGAGCAGTTCGCACACACCGGCTTTCCGCAGAAATCCGTGATCCTGACGATCCGCGGCAGCGATCCGGCTGCCGGCACGATCGTGCTCGGCGGTCACCTCGATTCGACGGTCGGCCGCACGACGGAGAACACGCGCTCGCCCGGCGCGGACGACGACGCGTCGGGCATCGCGAGTCTCACCGAAGCGCTGCGCGTGCTGCTTGCGAACGACTACCGGCCGAAACGGACGATCAAGTTCGTCGGATATGCGGCCGAGGAAGCCGGCCTGCTCGGCTCGAAGGCGATCGCGAAGCAGTTCCGCACGCAGAACGCGAACGTAGTCGGCGTGCTGCAGCTCGACATGACGAACTACAAGGGCGATCCGAAGGATATCTACCTGATCACCGATTACACGAACGCGGCGCAGAACACGTACTTGACGAATCTGGCGAAGACTTACCTTCCGGAACTCGCGATCGGTACGTCGCAGTGCGGGTATGCGTGCTCGGATCACGCGTCATGGAATGCGCAGGGCTATCCGGCATCGTTTCCGTTCGAGGCCGACCAGAACGACAGCCCGTACATCCATACGGTGAACGACACGCTGGAGAACTCGGACCGGCAGGCAAACCACGCGCTGAAGTTCGGCAAGCTGGCGCTGGCCTATGCAGTCGATCTCGGCGGGAACGGCAGTGCGACCGTGAAGCACTGACGGCGCGCGGCCGGACCGTTCGGCCGGAAAGGGCGAAAGCGTGTGCTCGCGGTTTGCACACGCTTTCGTTACGAGGTGCTCTCTGCAGTCGCGGCGTTTGTCCCTCGTCGAACCGGGAACGCGGGCTCGTCCGGATAGAATCCCCGTTCGACCACTTCGCTACGCGCTTCCCGCCATGACCGACTTCTCCCATTCCATCGACGATCTGTCGCCCGCGCGTGTCACGACCGCGTTCGACCTGCCCGGCCATACGACCGTTCGCTCGCTCGGCGTCGCGCAGGGCATCGTCGTACGCTCGCGCTCGATCGTCGGCTCGTTCGGCGCGTCGCTGCAGACGATCTTCGGCGGCAACATCACGCTCTATACGTCGCTATGCGAGAAAGCGCGCCAGCAGGCCTTCGACAAGATGCTGACCGATGCGCGCAAGCTCGGCGCGAACGCGATCGTCGCGATGCGCTACGACTCGACCGAAATCGGTTCGGGTGTCACGGAAGTCATCTGCTACGGCACGGCCGTGCGCGTGACGCAGGACGCGTGACACGAGTCACGCGTCGCGCTCGAGCGACTTCATGTTCGTGAGCTGAGGAAACAGCCGCATCCACGTGAGCGCAACCGCGATCGTCGCCGCGCCGCCGACGACGATCGCCGTGGGCGCGCCCCACCATGCGGCCGTCACGCCCGATTCGAATTCGCCGAGCTGGTTCGACGTGCCGATGAACAGCGAATTGACCGCACTCACGCGCCCGAGCATCTCGTCGGGCGTGCGCAACTGCACGAGCGACAGGCGCACGACGACGCTGACCACATCCGATGCGCCAAGCGCGGCCAGCGCAACGAGCGACAGCGCGAAGTGGCGCGACAACCCGAACACGATCGTCGCGATGCCGAATGCGATCACGCCGCCGAACATCGCGCGGCCCGGCCGTCCTTTCAACGGGAAACGCGTGAGCCACAGCGTACCGGCAAGCGCGCCGACGGCCGGCGCCGCGCGCAACGCACCGAGCCCCCACGGCCCGACCTGAAGGATGTCGCGTGCGTAGATCGGCAGCAGCGCGGTCGCGCCGCCGAACAGCACCGCGAACAGGTCGAGCGACAGCGCGCCGAGGATCGCCGGTTCGCGCCGGATGAACGCGATGCCTGAAAACACCGATCGGAGCGTGACCGGTTCGCGCGTGGGCGGCGCGCTGCGCAGCGGAATCGTGCCGCTCAACACCGCCGCGATCGCGAATGCGACGACGCTCGTGCCGAACGCGACGGGCGCGCCGACGCCATACAGCAGCCCGCCGAATGCGGGCCCGAGAATCTGCGCGGCCTGGTTCGCGGACGTCGACAACGCGGTCGCGCGCGGCAGGTCGGTGCGCGGCACGACGGCCGGCAGCAGCGACGACACCGACGGCGACTCGAACGCGCGGGCCGTGCCGACGATCGCCGCAAGCGCATACACGGCCGGCGCGGCCAGCCATCCTTGCACCGCACCGAGCAGGAACACGCCGGCGGCCAGCGCCTCGACGCCCTGACAGATCGTCGCGATGCGCCGGCGGTCGTAGCGGTCGGCCACCTGCCCGACGACGAGCGTCAGCGCGAACATCGGCACGAACTGCGCAAGGCCGACGAGACCGAGCGCGAACGCGCTGTGCGTGAGCGCGTAGACGTACCACCCGATTGCAACCGACAGGATCTGGAAAGCCAGGGAAGACATCACGCGCGTGCCCCAGAAACGCTGGAACGGCGCATGGCGGAACAGGTTCGCGGGTAACGGGGATAAAGGACTGGAGTCGGGCACGGGGTCGGTCGTCGGAGTCTGGGCGGTCGGCGCTGCGCACTGCAACCGTTCGGACAACGACGACGCACGCCGGTGCGTGCGCGCGACGACGGTGCTGGCGCGGCGAAACCGCGATGATATGCCAACCTCGAAAAACGGACCGTATGCCTGCCGCGGACCGGCCCCGCCCGACGCACGGCAAAAAAAAAGCGCGAACCTCGGTTCGCGCCAAAGAGAGACCTCGCTGAGGACGTCGCCGCCCCACACCACCCCGCTCAGAACGAATGCCGCATCCCGATCCGCACGTCGGCCTGCGTCTGCGTCGTCGACGGCGTGAAGCTGTAGCCGATCACCGCATCGACACCCTGCGACGCGCGCAGGTAGTCGCCGGAGATATACACGTCGGTGCGCTTCGACAGCATGTAATGCAGGCCCGCCGTGCCCTGGTTCCAGTGATGGCCCTCGAAGCGCGTGTGCTGATAGCCCGCGATCAGGCTCAACGCCGGCGTGAACTGGTACAGACCGCCGCCTTCATACACCTGCATGTGCGACGACTGGCCGAAACCCTTGATCGTCGTGTACGAGAAGTTGGCGTCGAGCGTCAGCTTGCCGATCGTGTAGCTCGAGCCGATGCCGAACGTGCCCTGGCTGTCGACGTCCATCGCCGTGTTCGCGAACAGGTCGGTGCGTGCGCCGGTCGCCGGATCGACGGTCACCGTCTGCTGGCCGAGGAACGTGTGCGTGCCGATCATCGCGTACGGGTCGAACCCGTAGATGCCGTTCGGGTTGTTCAGGCGCGTGTACGCGGCGCCGACCGAGAAGTCGCCCTTCGTGTAGCTGGCGCCCGCGCTCCATGCGCTGTTGCGGTGGAAGTTGCCCGCGACGTTGCCGAACGAGTACATCGCGCCGAACTTGAAGCCGCTGAGGTCGTTCGACAGGAACTTCACCGAGTTCGGCAGGCGGTCGCCGTTGAAGCGGTCGAAGTCGCCCTGGTGGATCGCATAGCCGCTGCCCCACGCCGAGATGTTGTAGATCGACACGAGTTCGTTCGTGATGTCGAGCTGATTGCCGAACGACAGCGTGCCCCAGTCGTTCTGCAGGCCGACGTACGCCTGGCGGCCGAACTCGGAACCGCCGAAGCCGAGTTGCCCGGTGCCGAGGCGGAAGCCGCTCTCGAGCGTGAACACGGCCTTCAGGCCGCCGCCCAGGTCTTCGGTGCCCTTGAGGCCGAAGCGGTTTCCGTACGCGACGCCGTCGTCGAACTTGACGACGTGCGAGCCGCCCGTGTTGTTCACGTACGTGATGCCCGCGTCGAGAATCCCGTACAGCGTCACGCTGCTCTGCGCGTGCCCGATGGCGGGAATGCAGGCCGCGCATGCAAGCGCGGCGGCTACGGCAACTTTCGTGTGCTTCATTGTCGACCACCCTCCCTGAACCGTTCGATGGATAGAATCTCGTCCCGGCGCGTGCCGCGATGCGCCGGTGGATTCGAATTCAATACGCCCGCTGGCTTCGGCATTTCGTTTTTCGCAATAACGCAGCCATTGGCGAAAAATACAAACCCATATTTCGCATCACCCGTCTGAAGGCGACACTAAATGGTCACGATGCGACCGGTCGGGAAAACACGTAGACAGGCGGCGCGGTAAAACCGGCCGCCAGAAGGGAGGGAATCAGCGACCGTCGAGGGCCGCGCGCACGGCCGGCAGGCCCGGTGCACCGGCCGCCGTCGTCACGCCGTCCAGCCAGCCGGCGACCAGCGCCGGGTCGGTCTTCAGCGCATGCTGCGCCGCGAGCGCGGGCGACGTCTTGTTGTCGAGCATGTCGGCGATCATCCGGTTTTCGACGTCGACGGAGAACGTCATCTGCCGGAACAGCCGCGCAAGGTTCGCGCACTGGCCCGCGAACCCGGAGCGCGTGACGGTGTTGACCGTCGCGCCGCCGTAGTTCGGGCCGAAGTACGCATCGCCGCCCGACAGGTAGGTCAGATGGAACTTCGTGTTCATCAGATGCGGCTCCCAGGCCAGAAACACGATCCAGCGCTTGTCGCGCACCGCGCGCTCGACCTGCGTGAGCATGCCCGTCTCGCTCGATTCGACCAGCGACCAGTTCGCCGCGCCGAGCGCGTGGTCGGTGAGCATCCGCTTGATGTTCTGGTTCGCGGGCGCACCGGGCTCGATCCCGTAGATCTTGCCGCCGAAGCGCTCGGCGTAGCGCGCGAGGTCGGCGAACGTATGCACGCCGGCGGCCGCCACGTAGTCGGGCACCGCGAGCGTGAACTTCGCGCCGCTCAGGTTCGCGTGCAGCACGTCGATCGATTTGTCGTCGACGAACGGCTTCACGAGCGGCGCCTGCGCGGGCATCCAGTTGCCGAGGAACACGTCGACCTGCCCTTTCTTCAAGCCCTGGTACGTGATCGGCACCGACAGGTTCGCCACGTCCTGCCGGTAGCCGAGCGCCTTCAGCACGACGCCCGCCATCGCGTTCGTCGCGTCGATGTCGGTCCAGCCGGGCGCCGCCATCTTCACGTCGCTGCACGTCTGCGGGTCGGCCGCCCGCGCGCCCTGCGCCGTCACCAGGCACGCGGCCGCGGCGAGCGCCGCGCCGATCCGGATTGCTGCATTGCATTGCCGTTTCATCGTCCGCTTCCTCCGTCGTTCGTTTGGGTTCGCGATGCGGGGCGCTCAGCGCCCGACGCGCGGAAAACGCGCCATCGCCTCGAGCGTGTCGAGTTCGATGTGATTGCGCATGTAACGCTGGCTCGCGTCGGTGAACGGCTGCCAGTCCCACGCCTGGATGCGGCCCTGCGTCGTCGCCGTGTAATGAAAGCGCCGGCGCCGCTGGCTCGCACGCACCTGCCGGTCGAGCTCGGGCAGATCCCAGCGCCGCGCGGCCTCCGCGCGGAACGCGGCAAGGACGTCGGCGGCTTCCGGCACGCCGGCCAGGTTCGTCAGCTCGCGCGGATCGTCCGACAGGTTGTAGAGCTGGTCGGGATCGAGCGGACAATGCACGTACTTCCAGTCGCCGCGACGGATCATCACGACCGGCGCGACCGCGCCTTCCGCGAGGTATTCGCCGATCGCGACATCGTGTGCGGGCGTGCCGTGCAGGTGCGGCACGAGGCTCGCGCCGTCGACGGGGTCCGGCCACCCGGGGTCCGGCCATCCGCCGGCCGGCGCGGCGCCGGTCAGGTCGACGAGCGTCGGCAGCAGGTCGAGGTGCGACACGGGCCCGCGCACGCGCGCGGCGCCGAAGCGGCCCGGCGCATGGACGATCAGCGGCACACGGCAGCCGCCTTCGAAGAACGTCATCTTGTACCAGAGCCCGCGCTCGCCGAGCATGTCGCCGTGATCGGACGTAACGATCACGATCGTGTCGTCGGCGAACCCGCACTGTTCGAGCGCGGCCAGCACGCTGCCGAACTGCGCGTCGACGTAGGACGTCGCGCCGTAGTACGCGCGGCGCGCGGCGCGGATCTGCGCGTCGGAAGGCGGCGTGCGGTCGTTCTCGCAGACGAAGCGCAGCCGCTGCGAATGCGGGTCGCTGTCAGCCGCGTCGAGCCGCACGGCCGGCATGTCGATCTCGTCGTCGCGGTAGAGATCCCAGTATTCGCGCGTGATCGCATACGGGTCGTGCGGATGGGTCAGCGACACGACCATGCAGAACGGCCGCGCATCGTGCCCGGCCGCGCGCTCACGCGCGACGTCGTACAGCTTCTGCTTCGCGGCGAACGTGACTTCGTCGTCGAAATCGAGCTGGTTCGTGCGTACGCACGGGCCGGCGTCCAGCACCGAACTCATGTTGTGATACCAGCTCGGCCGCTCGGTCGGCCGATCCCAGTCGGGCACCCAGCCGAAATCGGCTGGATAGATGTCGGTCGTGAGCCGTTCCTCGAAGCCGTGCAACTGGTCGGGCCCGCAGAAATGCATCTTGCCGGACAGCATCGTCCGGTAGCCGCCCGCGCGCAGGTAGTGCGCGAACGTCAGCGTTTGCGCCGGCAATTCGGCGGCGTTATCGTAGGCGCCGATCCCCGACGGCAGCTTGCCGGTCAGCAGCGAGAAACGAGACGGCGCGCACAGCGGGCTCGCGCAGTACGCGGCGTCGAACACCACGCCTTGCTCGGCGAGCCGGTCTAGCGTCGGCGTGCGCGCAACGCGGTTGCCGTAGGCCGGCAGCGCGAACGGCGTGAGCTGGTCAGCCATCAGGATCAGGATGTTGGGTGTCGGATTCGTCATCGGCGTTCGTGGGGGAAGCGGTGTTCGAATGGAACGGCGCGCCGCTCGGGCAGCGAGAAGTCCGGCATGAGGAGGCGGCCCGCAGAAAGTGCCGCGCGTGCGCGCCGCGCTGGCTAGAATCGCGGAATGCGTTGCGTGGCGGCCGTGAAGCGCGTGTGCCGTACCGTCCGATGCACTATCGCCCGCCCGAATTCGCGCGGGTAGGCGTCCGGCCCTTATGGGGCCATTAGAGAGACTTATGTCGAAATCCGAACCGTTACCGTCGATGCAGGCGCTGCGCGCGTTCGAATCGGCCGCCCGGCTCGCGAGCTTCACGGCCGCCTCGCGCGAGCTCGGCTCGACACAGCCGGCCGTGAGCCAGCAGGTGTACCAGCTCGAAGCCGAACTGGGCGTGCCGCTGTTCGACCGCAGCCCGCGCGGCGTCACGCTGACGGCCGACGGCCAGTGCCTGTACGAAGCGGTGCGGCTGAGCCTCGACACGCTGCGCGGCGCGACCGCGACGCTGCGCGCGCGCCGCGAACACGGCGCGCTCACGATCGTCACCGACTTCGGTTTCGCGACTTACTGGCTGATGCCGCGGCTGGCCGGGTTGAAGCGCGTGATGCCGGACGTCGACGTGCGGGTGGTCACGTCACAGGATTACGACGCGCAGCGTGACCACGGCGACATCGCGATCCTGTTCGGCGACGGTCACTGGCCGTCGTGCACGGCCGCGCGGCTCTTTCCGGAATCCGTCACGCCCGTGTGCTCGCCCGCGTTCCGCGCTGCGCACCCGCATGTCGCACGCGCCGACCACCTGCTCGCGCTGCCGCTGCTGCACGTGCAGCCGACGCGCCCCGAACGCTGGCTGTCGTGGTCCGGCTGGTTCGACGCGCACGGCCTCGAACCACCGGCGGCCGCGCGCGGCGTGACCTTCAACAGCTACGCGCTCGTGATCCATGCGGCGCTGCTCGGCGAAGGCGTCGCGCTCGGCTGGTCGCCGCTGGTCGACGAGCTCGTCGCGTCCGGCCAGCTCGTGAAACTCGTCGACGCGCCCGTCGTCACGTCGCGCGGCTACTTCCTGGTGCGCCCGCCGCAGCGGCCCGAGCCGGACGCAACTCATGTGTTCCGGCGCTGGCTGCTCGACGCGTGCGCGCCGGCCTGAACGGCCGCCGCCCGGCCGGCTGGTATCCGCCTGACGCCCGCCGGACCGGCCACGCCCGCCTCGCCTGACGCCTCGCCCAGCGACCGTTTGAAGCCCCGCCGCCCGGCCGCGCTGGCGCGCCGATACCAGCCACACGGCGGGTTGGTTCTATCCGCGCCCAAATCGTCCTGATTAACTTGAGCCTCCCGCTACCCGCGTAGCGTGGCGCCCCGTCGCGCCGCCGCGCGGGTAGCGTTCAATGACATCCGAGGAATCTCATGACCGCCGACTCACGCCCCGATCAATTCGTCCTGACGCTGTCGTGCCCGAGCGCGGCCGGCCAGGTCGCCGCCGTCGTCGGCTTTCTCGAGCGCCATCGCTGTTATGTCGATGCGCTGAACGTGTTCGACGACGATCTCAGCAACCACTTCTTCGTGCGCTGCGTGTTTCATCCGACGGATGAAACGCTGCAGATCGACGCGCTGCGCCAGGAATTCGCGCCGATCGCGGCCGCGCTCGGCGGCGGCGGCGAAGGCGACACGCAATGGGCGATCCACGACGTGAACGCGCGACCGAAGGTGCTGATCATGGTGTCGAAGCTCGAGCACTGCCTCGCGGACTTGCTGTTCCGCTGGCGGATGGGCGAGCTGAAGATGGACATCGTCGGCATCGTGTCGAACCACCCCGATTTCGAGCCGCTCGCCGCGCAGCACGGGCTGCCGTTCCGGCATTTCCCGATCACGGCCGACACCAAGGCGCAGCAGGAAGCGCAGTGGCTCGACTTCTTCGAATCGAGCGGCGCCGAGCTCGTGATCCTCGCGCGCTACATGCAGGTGCTGTCGCAGGAAACGAGCGCGAAGCTCGCGAACCGCGCGATCAACATCCATCATTCGTTCCTGCCCGGCTTCAAGGGCGCGAAGCCGTACCACCAGGCGCATACGCGCGGCGTGAAGCTGATCGGCGCGACCGCGCACTTCGTCACCGACGATCTCGACGAAGGCCCGATCATCGAGCAGGTCGTCGAGCGCGTCGATCATGCGCTGCGCCCCGAGCAACTGCTCGCGGTCGGACGTGATGTCGAATCCATCACGCTCGCGCGCGCGGTGAAGGCGTTCATCGAGCGGCGCGTGTTTTTGAACGGCGACCGGACGGTGGTGTTTTCGTAAGCCGGCGGCCACGGCCGTCCGTCATGCGGAAGCCGACGGCACGCGCACGGGCGCCGTGGCGACGCGCCGCGCCCGGCGCCGCAAGTACAGGTTGTTGAGAATCAGCGCGATGCCGGTCAGCGCGGCGCCCGCGATCTGCGCGCGATTGGGCACCACGCCCGTCGCCGCGGACACGATGAACGCGGTGATCGGCAGGACGTCCATGAACAGCACGCCGTTCATCGGCCCCAGAATCCGGTTGCCCGTCATCCACAGCAGGATCGCGCCGAAGCCGGCTACCGGCCCCATGTACGCGAGATGCGGCAGCACCGCGTGTATGGCGGACCACGACGGCGCCGCAATTCCATGCGTCACGATCAGCACCAGATTGACCGCGACGATCGTGGTCAGGCCGAGGCACGTCGTGAAGGTCGTGTATTTCAATGCCGACCAGCCGGTGAAGCGCGCCGCGCCGAACGTGTAGACCACCCAGCACAACGCGCCGACGACGATCAGCGCATTGGCCGCGTAGTGCTGCGGTTCGTGCAGCGCGGCGATCACGTCGCCGCGCGTGATGACGAGCGCCACGCCGGCAAAGGACAACACGACGAACAGCACCGACACCGGCGCGGGCGCGACGCGCCGCACCAGTGCGTTGAGCAGCAGCCCCATCATCGGCTGCGTCGCCATCATGATCGATGCGCTCAGCGCCCCTTCGTCGCCGGCCAGTTGCTGGCCCAGGAACACGAACGATCCGAACCCGCAAAAGCCGATCGAGCCGAGCAGCCATGCAAGCGCCACGGATTCGCCGGCCGGGCGGAATGCGTTCGGCCCTTCGACGATCCGCAACAACACGACGAACGCAGTGCCGGCGATCAGATAGCGCAGCGACGTGAACGTGAACGGATCGATGTACCGCAACGCATCGGTCATCACCGGAAACATCACGCCCATCAGGATCGTCGCGCAGACACATGCCGCGATGCCTTTCCCGTACGCGCTGGCGGCGGGTACTGCGAAATTTGCACCATTCATGACCGATCGTTCCCAAATTAATTGAACAACGACGCCGGTACGGCTGCGCGTAGCGGCGGGATCCCTTCAACTTCCTTGCCGAATCTGCCTGCCCTTCACGGTCTCGACGGTCGTGCGCCGAATACGCACAATTTGAAACCGATCATTCTCAAAATAATCAAAAAAAATCAGGTCAGCGCCCGCATCGCGACGTCGACGATCGAGGCCAGCTCCGCCTCCGACGCGCTCGACTTGCCCAGCACGCGCATGCCCTGGACCAGGCACAGCAGGAACCGGCCGACCTCTTCCGGATCGAGATTCCGGTCGAAATCGCCCGACTGCTGGCCGCGCGCGATGGCGAGGCTGAATTGCGTACCGATGCGCAGCAGCGTCGATTCGATATACGGCCGCAGCGCGTCGTCACCGGGCAGCAGTTCGACCGCCGAATTCGTGATGAAGCAACCGCGGCGCTCCGACAGCCGTACGCCGATTTCCGTGTAGTACAGCAGCGCCTCCCTGAGCGCCTGCCGCGGCGGGAGATCCGCCGCGAGACGCTCCTTGAGCCGGGCGATCGCGCCTTCCGCGTAACGGTCGAATGCGGCAACCAGCAACCCGTGCTTGTCGCCGAACGTCCGGTACAGGCTGCCGCGAAACACGCCGGTCGCCTCGCACAGCGTGTCGATCGACGTCGCGTGATACCCCTGCTCCCAGAACACGCGTGCGGCGGCGTCGATCACCTCTTCGGTGTCGAATTCGCGTGGACGCCCCCTGTCACGGGAGCCGGGAGAGGTCGGACTCATGAGTCCGGATATTAGAACCGATCATTCCCAAAATCAAGCGGCCTCGATCACTTCCTTGCGCGACCTGCGCCGGCAATGGCGCCGGCCCTGAACGACAAAAGCCCGACCGGTAGCAAGCCGGTCGGGCTTCGTTGCTTCGTTGCTTGCCGCGAACCCGATCGCGACGCCCGTGTGCGGTTTCCGGGCGGCGCGCACGGTTACACGGCCTGACGCGTCACTTCACCCACGCAAGGTAATACGACAACCAGATCGTGAGCCCCGCACCGATCAGCGCGGCATACGGCATCAGGTTCAGCCACATCGCGCGCTTCGGCACTTCGAGTTCCATGTCGCGCTGCATCTGCGCGGGGAAACGGCCGCGGTCCTGCCAGTAGTGGCGGAACAGGAACACCGGCACGATCAGCAGCATCGCGATCAGCCCGTTGCGCAGCGTGCCGTCGCCCTGCAGGTTCGCGCCCGCGCCGACATAGACGAGGTTCGCGTAGCCGCAGATCGAGCCTGCGACGAGCAACCAGGTCGGGCAGCGGAACGGCCGATCCCAGTTGCCGCGATCCATCCGGTGGATCCAGCCCGACTGAAGATTCAGGAATACGAACAGCATGTAGCAGACGTTCGAGATCGACAGTACCGTCATGTAGTCCGACATCATCAGCAACACGAGGTTGAAGCCGAGATCGGTCCACATCGCGCGCGTGGGCGAGCCGTGCTCGTTCACGTGCGACAGGTACTTGGGCAGCCAGCCGTCGACCGAGGCCTGATAGAGCGTGCGCGATGAGCCCATCATCGACGTCATCACGATCAGCAGGATCGACAGCATCAGCATCACGACGACCGCATTCGCGACCCACGCGCCGCCGCCGACGATCTTCGCCATCGCGGCCGCGACGCCGGTGCCGTCGCCGATCGACGGATCGAGCATCGCCTGCGTGCCGAGCGCGCCCTGGAACGCCATCGGTACGAGCGTCATCACGACGAGACACAGCGCGCCCGACCAGAAGATCGCCTTCGCGGTATCGCGGCGCGGATCGCGGAATTCACGCGTGTAGCAGACGGCCGTTTCGAAGCCGTACGACGCCCAGCCGGCCATGAACATCGCACCGAGCGCCATCGTGACGCCCTGCCCGTTCCACGAGCCGAAGGTCGCGGTCGTGAGATTGCCGTGCGCGTCGTGGCCGAGCGGCAGCAGCGGGAGCAGGTTCGACATCGGCACGTCGCCGGTGACGAACGGCACGATGCCGACGATCAGCAGCGGCGTGAGCGACGCAATGCCGAGGATGCGCTGTGTACGCGCCGCCTTCGATGCGCCACTGTGTTGAAGCTTGAACGTGATGAGAAGCAGGATCGTCGCGATGATGAACGTCGCATTGATCCGCAGGGACAGACCCGGCTTGATGAACCCGAGATCCGCGATCTTGAGCTGCCATTGCAGCACCGCCGCGTTGGCGGGAAAGAGACTCGTGAGCGCATAGCTCGCCGCGAGGCCACAGCCGAGCGCAAGCATCGGCGACCACGCGAGCCAGTTGCACCACACGGAAACCGGGGCAATCAGCTTGCTGTAACGGACCCAGCCGATCGCGCCATACACGGACGCGCCGCCCGATTTATGGGGAAATAGCCCCGATATTTCCGCATAAGTCGCGCTTTGAATCAGCCCCATCGTGATCGCGGCGATCCAGATCGCCCAGGCGGGCTGGCCGATCGTCGCGCATACGCCACCGATCGTGAACAGCACGCCAGCCGGCACGCCGCTCGTTACCCAAAAAGCGTCTTTCCAAGTCAGGCCACGATGCAGCGTGTGGCCCGTCGAATCATGTGAGATGGTTGCCTCAACATCACTGGTGCTGTTCGCACGCAGTCCTGCCTGACTCATCCAATTCCTCCTGTGATGACTCCGCACAAGGGCGCTAGTGTAACAACTTACGCGCTTTTTTGCAGAATCAGAAAAACAATTCCGGGAAATGGCCGCATTGCATCACGATCATTTCGGATTCCTGCGTACCACCCCCGGCGTGTCTCTTTAATGATTCGTATGACGTATCGTCTGGTACTTACTGCGCGCCTTCGGTCCACGAATTCACGCGGTCCGAATGCGCCGCAATCCACGCGTCGGCGGCCGCTTCCGGCTTCGAGCCGTTCTGGATCGCGAGCATCACGCTGTCGATTTCACCCGGCTTCCACTGGAATTTTTTCAGGAACGCGACAACCGGCTTCGCCTTCGTTTCGAGCCCCGGATTCACGACGCTGTCGACGTGCTCCGCGCCGCCGAACACCTTCTTCGGATCCTCGAGGAAGCGCAGCTTCCACTTCGCGAACATCCAGTGCGGCGCCCAGCCCGTCACGATCACCGGCTTGTTCGCATTGACCGAACGCGACAGCTCGGCCGTCATCGCGCTGCCCGAACTCGGCATCAGCGTGTAGCTCAGCCCGTAGCTCTTGATCGCGTCGTCGGTCTTGCGCATCACGCCCGCACCTGCGTCGATACCTACGATCCGGCCACCAAAGCTGCCCTTCTCCGCATTCAGGTCGTCGATGCTCTTCGCCTTCACGTACGCGGGCACGATCAGGCCGATCTTGGCATCGGGGAAGTTCGCGCCGAGGTCGACGACCTTGGCCTTGTATTCATCCCAGTACGAGCCGTGCGTGACCGGCAGCCACGCGGACAGCGTCGCATCGAGATCGCCGCGCGCGACGCCCTGCCACATGATCCCGGCGGCGACCGGTACGAGCTGGACCTGGTAACCGAGCTTCTTCTCGATCACGCGCGCTGCGACGTTCGAGGTCGCAACGCTGTCGTCCCAGCCTTCGACGTAACCGATCTTCAGCGTCGGCTTCGTATCGGCGAGCGCCGATGCGCTCAGTGCCACCATCGCCGACAGTGCGCCGGTCCACAACAGTTTTCCGAACAGCTTCATGGTCGATCTCCTTGATATGCGCACCGTGCGCGTTGTCTCTCTAGGTTCTTCAACCACAAATCCGCGGTATCGTTGTTTTCCGACGGATGCTTGTCCGGGTGCGACGTACCCGGACAGCCGATGGCGAGCTTCGACTACTTGTCGATCACGAGATCCGACAGCGGCTTGCTGCAGCACAGCAGCACCATCCCCTGGTCGATCTCGCGCTGGCGGATGCCGCCGTTGTGCTTCATTTCGACTTGCCCCGACACGAGCTTCACCTTGCAGGTGCCGCACATGCCCTGCGTGCACGACGCCGGCAGCCGCACGCCCGACTGGCGCGCCGCATCGAGTACGTGCTGCTCCGAACCGCACGCAATCTCGCGATTGCTCTTCGCGAAGCTGACCGTGTACTGCTTCGTGTCCGCGTCGCCGCCTTCGGCCGGCGGTGCGAGATCGGCGAGCAGCTCGTCGCTCGCGGTCTGCGCGAGCGTCTCGAACGAGAAGCTCTCCTCGTGATACTGCTGGCGATCGAAGCCGGCTTCGTCGAGCAGGTCGCGCACGGCCTTCATGTACGGCGCGGGGCCGCACGTGAAAATCTCGCGCTCCATGAAATCCGGTGCGATCAGCTTCAGCAGCGGCAGTGTCAGGAAGCCCGTGACGCCCGGCCAGTTCGTGCGCGCGCCCAGGCGCTCGACGACGAACGACGTGCGAAAGTTCGTATGATTCGACGCGATCAGGTCGAGCTCGCGCGCGAAGATGATGTCGTCCGGCGTGCGCGCGCTGTGCACGAACAGGATGTCGCGATCTTCCGCGAGATCATGGTGCGCGCGGCTCATCGACATCAGCGGCGTGACGCCCGAGCCGGCCGACAGGAACAGGTACTTGCGCGCCGGATGCCGTGCGCACGTGAACTCGCCGGCCGGGCCGAGCACGCGCACCGGTGCGCCCGGCTGCAGGTTGTCGTGCAGCCAGTTCGACACCTTGCCGCCCGGCACGCGCTTCACCGTGATCGACACCGTGTGCGGCCGCGCCGGCGACGACGAGATCGTGTAGCAGCGGTTGATCGTTTCGCCGTCGATGTCGAGCTCGAGCGTGAGGAACTGCCCGGGCTCGAACGAGAACGAGCGGCCCTGCGGCGAACGGAAGAAGAAACTCTTCACGTCGTGCGTTTCCTGCCGCACCTGGCAGCACACCAGCGTTTCCTCGACGTCGCTCGTCCAGCGCTCGGGAAGGGCGTTCCAGAACGCCGGGCGTGTAACCCGGCTGTCCGTCGGCTCGAAGTTGGCCGCATCTCGCATCATGTCTGACTCCGCTTGTACACTGCTAAGTACTATTCGCCGGTTTTTTCGGCGAGCCGGCCGATGTACCAGGCCGAGAATTTTTCGACGAGACCTTCCGTGAACGGCGAATACGGGCCCGGCTCATACGCGCTGCTGGTCGCGCCGCGCTGCGAGAACTCGACGAGCGCGCGATCCTGGTCGTTGGTCGCGTTCCACACGGCCGTGAGGTTCTTCACGTCGTAATCGATGCCTTCCTTCGCATCCTTGTGCACGAGCCACTTCGTGCGCACGAGCGTCTTGCCGGCCGACAGCGGGATCACCGAGAACGTCACGATGTGATCGCTCATGAAGTGGTGCCACGAGTTCGGCTGCGTCCAGAACGACAGACCGCCGAGGTCGGCCTTTTCGAAGCCGCCGAGCAATTTCTTCGACGCGACCTTCGCATCGAGCGTCTGCGATTCGCCGCTGCGATCGAGCGGCAGGCGCTGCGTGCGGAAACCCGTCACGTCGAGCAGCTTTTCGATCTCCGCGGACGGCAGGCCCATCTCGGCCCACTCCTTGCCGCGGCGCACGCACGTTTCTGCAAATGCGTCCATGCCTTCGGCGTTCGCGTCGGAACGCTGGTAGCCGAAGCCGTATTCGTACAACGAGATCGTCAGCTCCGGATGGTTCGCGACGCAGTGATAGCACTCGCGGTTGTTCTCCATCGTGAGCTTCCAGTTGCCTTCCTCGATGATGTCGATCTGCGCGGCGATCTTCGTGCTCGGCAGGTCGTGCGGCAGCAGGTACGGCTCCATCTCGGCGCGCATCTGCGCGAAGTCGACCGGCGGCTCGTCGGCGAGGCAGATGAAGACCAGGCCCGCGAGGTTCTCGACGTGCACCGACTTCAGGCTGTGCTTGCAGCGATCGAACTTCTCGCCCATGTGCTCGGCGAACATCAGCTGGCCCGTCAGGTTGTAGGTCCAGCTGTGGTACGGACACACGATGTTGCCGACCGAGCCCTTGTCCTCGTTGCACAGGCGCGCGCCGCGGTGACGGCACACGTTGTGGAACGCGCGGATCGCCATGTCGTCGTCGCGCACGATCAGGATCGAATCGCTCCCCAGTTCCACGGTCACATAGTCGCCCGGCTCGGGAATATCCGGCTCGATTGCCACCTGGATCCAGTGCTGGCGGAAAATCGCCTCCATGTCGAGCGCGAAGATGTCCTCGCTCGTGTAGAACGGTGCGTCGAGGCTGTGCCCTTCCTTGCGCCGCTCGATCAATGCACGAATGTCTGCCGATACTTTCATCGTTTGCTCCGGATTCCTTGCATCCCTGGGTTCTTGCCGACAGGCATCAAAATCAGTAGTCGATGAGCTGATGCTCGCGCAAATACGCGAGGATCACTTGTGCTTTTTCGACCGAACTCCCTTCATTTACGACGTTGCCGCCGCGGCTTTCCGTCGTCGTCGCGGACAGCATCCGGGCATGCCCGGAGCGCTTCTCGGCGGCGACCAGTTTTACGGGTTTACGCTCGACCGGACCGACCGTCCACGCGGCCGCATCGGCGTTCGCGCCGGGCGCCGCGAGCGCCGGCCGGATCGCGCCTGCGCGCAGCCGCGCGTACGCGTAGCGTGGCTCGGCATTGGCGAGTGGATGGACGGCAATCACGGCCGGCAGCGCGGCATCGACGCGCCGCCGCAACCCTTTCGGCAAAAATTGCCGGACGGCCGCGCGACCGCCTTCGACCGTCACGTCGACGGCCGAGCCGACCAGCGGATAGCCGAGCGTCGCGGCGATGCGGTAAGGCAGCATGCCGGTGTCGTACGCACCCTCGGCGCGCGTGCCGGTCAGCACGAGGTCGTAGTCTTCGATGCGCGCGGCGAGCGCGTGCACGGCATCGTCGCCGTCGCGGCAGGCCAGCACCTCGACCTCCCGCGCGCCGAGCGCGAGATATTCGGCAAGCGCCCCGTTCGCGGGGTCGCCTGCATGGATCACGTCGAGCGTCGCGCGATGCTGCTCGGCGAGCTGGCGGCCGGTTTCAAGTGCGGCCGCATCGTTGCGGCTGTAGCGCGCGACGCCGCTGACCGGATGCCGGCCAATGGACACGAGCACCGCGATGCGTTGCAAGGGACGGGGGGCGTTCATGCGGCAACTCCTTCCGGTTCACGGGTGCCGACCGCGGCCGGCGATTCGCCGCGCGCGGCACGCGCGGCCTGCACCTGTTCGATCAACGCGGCGATCGTCGCCTGCGCGTCGCCCACCACCGTCAGGTTCGCGCGCTTCGCGATCGGCGCGCTGCCGTCGAGGTTCACCGCGATCACGTGGCGGCAGTCCTTGATCCCCTGCAAGTGCTGCACCGCGCCCGAGATGCCGAACGCGATGTACACGCTTGCCTCGACCGTCTTGCCGGTCGCTCCGACCTGCTTGTCGCGCGTGAAATGGCCGTTGTCGACCGCGACGCGGCTCGCGCCGATCGCGGCGCCGAATGCACCGGCCAGCTGCTCGAACGCGCCGATGTCGGACACGCCGTTGCCGGCCGACACGATGAAATCGGCTTCCTCGAGCGCGACCTGCGCCGCATCGATTTCGTCGAGGCCGAGATCGCGGTACGGCTGCGTGGCGTCATGGGCCGGGCGGATGAAATCCGCGGCCAGGCGTTCGCCCGCACCGACGAACGGCAGCTTCGCGTCGACCGCGTTCTGCGCGAGCAGGATCACGTCGGGCAGCGCGCGCGTGGCAAACGCGCGCCCGGCCTGCGCATACGCGCCGACGTGCTTCGCGTCGATCTCGACGACGTGCGTCGCGACGCTCGCGCCGGCGGCTGCCGCGTAACGCCGGCCAAGATCGCCGTCACCCGTTGCGTTGTCGGGTACGAACACGTGCTTCGGTGCGAGCGCGGCCACACAGGCCTGCAATGCTTGCAGTTCGCTTTCGGGATCGAACGTGCGGCGATCGAAGCCGGTCAACTCGAGCAGCTTGTCGACGCCGAGTTCGGCTACGTCATCCTTCAACTCGCCGAACGCGAGCAGCGCGACTTCGGTTTGCGCGTCGGCGAGCACGGCTGCAGCGGCGATCGCCTGCCGCGAATGGTCGTCGAGCGCGCCGCGTTCGCCGTGCGCGACCACCAGCATCACGTGCTTCGGATCCTGCAGCGCGCGGCGCGGCTTCGCGGCCGCTGCGCCATGGCCGTGAGCGGCCCCGTATGCGACGTTCGCATCGGCGCTGCCTTCCTCGCCGAGCGTGATGCGCTTCAGGCCGGCGGCCGTGATGATGAACGGCCGGCGCGGATCGATTCGTTTGATCGTGTTCATCGATTCACTCCAGCGAGGCGGCGACGAGTTCGGCGACGTCGAGCACGTCGGGGCGCGGGCCCACGACGCCTTCGAGCATGGCCGTGCAGTTCGGGCAGGCAACCGCGACCACATCCGCGCCGATCGTACGTGCGTCGGCGATGCGGATGTCGGGAATGCGCTGCTTGCCGGGGATGTCGGTCAGCGGCGCACCGCCGCCACCGCCGCAGCAGCGGCCGCGCATGCCGTTGCGCTCCATCTCGACGACCTGGATGCCGATCGTCTTCAGCAGCTTGCGCGGCGCTTCCGTCTCGCCGTTGTAGCGGCCGAGGTAGCACGGATCGTGGTATGTCGTGCGCTTCTCCTGCAGCGCCTCGATGGCCTTCGGCGCGATCTTGCCGCTGTCGGCGAGTTCGGCGAGATAGGTCGTGTGGTGCTTGACCGTCACGCGCAGCCCGAGCGCGCGGTATTCGTTGCGCAGGCTGTGCATCACGTGCGGGTCGGCCGTCACGATCTGCTTGTACGACAGCGTGCCGAGCGTGCCGATCAGGCGCTTCGCCATCTGCTGGAACGTCGCTTCGTCGCCGAGCCGGCGTGCGACGTCGCCCGTGTCGGTCTCGGTCGAGCCGAGCACCGCGTAGTCGACGCCCGCCTTGTTCAGCACCTTCACAAACGCACGCAGCGTGCGCTGGTAGCGCATGTCGAACGCACCTTCACCCGCGACGAACAGCACGTCGACCGGCTTGCCCGGCTGCGCGACGGGCGCGCTCAGGTCGACCGACCAGTCGTAGCGCGCGGCCGTGTCGTAGCCGCCCATCGTGCCCGTCTCGCGCAGGTTCGCGAGCACTTCCTGGCCCTTGCCCGGCACCGTGCCGTGCACGAGCGTGCGGTTGCGGCGCATGTCGACGATCGCGTCGACGTGCTCGATCAGCATCGGGCATTCCTGCACGCAAGCGCGGCAGGTCGTGCACGACCACAGTGTCTGCTCCTCGATCAGGCCCGACACGATCGGGCCGTTCGGCTCGCCGCGATGCTGGCCGACCGCGAGGCCCGGCGACGGGCTGCCCGCGTAAGCCGCATCGGTGCCGCCGGCCATGCCGACGACAAGATCCTGGATCAGCTTCTTCGGGTTCAGCGGCTGACCCGACGCAAACGCGGGGCACGCGGCTTCGCACTTGCCGCACTGCACGCAGGCGTCGAAACTCAGCAGCTGGTTCCAGCGGAATTCGACCGGCTTCGCGACCCCGTATTCCTGATGCTCGATGTCCGGCAGCTTCAGTGCGGTCGGCGGCGTGGCCGTGCCGTTGCCCGTGAACGATTCACGCGTGGCGGCAAACCGTTCCTGGCGCGGGTGGAATGCAAGGTGCAGCAGGCCGGCGATCGCATGCTTCATCGGGCCGCCCTTCGCGGCGCCGACCGTCATCGTGAATGCACCGACACCGATCAGCACTGCGCAGAGCACCGCGAACGCACCCGACATCGCGCCGGTCGGCACCAGCATGAACAGCACGAGGCCGAGCGCGAACGAGCCGAGCAGCCAGGGCAGCGTATTCCACGGACCTTTCGACAACCGCGCGGGCACGTCCTTCGCCGCGCGCCGGCGCCACACGAACACCGCGCCGACCAGCATCGCGAGCGCCGCGAGGAAGATCAGCTTGTCGAGCCACGGCGAGTAGATCGCGAGGCCATAGTTGATGAACACCAGCGCAAGCGCGCCGATCGCGCCGCCGGCCGTCGCCACGTGCGTCTTCGCGATGTACGGATCGCGGGCGACTACGTGGTGCAGGTCGACGAAATAGCGCTTCGGGATCGCGAACAGGTTCGCGACGCCGAACGAGCCGGGTGCCGTGGCGCGGCCGAGCCGCCAGTAGGACGAGCGCTTCGCGACCGCGAACGCGAGCCCCGCCACCGACAGCCACAACAGGGCGGTAATGAGGAAGGACGGGTTCATCGTTTAGAAATCCTTCACGAGACGCAGCGAGTCGTAGATCGCACCGTGGACGTTGTGCATCGAGATGCAGTCGCCGACACGGAACAGCAGGAAACGGCCGTTGCCGAGTTCTTCCGACAGGCACGGTTGCGGCTCGGCCGCGAACAGCGTGTGCGGATCGATCTGGCCACGGTTCACCGATTCCGGCTTGAGCTTCCAGTACAGCTCGTCGTTCGGCGACGAACCGTTCTCGATCACCACCTGGTCGACCGCGCGCTCTTCCAGTTCTTCCGTGTACTCGTTGCGCAGCACGGCAATCATCTTGCCGTCCTCCTGATAAACGCGATCGAGCATCGTGTTCGGTGTCGGGATCACGCCGAACGCATACAGGCGGCGATAGAAGATCGGGAACGTCGTGCCGCCGCAATCGTCGGCGACCTTCACGTCCGGCGTGACGACCTCGACCTTCGAGCCGCGGCTCGCCATGAAGTCGGCCACGCCCGCGCCGGCATGCGTGCTCACGCCGTCGAACAGCAGCACGTTCTGCTTGGGCTCGACCTTGCCGGTCAGGATGTCCCACGAGCTGACGGCCAGACCTTCAGCCACGCCCCAGCCCGGCACCTGCCACGTGAAGCTCGACCCGCCCGTCGCGAGCACGACGATGTCCGGCTTCTCGGCCATGATCATCTTCTCGTCGGCGGCCACGCCGAGGCGGCGATCGACGCCCAAGCGCTTCGTTTCCATGTCGAACCAGCGGATGATCCCCGACATCTGTTCGCGCTGCGGCGCCTTGGCGGCGATCATCACCTGCCCGCCCACTTCCGAGTTCTTCTCGAACAGCACGACGTCGTGGCCGCGCAGCTTCGCGACGCGCGCGGCTTCAAGCCCCGCCGGGCCCGCGCCGACCACCACGACCTTGCGCTTCGGGCCGCGCGACTTCTCGATGATGTGCGGCATCGTCGCTTCACGCGACGTCGCCGCGTTCTGGATGCACAGCACGTCGAGGCCGTTGTACTGGCGGTCGATGCAGTAGTTCGCGCCGACGCACTGCTTGATTTCGTCTTCGCGGCCGTCGCGGATCTTGATCACCATGTGCGGATCGGCGATCTGCGCGCGCGTCATGCCGACCAGGTCGATCATGCCGGTCGCGAGCAGGCGCTCGGCCTGGCCCGCATCGCGGATGCTCTGCGCGTGCATCACCGGAATCTTCACGACCGACTTGATGCCGGCCGCGAGGTGCACGAACGGCTCCGGCGGCAATGCCATCGGCGGCATGCAGTTCGCGATCGTATTGTGCGTGTCGCCACCCGAGCCGACCACGCTCAGGTAGTCGATCAGGCCCGTCTCCGACATTGCCTGCGCGATTTCCTTCAGCGCTTCGTGGTCGAGGCCGTCCTCGTGGAATTCGTCGCCGCACATGCGCAGGCCGACACAGAAATCCTTGCCGACCGCCTCGCGCACGGCCGTCAGCACTTCGATACCGAAGCGCAGGCGGTTTTCCAGGCTGCCGCCCCATTCGTCGGTGCGGTGGTTCGAACGCTTGCTCCAGAACTGGTCGATCAGGTGCTGGTGGGCGGCCGAGATTTCGATGCCGTCCATGCCCGCTGCCTTCACGCGCTTCGCGGCCGCCGCGAAATCGCCGATGATGCGGCGGATTTCCTCGATCTCGATGATCTTCGCGTTGCCGCGGTGCACGGGTTCGCGCACACCCGACGGCGACATCAAGTGCGGCCAGTGCTCGCCGTGGAACGACGAGCGGCGGCCCATGTGCGTCGCCTGGATCATGATCTTCGCGCCGTGCTTGTGCATCGTGTCGGCGAGGCGCGTGAGCGGATCGATGATCTTGTCGGTCGACAGGTTCACCGATTTCCACCAGCCCTGCGGGCTGTCGATCGACACGGGGCTCGACCCGCCGCAGATGGCCAGGCCGACGCCACCCTTGGCCTTTTCTTCGTAGTAGCGGATATAGCGGTCGCCCGGCAGGCCGCCCGGCTCGGCATACACCTCCGCATGCGCGGTGCTGACGATCCGGTTACGCAGCGTCAGCTGGTTCAGCTGCATGGGTTTGAACAGGTGGGGATAACGCATCGCTGGCGACCTCTGGCGTTCGAATGTCTCGTGTTGCGGGTGTTGTTTTGTAGCGGTGTATCAGTGCGTCAGTGCGCGATCGGCGACACTTCGAAGACGCAGTGGTCGTGATGCTCGGCCGCGCACTGCACTTCCAACGATCGCGCACGCGGGGCGCCCTTGCCTTCCGGCGTCGTGTCGTTGACCCAGTCCATCGCGCCGGCGAACCAGCCTGCGAACATGTAGCAGAGCTTGCCTTCCTTGCCCGGCTGCTGGAGCACGAACGACGAATGGCGCAGCTCGATCTTTGCGCGCGCACTGGCCGGATCGGCCTCGATGATCGAGAACAAGCCCCAACCGCGTTGCGACAGTCGCTTCAGGTAGTGCTCGAACACGGCCATGCCGGTCAGCCCGTGCAGCTTTGCTTCCTTGTCGCACCAGTGGTATGCGGACTTGTAGCCGGCCTTGTAGAGGATCTCGGCATACGCTTCGACGCCGAGCGCTTCTTCGACGGCGACGTGGTTGTTCGTGAAGAAGTGGCGCGGCACATACAGCATCGGCAGCGCGTCGGTGGTCCAGACGCCGGTATCGGGATCGACGTTGATCGGCAGTTGCGGTTGCATCGTGGTGACTCCGTGAGGAAATTGGCCGCGCGGCTCAGTGCGCAGGCGCGACATCGTCCGCGCGCCCGCGCGGCTTGCGCGGGCACGTCCCGATTTTTCTGTTGTTGAATCGCGGGTGGCGGTTCGGCTCGAAGCGGCGCTTACGCGCCCCACACGTCCTTGAACACGCGCACCCAGTTCTCGCCCATGATCTTGCGGATACGCGACTCCTTCCAGCCGTGGCGTTCCATCGCCGCGGTCAGGTTCGGGAATTCGCCGATCGTGCGGATGCCGTCCGGGTTGATCACCTTGCCGAAGTTCGTCAGCTGGCGATAGCGGCCCTTGTCATGCGTCAGCATGTCGAAGAATTCCTTCGCGAAATCCTGCGTGAAGTCCGTGCCGATGCCGACCGCGTCTTCGCCGATCAGGTTCACGACGTAGTCGATCGCCTCGATGTAGTCGTCGATGTTCGCTTCGATCCCGCGCTTCAGGAACGGCGCGAACATCGTCACGCCGACGAAGCCGCCCGCATCGGCGATCTCCTTGAGCTGCACGTCGCTCTTGTTGCGCGGATGCTCCTTCAGGCCCGAGGGCAGGCAGTGCGAGTAGCACACCGGCTTCTTCGAGAACGCGATCGCTTCCGACGACGTGTTGCCGCCCACGTGTGACAGGTCGACCATGATGCCGACGCGGTTCATCTCGGTGATCACTTCGCGGCCGAAGTCCGACAGGCCGCCGTCACGCTCGTAGCAGCCGGTGCCGACCAGATTCTGCGTGTTGTAGCAGAGCTGCACGACACGCACGCCCATGTCGGCGAACGCTTCGATGTAGCCGAGGTTGTCCTCGAACGCATGCGCGTTCTGGAAGCCGAGGATGATCCCGGTCTTGCCTTCCTTCTTCGCGCGGAAGATGTCGTCCGTCGTGCGCACGAGCGTCAGCAGCTCGCCGTTGTCGCGGATCTTCTTCTTCATCACGCCGATGTTGTCGACGGTCTTGGCGAAGTTCTCCCACACCGACACCGTGCAGTTCGCGGCCGTGATGCCGCCACGGCGCATGTCCTCGAACACCGGCTTCTCGAACTTCGAAATGTTCAGTCCGTCGATGATGATGCTGTCCTGATGCAGCGTGCTCATATCTGCTCTCGCTCGTGGGTCTGTTCTTGTGGGGGTCGATCAGTAGATCGGGAAGCGTTCGCACAACGCGAAGATCTCGCGGCGCACACGCTGTTCGGTCGCGTGGTCGCCTTCCGGGTTCGCGCGCAGCGCGTCGAACACTTCGAGGATCAGGCGGCCCACTTCACGGAATTCCGCGACGCCGAAACCGCGCGTCGTGCCGGCCGGCGTGCCGAGACGGATGCCCGACGTGACGGTCGGCTTCTCGGTGTCGAACGGGATGCCGTTCTTGTTGCAGGTGATGCCCGCGCGTTCCAGCGCCTGCTCGACCGGCGCGCCCTTCAGGCCCTTCGGGCGCAGGTCGACCAGCAGCAGGTGGTTGTCGGTGCCGCCCGTGACGAGATCGACGCCGCCGGCCTTCAGCACTTCACCGAGCGCCTGCGCGTTCGCGAGCACGTTGTCGATGTAGGTCTTGAAGTCCGCATGCAGCACTTCGCCGAACGCGACGGCCTTGCCGGCGATCACGTGCATCAGCGGGCCGCCCTGCAGGCCGGGGAACACGGCCGAGTTGATCTTCTTCGCGATGTCCTCGTCGTTGGTCAGCACGAAGCCGCCGCGCGGGCCGCGCAGCGTCTTGTGGGTGGTCGACGTGACGACGTGCGCATGCTCGACCGGGTTGGCGTGGCGGCCCGCGGCGATCACGCCGGCGATGTGCGCCATGTCGACCATCAGCTTCGCGCCGACGCTGTCGGCGATCGCGCGGAAGCGCGCGAAGTCGAGCGCGCGCGGGTATGCCGAGAAGCCGGCGATGATCAGGTTCGGCTTGTGCTCGTGCGCCAGCGCCTCGACCTGGTCGTAATCGATCCGCATCGTGTCGCGGTTCACGCCGTACTGGACGGCGTTGAACCACTTGCCCGACAGCGCCGGCTTCGCGCCGTGCGTCAGGTGGCCGCCGGCGTCCAGCGACATGCCGAGCACCGTGTCGCCCGGCTTGGCCAGCGCGAGCATCACCGAGCCGTTCGCCTGCGCGCCCGAGTGCGGCTGTACGTTCGCATAACCGGCGTTGAAGATCTGCTTGACGCGCTCGATCGCCAGCGCCTCGACTTCATCGGCGAACTCGCAGCCGCCGTAGTAGCGCTTGCCGGGATAGCCTTCCGCGTACTTGTTCGTCAGTACCGAGCCCTGCGCCTCGAGCACGGCGCGCGACACGATGTTTTCCGACGCGATCAACTCGACCTGCGACTGCTGACGCTCGAGTTCCTTCAGGATGGCGCTGCGTACCGGCGCGTCGCGCTCGGCAAGGGGCTGCGAGAAGAAAGGCTGGGTGTTCGACATAGTGCGTCCGTGACGAAGAATAAAGGGCTGTAACCAAAGCTCAAGGCCCGCCCTGCCTGGGTTTCCCGCTGCGCCAGTACAAGGTTGCCGACGGCTCTATTCTTGTCGTTCGGATTTTCGGCGGATTGATGAATTTAGACGCGTTCTTTGCCTTTTCCGCCATGCACGTCCGTTTTATACAAGTGACCGGTCGTGCTTTTTCGGATGACCAACCAAAACGGCGTCGGCTGTTCACCTATGGATACGCACACGGGCAGTGCGTTTGCCGCCCGTTCGGGGTGCGGTGTCTCCCGGTTACGGTGCAGTGCAACATCGGCCTTACACCCAGACAACGTATGGAGCTAGGGTTTAGCCGTATGGCACGCTTGTTGCGCTCGCTCACACAATACCGCTGCCCGACCCGTGCTCCCCGGGCGTATAGCTATTAGAGATTCTAGGAACGCTCCCCATGTCGCCCGACCGCACAGCGTCGCTGTCCCACTTCGCGTTCATGCCGTTACCGAACTTCACGATGATCGCGTTCACCAATGCGATCGAGGTGCTTCGGATGGCGAACTACCTGAGCGGCCAGCCGCTCTACCGCTGGTCGGTGATCAGCCCGGACGGCGGCCCGGTCACGGCGAGCAACGGCCTCACGGTCGACACGGGCCCGGCCGAATGCGCGGGGCAGCCAGACATCGTATTCGTGTGCGGCGGCGTCGACGTGCAGCGTGCGACCACGCCGGCCCACCTGTCGGCACTGCGCCGCTTCGCGCGCTCGGGCATCCCGCTTGGCAGCCTGTGCACGGGCACCTATGCACTCGCGAAATCGGGGCTGCTCGCGGGCTACGCGTGCGCGATCCACTGGGAGAACATGTCGGCGCTGAAGGAAGAGTTTCCGGACACGTGCTTCCTGAAGGAACTGTTCGTGATCGACCGCGACCGCATCACGTGCACGGGCGGCGTCGCGCCGCTCGACATGATGCTGAACCTGATCGCCGCGCGCGTGGGCACTGCGCGCGTCACGCAGATCGCCGAGCAGTTCATCGTCGAACACGTGCGCGACACGAGCGCGCAGCAACGCATGCCGCTCGTCGCACGCCTCGGCTCGGCGAACAAGTCGCTGTTCGAAGTGATCTCGCTGATGGAGAACAACATCGAGGAGCCGCTGTCGCGCGAGGAGCTCGCGCGGCTCGCGAACATGTCGCAGCGGCAACTGCAGCGCCTGTTCCGCGAGCACCTCGGCATGACGCCGACGCATTACTACCTGACGCTGCGGCTGCGCCGTGCGCGCGAGCTGCTGCTGCAGACCGACATGTCGATCATGCACATCACGATGGCGTGCGGGTTCCAGTCGGCGTGCCATTTCAGCAAGAGCTATCGTGACGCGTTCGGCGTCGCGCCGACCCGCGAGCGCCGCAAGCAGGTCGCGCCGCTTGCGCAGGGTGCGGCGAGTGCGGCCCCCGCGTTTCCCACCCATGTACTGCATGCGTGAGCGATGCTGTGCGTGACGCATGAAAAAAACGGCCATCAAGGCCGTTTTTTTATTGTGCTCAGGATCCCCACACCTGCATTTCATAGAGCGAGTAACCCCACTGCGTCGCGCGCTGCGCGCCGAGCATCCGAACGTAACGACCGCTGCCGTTGAGATTCGGCAGCGTGACGTGGGTATATGAAACGCCGTTGCTCGTCGAATAGATCGTCGTCCAGTTGACGTTGTCGTTCGACGTCTGGATCTGATAGACGAGCGCGCCCGCATCCCAGTACAGATCGACGTGATCGATGTGCTTCACCGCGCCGAGATCCACGGAGATCCACTGCGAACCGACACCGGCGCCTTCCGGCGAATCCCAGCGCGTGCCCGTGGTGTTGCCGTCGAACGCTTTGTCGGGCGTGAGCGACGCGTTGTAGCTCGCCGATGCGGCAGCCGGACGCCCTTGCGACAGCAGCGTCGGCTGCGTGGCGGCCGGGCCGCCGTAATAGCTCGACCCGAGCTTCGCCTTCGTCGTGTCGGCATTCACGCCGAACTGCGACAGGCTCCAGCGCTGGCCGGTCGTCACGTCACCGACGTAGAGCTGATAGCCGCCCGCCGTCGTCGACGAGAAGAACAGGTAGTTCGTGCCGCTCACCGGCGCCGGATCCGAGTTGTTGCTCACGCAGTCGTTGAGCGCCAGCGCGTTCGGCGTCGAGGCCGGGTCGGCCGTCTTCGAATAGATCTGGTCGGCCCCGCCGCTGTCCTTCCAGCGCGCATAGAACACCATGCCGTCCGCCCGCACGATCGGGTAGTAGGTCTGCAGCCCGGCCGGATGATCGAACACGGCGGTCGCGCCGGTCGCGATCGTGCGCTTCATCAACCCCATGTTCGAGCCGCTGCCGGTCGCGTAGTACACGGCGCTCGCATCCGGTGCGAGGTACGGCATCGAGTATTCGGTGCCGGACGGCGCGTTCGTCAGGCTCACGACCGACGTGAACGTCGGGCCCGCGCTCGTGTACGACAGCGTCGCCTGCTTCACGTCGCCGTTCTGCTTGAACACGAGCGACTTGCCGTCCGCGCTGAATTTCGGGTCCTCGTTGCGCGTCGCACCCGTGCTGTTCGTCAGGTTGACGGGCGGCGTGCTGGCGCCGAGCTGCAGCATGAACACGTTCCATGCGCCGTTGCTGATGCCCATGAACGCGAGCCACTTGCCGTCGGGGCTGAACACGCCGTTCATCGGATCGGTGATGCCCCACGTGCTCTTGCTCAGTTGCGTCAGCGTATGGGCCGAGAAGTCGTAGAGGAACAGCTGGCTCGTGCCGTCGCCGTACTTCACGTAGCTGTGATAGACGAGCTTGCCGGTCAGCGCGGCGGGAAACGTCGTATTCGGCTGGGCGGCGGGATTGCTGACGCAGGCAGCCTGTGCGGCGGCGCCGAACAGGGTGAGGGCGAAGCCGGCCACGAGGCCGGCGGCGAGAGTCTTCAGTTTCACGCTGGATGCTTCCGGATAGGGTCAGGACGCCGCAGGCGAGAACCCGTGCAAGACACGCGTGGGTCACGGTGCCGCCGCCATGCAGCGTGGATTCCGTCTCGCCCGGACATCGGGAATAAAACGTGCTGCAGAATGCCCGCTTGTCAGACGAAAGAACAGCATCAGAGCGCTCAAAAAACATACGGATCAGCGATTGGGGGCGCGCTTGCGTGCGGCGGGTGCCGTGCCCTACTCTTTTTTCAGCGAGGCTTCGAGCGGCCGGGGGCAGGCATGAAGCGATATGCGGCGCTGGCACAGACGATCGCCGACGCGATCCGGCGCGGCGACCTGGCAGTCGGCGCGCGCATCCCCACCGTGCGCGCCGCGTGCCGCGCATATGGCGTGAGCCCGTCCACCGTGTTTCGCGCGTACTACGCGCTCGAAAGCGAGGGTCTGATCGTCGCGCGAGCCCGCTCCGGATATTTCGTTGCGAACCTGGAAGACAAACACGTGCGGTTCGGCCACGATCCGCCGCGCAAGCCGGCCGCCACGCCAGCCGGCGACGACGACACGCTGCTCCGCCTGCTCGACTCGCTCAAGTGCGACGACATCGTCCCGCTCGGTTCGGCCTTCGCCAGCTATTCGCTGTTCCCGATGAGCAGCCTGTGGCGCTACATGGCGTCGGCGGCCCGCGGCATGGACCGCACGAAACTGCTGTCGGGACTACCGCCCGGCAATGACGCATTGCGCCGGCAGATCGCGTTGCGTTACCTGAACGCGGGCGCCGCCTTGCCGATGGACGAGATCGTCATCACGACCGGCGCGCTCGAAGCGTTGACGCTCTGCCTGCAGGTGCTGACACGTCCCGGCGACATCGTCGCGATCGAACGGCCGGCATTCCACGCGGTGCTGCACGCCGTCCAGCGCCTGCACCTGAAAGCCGTCGAGATTCCGGTCGACCCGCGCACGGGCCTCGATCTCGATGCACTCGCGCAAGCGCTCGACACGCATCCGGTGCGCGCGTGCTGGTTCATGACGTCGTTCCACAACCCGACCGGCGCGACGTTGACCGACGAGCGCAAGCGCGCGCTGATCGACCTGCTCGCGGCGCGCGGCGTGCCGCTGATCGAGGACGACGTGTACAACGAACTGCATTTCAGCACGGCGCCCACGCGCCCCGCGAAACTGTATGACGACAGCGGGCTCGTCCTGCATTGCGGGTCGTTCTCGAAATGTCTCGCGCCCGGGTTCCGGATCGGCTGGGTCGCGGCCGGGCGCTACGTGCGGCAGATTCGGCAGGCGAAGGGCGCGAGCGCGCCGGCCGCCGACGTGCCCGCACAGCTGGCGATTTCGAGCTACCTGCGCGACGGCGCATACGACCGTTTCCTGCGCAAGCTGAGGCGCAATCTCGCCGCGCACCAGGCGCAAATGCTCGCGGCCGTGCGCGCGTATTTTCCGGCGGACACCGAAGTATTCGCGCCACGTGGCGGGTATTTCCTGTGGATCGAACTGCCGCCGCGCGTCGATGCAATGCACCTGTTCGACGCTGCGATGGAAAGCGGCGTCAGCATCGCGCCGGGACCGATCTTTTCCGCGACCGGCGGATTTCGCCGCTACCTGCGGCTCAACTACGGCCGGCCGTGGACGCCGGCCGTCGAGCGCGCGATGGAGACCATCGGGACGCTCGCGGCGCGGCAACGACACGACGGCTAGCGCCAGACGCACGGCTCGGGACGACCGACATCGTCCTTGCGTTTCACGCGCAAGCGACAAAGAATGAAGCGACAGGTAGCTGCGGACGAATGGATTCCACGCGTCCGATGTTATGGAGAATCACATGAACACCGAACGCGAACGATCGTCGACGTGTGCTCCGTTGATGGCGCCCGCCGGCCGCTGACGATGCGTGTCCTGCCCAACCGGAACGTCCGTACGCGCGATGCATGGCGCGTCGTGTCGAACGCACGCGCCGAATCGCGGCACGCCGCGCGTTGCCGGTGCAGGGAGTGCGGATTCGTCACGCCCCATGCACTCGAGCGCTGCCCCGCCTGCGGCCAGTGGGACTGGCCGTTCGATCCGATTCGTCATACGCCCGATCCTGCGCACGCCGCACAAGCGCCGCATACCGTCCGTTCGTGGTCGTCGCGTGTCGCGCACTCGCTGCGCAACGCGGCGCTCCGCCGGCCGAGCGCATCGAGCGCACCGCTCCTGAGCATCCTGACACTCGTGCTGCTGGTCGGCGGCTATGTGGTGGTCGACCGCACATGCAAGGCCGATCCCGTCTGCCGAGGGTCCGCGACCGAATCCGGCTTGCATACAGTGAACGAGCCGATGCTGCCGGTATTGCCGACGCCCATTTTTCCATTTCATTCGCCCGACGGCACGCCGCAACTGGCTGCCATCCCGCCACACGACGACGCAAACGCCAGCCCGCCTGCCGGCAAGATGCAGGTTGCGCACGCCGCACCGTCGATGCGCGCCCCCGACCGGACACGCGCCAGCGCAGTTCGCGTGGCGGACTGGAAAGGCAGCCGCGATGCCGCGCATCGCACGCATCCGATTCGCCGCGTGAGCCTGCATACCCGCCACGGGCGGTACACCGCATCCGGCCACGCAGAGATCGCGAAACTCTATCGCGGCCACTGAGTGCGGAGTCCGGCCGTTCGCGCCTGCCGATTCGCTATCCGAACCAATCTTCGGCCCCTCGATCGCCCCGCGCCCGAAACAAAAACGGGCGGCCCGTTTCCGGAGCCGCCCGTTTTCCTTCAGCACGTAGCGTATCGAACGCTAGCGCATCACGCCGCCAGCAACCCGTGCGGGTCGATGACGAATTTGCGCGGCGCGCCGCCGTCGAACTTCTTGTAGCCTTCCGGCGCCTGGTCGAGCGAGATCACTTCGACGTTGACGATCTTCGCGATCGGCAGCCGGTCGAACAGGATCGCCTGCATCAGGTTGCGGTTGTACTTCAGCACCGGCGTCTGGCCCGTGAAGAACGAGTGCGACTTCGCCCAGCCGAGGCCGAAGCGGATGCTCAGGCTGCCGTGCTGCGCCGCCTTGTCCTTCGCGCCCGGATCGTCCGTCACGTACAGGCCCGGGATGCCGATCGCGCCGGCCGGCCGCGTGATTTCCATCAGCGAGTTCAGCACCGTCGCGGGTGCTTCCTCCGCATGGCCCGACGAACCGTGGCCGTGCGCCTCGAAGCCGACGCAATCGACCGCGCAGTCGATCTCGGGTACACCGAGGATCTGCTCGATCTGCTCGCCGAGCGAAGCGTCCTTCGACAGGTCGACCGTCTCGAAGCCCATCGCACGCGCATGCGCGAGACGTTCTGCATTCATGTCGCCGACGATCGTGACGGCCGCGCCGAGCAGGCGCGCGGATGCGGCGGCAGCCATCCCGACCGGGCCCGCGCCCGCGATATAAACCGTCGAGCCCGGCTTCACGCCCGCGCTCACCGCACCGTGATAACCGGTCGGCAGAATGTCGGACAGGCAGGTCAGGTCGCGGATCTTCGACATCGCCTGATCGCGGTCCGGGAATTTCAGCAGGTTGAAATCGGCATACGGCACGAGCACGTACTCGGCCTGGCCGCCGATCCAGCCGCCCATATCGACGTAGCCGTACGCACCGCCGGCACGCGACGGATTCACGTTCAGGCACACGCCCGTATGCGTGTCCTTGCACATCGCGCAGCGACCGCAGGCGACGTTGAACGGCACCGACACGAGATCGCCGATCTTCAGCGTCTCGACGTCGCGGCCCACTTCGACCACTTCGCCGGTAATCTCGTGACCGAGCACGAGGCCGACCGGTGCGGTCGTGCGGCCACGCACCATGTGCTGGTCGGAGCCGCAGATGTTCGTGCTGACCACTTTCAGGATCACGCCGTGGCCGATCGCGCGGCCGCTCGGGTCGACCATCTTCGGATAATCGATTTTCTGGACTTCGACCTGACCCGGCCCAAGATAGACGACACCTCGATTGCTGCTCATCGTATTGTCTCCATGTCTCGTTGGATGGCGCCGCGGCGCGCCGTCTCATGCGGCGCACACGCAACGTGCTGTTCGAGAGTAGTCCCGGAGGCAGGGGCGCCGATGTCTCAAACGCGACATGCGTTTGATCGGCGCCGACATCGATGGCGGAAATACGAAAGTCGGGCGGGAAACGACGGGACGGCGCCGGGCGGAACGCGGGACGCGCGCCGTGCCGGGGGGCGGACCGGCGCTCGCGGCCGGCCCTTTCCTTTTCCGACGGGTGTCAGCCGCCCTGATTCTCGCGGATGATCGCGGCAGCCGCCGCTTCCGCGTCGCTCGCGACGCCGTCGTGCACGCGCGTGCTGACGGCCGGCGTCGGCGGCTCGCTGTCGAGCGCGTGGCCGTTGCGGTCGCGCGTGTCGACCGTCGCGCGCATCGACAGCCCGACGCGCAGCGGATGCGCGGCGAGATCGCGCGAATCGAGCGCGATCACGACCGGCACGCGCTGCACGACCTTGATCCAGTTGCCGGCCGCGTTCTGCGACGGCAGCATCGAGAAGGCGCTGCCCGTACCGGCCGAGAAGCCCTGCACGCGGCCGCGATAGGCGACCCGCGAGCCGTAGAGATCCGACACGACCTCGACCGGCTGGCCGACGCGCATGTGGCGGATCTGCCCTTCCTTGAAGTTCGCCTCGATCCACAGTTGGTTGAGCTGCACGACCGACATCAGCGGCACGCCGGGCCCGACCTGCTGGCCGACCTGCACCGAGCGCTGCCCGATCGTGCCGTCGACGGGTGCGACGATCGTCGTTCGTTTCAGGTTCCGGTACGCGAGCTTGAACTGCGCGGCCGCCTGCACGACGGCCGGGCTTTCGTCGACGGGCAGCTTGCTGCCGAGCGCGCGCGCCGCGTCGAGCTGGGCCTGCGCGGCCGCGAGGTTCGCCTGCGCACCGGCCACCGCCGCGCGCGCGCGCGCCAGTTCCTCCGGCGCGACGATCTCGACCGACGCACCCGAGCGGGCGACGAATGCGCGCTGCGCGAGCGACAGGTCGGCGCGACGCGCATTCACGGCCTCGACGTACATCGTGTTCGAGATCTTCGCGTTCGCGACCTGCCTCACGGCCTGCGCGAGCTGCGCCTTCGCCTGCGCGAACGCGACGGATGCCTCGGTGTCGTCGAGCCGCACGAGCGTCTGCCCGGCGCGCACGGTCTGCGTATCGGCCACCAGCACGTCGGTCACGGCGCCGGGGATCTGCGCGGCGACCTGCACGATGCTGCCCGCGACGTACGCGTCGTCGGTGTCTTCGTAGTAGCGGTCGCTCAGCAGCCAGTACGCGATCCACGCGATCGCGACCAGCAGCACGATCGCGAAGAACGCGGTGAAGCGCTTGCGACGCGTCGCGCGGCGCGCATCGAGTGCCGGGTCGGTCTGTGCGGCCGGCGCCGCCGCGGTATGAAGGTTGTCGTGGTGCATCAGTCGCTTTGCGTAACGATCAGTCGATCGTGCTGGAACAGGGGGATCGGCTGGGTGACCGACGGGGCCGGCGCCGCGATCGGCGCCGCCGTGCGCGCGAGAACGGGCGCGCCGCGAGGCGTCGCGCCGACGGCCGGCATGCGTGCCGCGTCGTCGCGTCGTGCAGACCCCGCATCCGATGCTGCGACGACCGGCCGGACGGCCGCGCCCAGCGCACGTGCATCGGCCGACGGCCCAGCCACCGATCGGCTCACGGTCGCGGCGGTGGCCGGTGTGGTCGCGGCGGTCTCAGTCGCGACGGAGGACGCTGCAGGTGCCGTGGTCGAAGCGCCTCGTTTCGCCGCCCCGCTGCGCGCCCGATGCATGGCCGGCGTCTGCGCCTGCGCCACCGTTGCGCCCGCATCGAACCCGCCGCCGAGCGCGCCGATCAACCCGACGCGCAGCGTGCGCTGCCGGCCAAGCAACGCAATCATCTGCGTGCGCTCGTCGATCAGCGTGAGATCCGCGACATCGACATCCTTCTGCATCAGCACGCCGCGCCGGTGGCGATCGGCCGCGATCTGCACGATCTTCTGCGCGGCCGCGACCGCGTCCTGCTGCTGCGTCACGAGCGTCTGCGACGTCTGCAGCGACGTGACGAGCTGCGCGACCTGCCCGAGCGCATCGTCGACGGTCTTGTTGTACAGCCCGATCGCGACGTCGGCCTGCGCAACGTCCGCGCCGAGCTTCGCCTTCAGCCGGCCGCGATCGAAGATCGGCAGCGAGATCGCCGGGCCGACGGAGCCGGCGAGCGAATCGCGCGAGAACAGCGATGCGGGTGTCAGCGCGAACACGCCGCCGAGCGCGACGAGGTTCACGTCCGGATAGAACTGCGCACGCGTCGAATCGGCATTCGCGAACGCGGCTTCGACACGCAGCCGCGCGGCGACGATGTCGGGCCGGCGGCCGAGGAGATCGGCCGGCAGCCGCGCGGGCACGGCGCCGCCCGCGAACGCGCCGACGCGCGGCCGCTGCAGCGCGAGCCCGCGCTCGGGACCGCGGCCCGACAGCACGCCGAGCTGCAGTTGCGCGAGCTTGATCTGCTCGTCGTTCAGCGCGATCTGTTCGAGCAGGCGGCTGCGCTTGATCGACGCGTCGCTCGCGTCGTACGCGTTGTCGAGGCCGCGCGCGGTACGCTCGCGCAGCACGGCCGTCACACGCTGGCTGATCTTCAGCTTCTGCTGCAACAGGTCTCGCACCGCGTACGTCTGGTCGAGCTGGCAGTACACGGTGACGATCGCGACGGCGAGTGTCAGCCGGACCTGTTCGGCCTCGACGCCCGCCGCGTCGCGCAGCGACATCAGGCTCTTCGTCGCCGCGCGGTTCTTGCCCCACAGGTCGAGCTGGTAGTTCAACCCGACGAAGATCGACGACGGCGATACGTTCGGATCGCCGAAGATCTGCACCGGCACGCGATAGCCGCCGGCCGTCACGTCGGCGATGTCGCCGGGTTTCGGCATCCGCGCGCGGCTGATCGTCGCGCCGGCAGTGCCCGTGAGCCCGGTCAGCGAATCGAATTGCTGAAGCTGCGCCTGTGCGATGCGCAACCGCGCCTGCGCGACCTGCACATCGGGACTGTTCTGCGACGCCTCGGCCACCAGGTCGTCGAGCTGGGGATCCTGAAGCTGCTTCACCCAATCCGGCGCCGGCCACGCGCCGTTCGCGCCGGGGCCGACCGTATGCGCGAGCGCATCGCCGGCCGGCGCGCGCAGCGACAGCGACGGCAGGAACCCCGACGGCACGCAGCCCCCCAACGCGAACAGCATGGCTGCCGCCGCGATCGTCGAGCCGCCCTTCATGCCACGCGCCGAACCCGCCGCTTTCCTCGAATGCCGCATCGTCACCCCTGCCGAACGCGCTGCGCACGCGCGGCCAGACGCGGCCGTGTGCGTTCGAGCGGGCCGAGCCTGCCGAACAGGCCGTCCGCGACGCCGAACAGGATGCCGGCGAGCTTCGCGCGCTTGTCGCGTTCGACGAGCGCGATCTGCACGACCTGCCATACGGTCAGCAGGTTCGGCACGATCGCCACCGGAAAACGCAACCCGTACTGCATCCCGAGCTGCACCGCATTGCGCGCGCTGTAGTAGCGCCGTTGCCACGAATGATTCATCGACGTCATTTCAAAAGGGCCGATCGCGTGCCGCTGCTTCGCGCCGATCCGGTGCGGCAGCACCAGCGACGGCACGACATAGAGCGGCACGTTGCGCGATAGCGCGCGGAAGCTGTATTCGGTGTCGACGTGATCGATGAACAGCGTCTCGTCGAAGCGGCCGAGCAGGTCGAACGCGTCGCGCGACACCACGCAGCCCGACGAGATCAGGAACGCGCAGCGCTGCAGCGGCGCGCCCGGCTCGATGCGCAGGCGGCGCAGCCCGATCCCGTTGGTCGAGAGCTCCGGCAGGAAGCTGCGCGCGTTTTCGTCGAAGATGCGCGGGCCGGCCAGGAACGCGCGCCCGGCCAGCCCCGCGCAGACGTCGCGCATCACCGGGAAATACGCGGCCGGCACCGACGAATCCTGGTCGAACAGCGCGACCGCGTCGATGCGGTCGCGAAACAGCGCCGCGAGCCCCGCGTTGTACGCGCCCGCGATCCCGCCGCGATTGCCGTGATGCAGCAGCGCGATACCCTCCCGCTCGCACAGCTCGCGCGCCCGCGCATCGGGCTGCGGCGTGTTGTCGACGACGAGCAGCGCATCGCAAGCGTGCCGCCATGCGCGGAGCGCATCGAGCTGCGCATCGCTCGGGTGATACAGGATCACGAGTGCGCCGAGTGTCGTCATGGTCTTCTCCTCAATGCCCGAACGACGCGGCCGCGCCGCGCTTCGGCCGCGTCAGCCACATCATCGCCGCGAGTGCGAGACACGTCATGCTCGCCATCCAGAACATGTCGTTGGTCGCCATCATGTACGCCTGCTGCATCACGACCTGGTGCAGCGTCGACAGCTCGCGCACGCCGTCCACGCCCATCGCGTTCAGCGAGTGCACGAAGCGCTGCGTGTTCGCCGATGCGTGCGTGACCGATTGCGACACGACGTCGTAGTGATAGGTCGCGCGGTTCTCCCACAGGGTCACGCTCATCGCCGTGCCGAACGCGGCGGACAGCGTACGCAGGAAGTTCGACAGGCTCGACGCGGCAGCGAGCCGGTCGTCCGGAATGCGCGACAGCGTCGCGGCGGTCAGCGGAATGAAGAAGCACGGCAGCCCGATCCCCTGGATCAGCCCTGGCGCGGCGATCTGCGCGAACGTCATCTTCAGCGTGAAATGCGCATCCCACGCGAGCACGGCCGCGAACACGAGGAAGCCGAACGTCGCGAGCACGCGCGCGTCGAAACGGTGCGCGTGAATCCCGACGAGAATCGAGAACACGAGCGCGAGCACGCCGAGCGACGCCGTCGCGAGCCCCGCATGAAACGCGTTGTAGCCCATCACGGCCTGCATCCACAGCGGGAACACGACGCCGACCACCGAGAAGCTCATCATCCCGAGCGAGATGATCAGCACGCAGAACGAGAACGTGCGGTCGCGAAACAGGCTGAGATCGACGACGGGATGCGCTTCGCCCGCCTCCCAGATCAGCAGCGACACGATCGCGAGCGTCGCGACCACCGCGAGCGTGACGATCAGCGGCGAACCGAACCAGCCACGGTCGTGACCGAGGTCGAGCATCGCCTGCAGCGAACCGACGCCGATCACGAGCAGCACGATGCCCGGCACGTCGACCGGGCCGGCCGCGCCGCGCTGCGCGTCGGGGCGCAGCATCGCGGTGCACACCGCGAACGAGAACAGCCCGATCGGCAAGTTGATCAGGAAGATCCACGGCCACGAGAAGTTGTCGACGATCCAGCCGCCGACCACCGGCCCGAAGATCGGCGCGAGCAGCACCGTCATCGCCCACAGCGCGAGCGCGATCGTGCGTTTGTCCGGCGGGAACGTGCGCAGCAGGATCGTCTGCGACAGCGGCACCATCGGCCCCGAGCACAGACCCTGCAGCGCGCGGCAGATCACCAGCACGTGCAAGTCGCGCGCGAGCCCGCACAGCAGCGACGTCAGCGTGAACAGCAGCACCGCGCCGACGAACAGCCGCAGCTCGCCGACGCGGCGCGCGAGCCAGCCCGTCAGTGGCACCGCGATCGCCGCCGCGACCGAGTACGAGCTGATCACCCATGTGCCCTGGCTGTTCGATACGCCGAGACTGCCGGAGATCGCCGGCACCGCGACGTTCGTCACGGTCGAGTCGAGCACCTCGATGAAGGTCGCAAGCGACAGCGCGAACGTCAGCAGCGCGAGCCGGATGCCGCGCACCGGCTGCGCGGCCGGCGCGGGCACGGGCGCTGGCGCATCGAACGCGGAAGGCGCGACGGGCCGGTCGTGAAGCGGCGATGCGGTGCTCATGCGCCGGCCGCCGCGACATCGGCCCGCGTGGTCACCCGCCCGCGCTTCGGTACGAATCGTTCGATGAAATCGGCAGCCGCGCCGCAGCCGTCGGGTGCGGCCGCGAGCAGCGCGCGCGTGCGCTTCGCATGCACCGCGAACGCCGGTTCGGCCAGCACGCGCGCGAGCGCCGCGCCGAGCCGCGCGCCATCGACCGGGCCGTCGACGCGCACGCCGCAGCCGTTCATGACGACGCGTTGCGCGTTGTCGAACTGGTCGTGCGCGAACGGCGTGACGACCTGCACGATCCCGGCCTCACACGCGAGCGCCGCGGTGCCGATCCCGCCGTGATGCACGAGCGCGCGGCAACGCGGCAGCAGCGTACGCATCGGCACGAAGCGGCGCACGAGCAGCCGGTCGTCGTGCGACGCCGCGTCCTGCGGCGTCAGCAGGATCCCGCGCGCGCCGGTCGCGCGCAGCGCGTCCGCCACCGCGCGCGCGTATGCCGCGTGATCGACGCGTGTCGAACCGGCCGTGAACACGACCGGGGGCTCACCGGCCGCGAGAAACGCATCGAGTGCCACATCATCGTCAGGTGTCGCAATATCGTTGAACAGCGGAAAACCGCTTTGAAAATGGTTCGACGGCCAGTCGGGCTGCGGCGGCGCAAACCAGCCGGGAAACAGGCACAGCACGCCGTCGGTCGAATGCAGCCAGCGGCCGAGCACGCGCCGCGCGGGCGCGAGCCCGAGATCGCGGCGCACCGCGTCGAGCGCCGGACCGCACACGCGGTCGAGCACCTGCCGCTCGATCAGCGTCATCAGCGCCGACTTCACCGGCAGCGGCCAGCGCGCGGGAATCGTCAGGCGCGGGTGCGTCGGCGGCGCATGCGCGGACAGCAACGTCGAGGGCGACACCTGCACCGACACGTACGGCGTGCCGTGCCGCTCCTGCATGAAACGCGCGGAGAACGCCCATAGCGTGCCGACGAGCACCGTGTCGGCATCGGTCAGCGCATGCAGCGTGTCGTAGTGCGGGCGCAGCGTCGGCGCGATCACCTGCCACAGCGTGCGGAACGACGTGCGCGGATCCCATAGCGCCGGGTTCTCCATCGCGGCGTCGTATTCGGCCGCGGTACCGACCGGCACGAATGCGAACCCGCAGCGGCGCACGGCCGCCTCGAACGGCGCGTGCGTGCAGAACACGACGTCGTGACCGCGCGTCGCGAGCGTGCGCGCGACGCCGAGCAGCGGATGCACGTCGCCTGCCGAGCCGATCGCGGTCACGATCATCTTCGCCATCGCGCGCCTCGCGGGTATCAGTAGAAGCCGGGAATCAGCGCCGCCACTTCGCGGCGGTACTGCGCGTACGCCGGCCCGAAATACCCGGTCAACCAGCTTTCCTCGACGCGCACCTTGTACGCGAGCGACGCGAACACGAGCAGCACGCCGATCGCGCCGCGCCATTCGCCGCCGATCAGCGCGGCGCCGACGAGCGCGATCAGGCAGCCCGTGTAAATCGGGTGACGGACCAGCGCATACGGCCCCGTGCGGACGAGCTCGTGGTCTTCCTTCAGCGTGACCGACACACTCCAGTTCGTGCCGAGATGCAGCCGCGCCCACACCGAGAACAACAGCCCGGCCACCAGCACCGCGAGCCCGCACTGCGCCTGCAGCCCGAAGCGCTGCCAGTCGGGCACGAGCGCCTGCCACGACGGATCGGGCAGGATGATCAACGCGCCGCCGACGATCAGCGGAATCGACTGCAGCGTGCGCGAGCGCGATGCTTCCTTGCGCACGGTCGTCTTCACGCCCTGCGACGTGGCGATCCAGTAGGCGAGCCATGCGGCCCACGGAACGACGATGGCGATGGTCTGAACGATATTCACGGCTGGCCTGCCTCGTTGGGATGGGAATTCGGATGCGCCGGATGGGCCCGGTGCACGACGGTTGGCGTCACGACGACAGCGCATGCATCGGCGCGGGCACGCACGCATGCGCGGCCGCGCGCGCCATGCCGGCCGCGACGGACGCCTCGCCGCAGAAGAAGTCGAGCAGCGCGGTGCGCGTGTATTCGCGCTGCGCGCGGCCTTCGATGTCGAGGAAATGGCCGGCGTCCGGCACCGTCGCGAACCGCGCGCGCGACACATGCGCGCCGAGCTGGCGCACGTCGGCCGGCGTCGTGTAATCGTCGCGCTCGCCGTTCAGGAACAGCAGCTCGCAGCCGATGTTCGAGAACTCGCTGAAGTAGCGCTCGGGCTGCAGCGACAGGATCTGGTCGACGTGGAACGCGACCTGGTCCTGCTCGTCGCGCGGCAGGCGCGTGAGATACCGGTAGTTGTACAGCTTCATGATGCGCGGCAGGTAGCGGCCGACGGTGTCGTTCAGCAACTGCGCGGCCTTCAGGTTCTCGCCGGCCGCGATGTGATCGCGGGCACGCGTCACGTAGTCGACCATCGCGTCGTTCAGGAACGGCGAGAACGAGCAGATCGCCGCGCGCCGCACGCTCGGGCAGCCACGTGCGAGCGCGAACAGCGACGCGACGCCGCCCCACGACACCGACACGAGGAACGCCGGCGCGAAATGCTCGACCAGGTATTGAAGGATCGCGGCTTCGTCGTCCTTGGTCAGGATGTAGCAGCCCGGGTTGTGCTGGCGCGACTGGCCCGCATACGGCAGGTCGAAGCAGATCGTGTTCATCCGCTCGCCGAGATACTGGACGGTCTGCCCGAACGACGCAGTCGTCGCGAGCGCGCCGTTGACGAGCATGGCGGTGTCGAACGCCGGGTCGAACACGTTCCGTTCGACGTAGACCTTCAGACCATTCGGTAGCGGGACCACGTGTTTTTCGGTCGGCATCGTCGTTCTCCGGTGAATGCGGCGTCTCGACGTCGCGGCATGCTGCAGGTGCGCAATGGCAGGTGACGGCCCCGTGCGCGGTACGTCATCGCGCCCATTGCCGACGCACCGCGGCAAATGCCGACGGCGCCCATTCATTCCTCTTGGTGCGGCGCCATACTAATACGGTCGATATTACTTACTCAAGTCATTCCAAGGATCCCCTCTACTCTGTTAGGAAATGCCCATGATTCAAATTTTTTTATCAATTTTTATGGTAGATGAATTCTCTCGAAAGGTACCCGCAATCGTTTGCGCGCAATCGACCCAAGTGTTCAAAAAATCAATATTTTACTTTAAATTCAATTATGTAAATCAATTCAATCGCCTGATTGAAACGGTTTCAGGAAAGCTGCGTATCCTCACGATCCGAATTGATAATTTCACATTGCGAATAATCTTGCAGATCTCGACACTCTTTCGATTTGTAATCACCCCAGGAGTGGAAACTGTCCCCTGCATTGCGTCATCTTTTCGGAAACCGTTTTAAACAGATTCCAATTTAATTAACCTTCTTTCAATTCGTTTTTCCGCACTTGCACATGACTGCGGACGCGGCCGGACGCCCCTCGTCGAACACGATTTCATCGTCGGACCCCGCTTTTTTGTTGATTGAACGATCAATAAAAAACCGCTAAGCTCTCGACCTACATGGACGGCCCGTCCGGGCGAAGGGAGTCGCGATGCCGAAAGTCGGAATGCGGGAGATTCGCCGCGCACAGTTGATCGATGCCACGTTGCGCTCGATCGACGAAGCGGGCCTGCCCGGCACGACGCTCGCATCGGTCGCGCAACGCGCGAACATCTCGACGGGCATCGTCAGTCACTACTTCGGCGACAAGGACGGCCTGCTCGAAGCGACGATGCGGCACGTGCTGCGCGACCTGTGGTCGGCCACCACGCGCCGCCGTGCGAGCACGCGCAAGGACCCGCGTTCGCGGCTGCGCGCGATCGCCGCCGCGAACTTCGACGACACGCAGGTCAGCGCACCCGTGATGAAGACGTGGCTCGCATTCTGGTCGCAGAGCATGCACGACCCGATGCTCAAGCGCCTGCAGCACGTCAACACGCGGCGCCTGCATTCGAACCTGTGCGCCGAATTCGCGAAGGCATTGCCGCGCACGAAAGCGCGCGAAGCCGCCAGCGGCCTCGCCGCGCTGATCGACGGCCTGTGGCTGCGCGGCGCGCTCGCCGGCGGACCGATCGACACCCGAGCTGCATTGAAGCTCACCCACGATTACATCGACCTGCTGCTCGCGTCCGCCTGACGCGTCACGCAGTCGCCCTCAAGGAGATCCTCATGTCCGTATTCGGTTTGCAGCGCCTCTACATCGGCGGCGGTTACGTCGACGCCACGAGCGGCAAGACTTTCGACACCTTCGATCCCGCCACCGGCGAACTGCTCGCCCAGGTGCAGCAGGCCAGCGCGGCCGACGTCGACCGTGCCGTGGCGTCCGCGCAGGAAGGCCAGCGCGAATGGGCCGCGATGACCGCGATGCAGCGCTCGCGCATCCTGCGCCGCGCGGTCGACCTGCTGCGCGAGCGCAACGACGAGCTCGCGGCACTCGAAACGCGCGACACCGGCAAGCCGATCGGCGAGACGCTCGCGGTCGACATCGTCACCGGCGCGGACGTGATCGAGTACTACGCGGGCCTCGCGACCGCGATCGAAGGGCTGCAAGTGCCGCTGCGCGCCGAGTCGTTCGTCTATACGCGCCGCGAGCCGCTCGGTGTGTGCGCGGGTATCGGCGCGTGGAACTACCCGATCCAGATCGCCTGCTGGAAGACGGCGCCCGCGCTCGCGGCCGGCAACGCGATGGTGTTCAAGCCGAGCGAAGTCACGCCGCTGACCGCGCTGAAGCTCGCGGAAATCTATACGGAAGCCGGCGTGCCGGCCGGCGTATTCAACGTCGTGCAGGGCGACGGCTCGGTCGGCGCGCTGCTGACCGGCCACCCGGACATCGCGAAGGTGTCGTTCACGGGCGGCGTCGAGACGGGCAAGAAGGTGATGTCGCTGGCCGGCGCATCGTCGCTGAAGGAAGTGACGATGGAGCTCGGCGGCAAGTCGCCGCTGATCGTGTTCGACGATGCGGATCTCGACCGTGCGGCCGACATCGCGGTGACCGCCAACTTCTTCAGCTCGGGCCAGGTCTGCACGAACGGCACGCGCGTGTTCGTGCACCGTTCGGTCAAGGACGCGTTCACGCAAAAGGTGCTCGAACGCGTGAAGCGCATCCGCGTCGGCAAGCCGACCGATGCCGACACCAACTTCGGCCCGCTCGTGTCGGCCGCGCAACTCGACAAGGTGCTCGGCTTCATCGAAAGTGGCAAGGCCGAAGGCGCGAAGCTGCTCGCGGGCGGCACGCGCCTGACCGACGGCCACTTCGGCAGCGGCCAGTACGTCGCGCCAACCGTGTTCGGCGATTGCCGCGACGACATGAAGATCGTCCGCGAGGAAATCTTCGGGCCGGTGATGAGCATCCTCGATTTCGAATCGGAAGACGAAGTGATCGCCCGCGCGAACGACACACACTACGGCCTCGCGGCCGGCGTCGTGACCGAGAACCTGTCGCGTGCGCACCGCACGATCCACCGCCTCGAAGCCGGCATCTGCTGGATCAACACGTGGGGCGAATCGCCGGCCGAGATGCCGGTTGGCGGATACAAGCAATCCGGTGTCGGACGCGAGAACGGCATCACGACGCTCGAGCACTACACTCGAATCAAGTCGGTGCAGGTCGAGCTCGGCCGCTACAACCCGGTGTTTTAAGGATCACGAAAGGAGACTGACCGTCATGACGACACGCGAATACGACTACATCATCTGCGGCGCGGGTTCCGCGGGCAACGTGCTCGCAACGCGCCTGACGGAAGATCCGGACGTCACGGTGCTGCTGCTCGAAGCGGGTGGCCCCGACTACCGCTTCGACTTCCGCACGCAGATGCCGGCGGCGCTGGCCTACCCGCTGCAGGGCCGCCGCTACAACTGGGCGTACGAAACCGATCCCGAGCCGCACATGGACAACCGCCGGATGGAATGCGGCCGCGGCAAGGGGCTCGGCGGCTCGTCGCTGATCAACGGGATGTGCTACATCCGCGGCAACGCGCTCGACTACGACAACTGGTCGACCCACAAGGGCCTCGAGAACTGGACCTATCTCGACTGCCTGCCGTACTTCAAGAAAGCCGAGACGCGCGACGTCGGCCCGAACGACTATCACGGCGGCAGTGGCCCCGTGTCGGTCACGACCAGCAAGCCGGGTGTGAACCCGCTGTTCGAAGCGATGGTCGACGCGGGCGTGCAGGCCGGCTATCCGCGCACCGACGACCTGAACGGCTATCAGCAGGAAGGCTTCGGCCCGATGGACCGCACCGTCACGCCGAAGGGCCGCCGCGCGAGCACCGCGCGCGGCTATCTCGATCAGGCGAAGGTGCGGCCGAACCTCGAGATCGTCACGCATGCGCTCGCCGATCGCGTCCTGTTCGACGGCAAGCGCGCATCGGGCGTCACGTACCTGCGCGGCAGCGAACGCGCGACCGTACATGCGCGCCGCGAGGTGCTCGTGTGCAGCGGCGCGATCGCGTCGCCGCAACTGCTGCAGCGTTCGGGCGTCGGCCCCGGCGCGTGGCTGAAGGCACTCGACATTCCCGTCGTGCTCGACCTGCCCGGTGTCGGCCAGAACTTGCAGGATCACCTGGAGATGTACATCCAGTACGAGTGCAAGGAGCCGGTCTCGCTGTATCCGGCGCTCAAGTGGTGGAACCAGCCGAAGATCGGCCTCGAGTGGATGCTGAACGGCACCGGCCTCGGCGCGAGCAACCACTTCGAAGCGGGCGGCTTCATCCGCACGCGAGACGACGATCTGTGGCCGAACATCCAGTATCACTTCCTGCCGGTGGCGATCAACTACAACGGCTCGAACGCGATCGAGATGCACGGCTTCCAGGCACACGTGGGCTCGATGCGCTCGCCGAGCCGCGGCCGCGTGAAACTGCGCTCGCGCGATCCGAACGACCATCCGAGCATCCTGTTCAACTACATGGCCGAAGCGCTCGATTGGCGCGAGTTCCGCGATGCGATCCGCGCGACGCGCGAGATCATGCGGCAGCCCGCGCTCGACCGCTATCGCGGCCGCGAGCTGAACCCGGGCGCCGACTGCAAGAGCGACAAGGAGCTCGACGCGTTCGTGCGAGCGCGCGCGGAGACCGCGTTCCATCCGTCGTGCTCGTGCAAGATGGGTTACGACGAAATGGCCGTGGTCGACGAAGAAGGCCGCGTGCACGGGCTGGAAGGGCTGCGTGTGGTCGATGCGTCGATCATGCCGATCATCACGACCGGCAACCTCAATGCGCCGACGATCATGATCGCCGAGAAGATCGCCGACAAGATTCGTGGCAAGCAACCGCTCGCGCGCGTGGACGTGCCGTACTTCGTCGCGAACGGCGCGCTGGCGCGCAATGTCGCGAAGGCCGTGCGGCAACCGGAAACGGTCTGACGGGGGCGACGCCGATACAAGGCATGACCGGGATTCGCATGAAGTCTGCTCTATCCCGGTCTGCATTCTCTGTGACGCGCACGTGTCCGTTTAAAGCGGGTTCGATCGATATTGCATTCTGCCGAAGGGACGTCCCTTTCGCGGCAGTCATGCCGATCTTCGAAGCCAATTTATGCCGCTTGGTATCGTAACGGTGGCGGCAGATGCCTCATGCCGGGCAGGCCTTCGATTCACCCTCGGTCCGCGTGATGCACCCCGCTTTTCGCTCCGGGCAATGAAAACCGTTGTGTTGGACGCCGAGTTTCCGTGGCCTCTATCGAGACACGCCCCACTCCGGGACTGGACGCCCCTTGGCGTCAACCAGTTCGTAGCCGCGATCACCGGCATAGCGGTAGAACACGTCCGTGCGAGATTTGACAGGCGTCGTGTCGAAGCCACTTAAATCCGCATCCGGAGCACACAAGCGTTCCACCTCTTCGGGCCAGCGATAGGCGGCCCTCTTGCGTGCCACCCACCAGTCGATCAGCGGCCCCGTCGCACACCAGTAGAGCAAGCGTACAAAGGGGCGACTGACATACAGGTCCCACCAATCCGGGTTGGGGGTGCTCACGGGAAAACCGCTCGGTTTGTGTACACGACCGAGTCTTTGCAAATGATCATCTGGTTGAATCGCCTCCAGGCCGTGCTCCATGTAGCGACGGATGAACTCGAGGCGAGCCAGATTGGCCCAAAAGGTCGTGCCGTCGGCCGAACCGAAATGACTATCCACACTGTATGGCTGGCTGTAGTACCTTCGAATGAATTCTTTTGATACCTTTCCAAAAATCTGACGAGGATGAGGGAAGTAAAGACGCAACTGGAATTGGCCATTCAAACTTTGCCCTAACTCTGTGAATGGCCGCACGTCACGCCAATTTACATGTAGAACTTCGCCTTTGACTCCGAGCATGTGAATAACCTGTGCTTTTCGGTTGAACCGCGGCGACAGAGATGTTGCTCCGACGAAGCATAGCCCAAAAAAATATCCTACAAATAGGATAAAAGCCGTGTAGAAAATTAAACTTGGGAGTAGGGCCTCAACATAGTTTCCCTCCGCCACACCTACCGCCACTGATTCGTCTAACAACCCATAGATGACAAAGACGAGGACGAAATGGTGCATCAGCGCGCAGAGGTACAGGACAAGCGAACATCGCCCACGCCAGAAATCTGGCTCGATATAGCGCTCGTTGAACATGCGCGAATCCGACACGTCGTCACTGAAACATACCCTGGATGGCCACATCGCTATCGTGACACCCGGCAAACCGATATGGTCGCTTTTCGCGCGGAGAGCCCCGATCTGTTTTTCGAATCCCGCTGCATCAGGCGGCTGCAGGCTGGGATCGTCCTGACTCGTAGTCATAGGTAGTTGCTTTCGGGTAGGCTGTACTTGAGTTCAGTAAAGTGGTTCGGCCAGTACTCGACTTTCGTTTGACCAATCAACGTATCGTTCGACAATGTGATGACACCAACGCCGGCCCGATCGACCACCAGCCTCGGGTCCTCATAAGTCGCGACACGACCCAGCGCACCGTGAACTTGAGTCAGTTTGTATTTGCTAATCTGCGGCCTCCACCCTGGAAGGGTGATCGTGATGCGACGCAGTTCCGCTAATCCCGGAGCCGTTAACGTACCGACGGTGTTGAGAACCTGTACGTTGGTCGTGATGGTTGGCTTGAGGAACAATGTGTAAAACGCGTGTAATTCCTCGACATCGTTCTTGAACGGCTCCAACGGCGCGCGATTGAAGTAACTGCTGTTGTGTTGATTGCCCCAAACACTGCGGGCGATCCACTCGGCCACCGCTTGTTCGGCGGCCACGTGATCATGAAGAGCACGAGCGCCCGAGTAGAGGCCATCAAGCGCTAGTAACGCCCACCCCAAGATTCCTGATCCCGTCCGTGCGACAGCGAGCGGGACTTGCGCAACCGTAACGCCGGATTTAGCGAGGTTGACAAGCCATTTAGGCCGAACCTTTCCAAGTACGTAGAGACCACCAAGGCTCGCTGCTGCTCCAGCGGTCGCACTACTGACAGCGCTCCAAGCTGCGACCTCACCTTTCTCAGAGCCATTGCGCACATTGCGAAAATCTCTGATTGCCATAACAAGTGCAGCAACTGCCGCCGATCCAATGGCCCAAAACTCCAATTTGTTAGCCGATGCAATCAACACCTCAGACTTCGCCCCTTGACCAGCCTCCCTCGCAAGATTCGCCAACCGATTCCGATACACCTGCGCCATGAACAAACTGCTGGAGCCGAGGCCGAGCACCTTACCGCCAGCATCCAATGCGCTCGCCAAAATCAAGCCATCCTCTTTGCCCAGTGCATTGAACGCCACGGCCGCGTTATAGGTAGACACCATAACGGCGAGGCCGCCGATGCCCACGCGCGTGTTATGCGCCCGGCGAAGATTGACAGGTGCTTTCGCCATGTCGTTCAACGTTTGTTGGACGTCCTGCGTCTCGTACAGCACGAGCATTTCGTTGGCTTTTTGGGCAACGGTGCGTGGCCGGAACCCCTCCCCACCCCCGATCCCCAATTGGTCCCGCACCCAAGTGCCCGCGTCCTTCAGCTTGACCGGTACCGCACCTGCCAATTGACCATCCAGCGCTTCGAACGCAGGACGGTACGCGCTCGTCCAAAACTGCGCCGGGCTATGCAGTTTGCTCCTGGCAATCAATGCGCCAATCATTGCGCTCAACTGCTGCGACGCGGCATCCGCCGGAATCGACTTCAACAGCGTCTGCGCACGGTCGATGGCCGTGTCGTTGATGAGACCACCAGCCACGGCACCACTGTTGCGCCAGTCCACCCAGTCGCCCACTAGCGGATTTCCGAGGGTGAGATCGTGCAGCCAACCCGTCAGGCCATCCGTCGTCACGCACTTTTGCAGGTATGCTTCGCCCTTCGGATGATGAACCAGACCTGTCAATGTGCAGGCGCCGACCTGGCGCCTGTCGATAAAGTTCTCGATGTCCTTGTTTTCGTAAAGCGTCAGCAGCGTGGTATAGGCTGGCTTGACTGACTGAAATGCCTCCCACAAATCCGCCGCAGCCACATCCACCGCTTTCTGGAGACTGGTCAACCGTTTCGGATGTTGCTTGATGAACGCGTCGTAAGCTCGATGGTCGGCGAAGCGCATGCGACTGGCATAGCCGGCTTTGCCGCGCTGATAGGGATAATCGGCATGTGTCCTGACGCCCCCTATCGTCACGCTCGCCACGGCTTCTTGGATCGCACGCTGTCGAGCTGCATCGGCAAGCGATTCGATCATTCCCCATACTCTCAGCTTGCGCGCAGCCTCCGTCACATACGGCTCTTGATCCTGAAGCGCCGCGCCCACCAATTGATTGAGATCCATCAACATACCTACCGGATCAGGCAGTGCCACGGCGAGCAGATCCACGTCCTTCTGAGGAAGCGCAGCAACCCGCATGGCATCAGCGACAGTTTGTCCAGCCGCCTTCTTCGGCAAGCTCGCACTCCAGGGATAGACCTGCCCTGAAAGCTCCGGTAGCGCCTGCGGAAGGTGATCGGCAGCGAAGCAGTGGGCTTGCTTGCCACCGAGTGGTTTGATCTTGCGCATCAACAAATCCCGCCGTGCTGAATCACGCTCTATTTCACACAGCGCGCGATGACTGAGCATGCTGTCGCTCACCATCAGCCACACCGAACCGCTCGCCTGCTCCTTGGGAATGAGCACATACGGCCGGTCGGTACCCCCGTCGATTCGCGCATGGCGCCCCGGGAATTCGCCCCGATAGTCCTTCTCTGTCCACCACAGAGAAGTGAAGCGCCCGTTTTCAGTCACTCTGTATTGCCGCGTCCACATACGTCCGTTCTTGACGTAACGAACATAGAGGTAACATCCCGGCCGCAACATGCGAAGCCCCTGCTGCTTCCCTGCCGAAAGTGCCGGGTATGGACTGCTCAACCCGGTGCTCGTATGACACGGAGCGTCCGCCACGCCATATCGCAATGGATAGACGGGGATACCGTGCTCGCACGGCGGCGGCGAGATGGCTTTGCCGACTTGTTTTTCGCTGGGATGATCCGGGCCTAACGCCTTGTCGTACATGGCTGCCATAATCCTTTCCTTACACCGTCAAAGCGAGGGTCTTGAGCCGCGCTTCGGCTGCGAACAGCCGCTGCTTCCCATCCACCTGCCGCTGGATCAGGAGGTCACGCAACGTGGCATCCTTGGCAAACAGTTCATGCGAATACCGGAAGCGCAGTTCCATGTATTGGCGCACATCGCGCTCCGTGGTGAGCGCCAGTTGGTCGGTCGCTTCGTTGGCAAATTGGGCCAGATGCCGCCATAGCACCGGTTCATTATCCGGATGGCTGTAGGCCGGAAAGCGTTGACGGAACGCGCGGGCGCAGTCGCGCATGAACCACGCAAGGCTGGCCTGATCGAGTGCGATCTCGTCGCCCAACGTCAACGCGACGTGCCCTTCTCGCACTGATGTCGGGCGATCGGTAGCCGGCACATCGGCAAACAGCCACTCACCCGCATGCTCGTCGCCCGCATACCAGATGAGGCGTTTGATGGGGCCGAACAGCTCGGACAGACGACTTGCCGGCAATCCTTCGCACAGTTCTTCGAGTGGTCGCCCGGCATGCAGGCCGACGCTGATCGGAAAGCCATCGGATGTCTCCAGCAAACGCAATCGCTGGAGATGGAAAACCAAGGCGTCCTCTTCGTCGGGACCCAGCAGGATAAATCCGGCCTGCTGGCATAGCCAGCATTCGATGGCGTATGCATAGAGCGGTTCGTCAAGGGGAACCAGCAGCGGCCCCTGGCGGTAGCCCGGACTGCCATACTCCCAGGAGGTATCGCGCCAGACCCAGCGATACTGGAACCGCCTGGTCACGGCCTGCACTTCCTCTTCAAGCGAATCGCCGTGAGTACCGCTCAGGCAAAGCCACGGACGTGGCCCCTGCGTCAACGTCGTCCAGTTCGTATGTGGCAGTGCCTCCACCACTCGGCGAGACCATTGCTGCAGTTCAAGCTTTGTGATCATCAGGGTTCCCCTTGCCTGTCCCGCTATAGCGAATAGCGTCGGCGCCTGTTGGGCGGGGATCAAAAGTACCGGGCAATCGCCCTGACGTCTATCGGACGAATCCGAAATTCATCGAGCGATTTTCATAAGCATTGCATACCATCCAACAAGCATGAAGCGCGATATTTATATCGGGACATGAGCCTGGATGACGTGAAACAATGCGCCAATCGACGATCGATATCCCTGACAAGATTCGTGGCAAGCAACCGCTCGCGCGCGTGGACGTGCCTTATTTCGTCGCGAAAGGGGCAATGGCGTGGATTGTCGCGAAGGCGGCGCGGCAGCCGGAGACGGTTTGACGATGGCCGGCATGCCGTCCGGTCGCCCAAAAAGAAACGCCGCTGACGCTCACCGTCAGCGGCGTTTTTCCCTTCCGGCTCAGCCGTTGTTCACTTCCTGCCGCAACCGCTCGACATCCACGTGCTTCAGGTAGTTCGTGATGTTCTGCCAGATCGGATGGAACCCGTAACCGCCGTGCTGCAGCTCGTCGAGCGCCTGCTCGCGCGTCCAGCCCTGGTACACCATCCGGTACAGCGCGGAGACGAGACCGGTGCGATCGGCACCGTGCTGGCAATGGATCAGCACCGGGCCGTCCTGGTCGGCCGTTCGCAGCGCCTTCAGCGCGGTGACCATGTCTTCGTCGCGAATGTCCCAGGTGTTGATCCGGATGCGCTGCATCTTGATCTGCGTGCCGGCCAGAATCGTGTCGTCCGCATGAAACGAACGGAAGCTGATGACCTTGCGGATGCCGAGCTTCTGCAGCTCAGGTACGTCCGCGCGCGACAGCTGCGCGCTGCGGTACAGCGTCGGCGTGATGCGATGCAGGTTGTTCACGTGCGCATCGACCACGCTCTGCGCCCACTTGATCGGCCGGGCCGGCACCTCGGAGGCCGGGTCCGCATGGGCCGGCTGCACGAGCCCGGCGAGCGTGACGGCGAGCGAGGCAATGAAGGCGATTTTCATGTCGGTTCAATAGAATGCGCGCTTGCGCTCGCGGGACAGGATGAACAGCACGATCGCGGCCGCGCTCATGGTCCAGTAGTCGGTCGGCGCCACGCCCAGCCAGTGGATATGCCACGGCACGTTGGACGGAGTGAAGCGGGCCAGGCCGTAAGCCGGATTCAGGACGAACCACAGGAAATCCTCGGTCAGCCAGAACACCATGATGCACGCAACGATCCGTGCCTCGATGCGCCACGACCATCGCGCGTTGAAGATGGGCGGCAGGTGGAAGAACAGCGCGACGAACGGGAACACCCATGCGTGGTAGCCGGTCATCGGCCGCCCGCCCCAGAAGATGTCGAGCAGCCAGTGATGCTCGATGCGCCAGGTCGGCAGGTTAGCGGCCCAGCCCGCGCTGCCCTCGATCTGGATCTCGACGTTCGCGAAGAAGTACGCGAGCAGCATGACCCAGGCAACGACGAACAGCGTATGGCGCGTCGGGACGAAACGCGCAACGCTCATGCGGCGGGCTCCAGGCCCAGCACGCGGTCGAGCACGAAACGGCCGGCCAGCGGCCGCCCGAGCGGCGCGAGACGGCGGCGCATGTCGGCCAGGCGCTCCGGCGCCTGCAGCAGCGCGCGGATCCGGTAGACGAGCGCGTCGTCGTCGATGGCCTTCAGTGCGACGCCCTGTTCGAGCAGGAAATCCGCGTTGCGCTCTTCCTGGCCCGGAATAGGCGAATTGACGATCATCGGCAACTGCATCGCGAGGCATTCGGACGTCGTCAGGCCGCCCGGCTTCGTGATCACGAGATCGGCGCACGCCATCAGGCGTTCGACCTGCTGCGTGAAGCCCTGCGGAAAGAGCCGCCCCGGATGCCGCGCGGCAAGTGCCTGCAGCGACGCGAGCATCGCCTGGTTCTTGCCGGCCAGCGCGATCAGCTGGAAATCGGCGTCCATCTCGAGCAACCGCGCGGCCAGCACGTCGAGCCCGCCGAGGCCGGCGCCGCCGGACATCATCAGGAACGTCCGGCGCGCGGGATCGAGGCCGAACTCGGCCGCGCAAGCCGCGCGATCGAGCGGCTGGCCGAACGCCGGCATGATCGGAATGCCGCTGACGTACACCGTTTCCGGCGCCATGCCGCGTGCGTGCATGCGCCACGCGATCTCGTCGTTGGCCGCGAAGTAGCCGCGCATGTGCGGCACGACCCACATGCTGTGCAGGTCGAAATCGGTGACCTGCACCCACACCGGCGTATCGATGCGCGCCTTGCGAATCTCGCGCGACAGCAGCTCGGCCGGCAGGAAATGCGTGCAGATGATCGCGTCCGGGCGCTGCCGCTCGATCTCCGCGAGCAGCTGGCGGCAGTTGAGCCGCTCGATCGCGCGCCGGATCTTCTGCGACGGCGCGGCGGGATCGACTTCGTCCGTCTTCTGGTACAGGTAGCCCCACAGCGCCGGCTGGCTGCTGACGAGCTTGATGTAGAGATCGGTGTACAGCTTGCGGAAGCCGGTGGACACGAAGTCCATCACGTCCAGGTGCGTGGCTTCGATGCCGGCCGGATGGTGGTCGGCGAACGCGCGAATCGCTTCGGCCGCGCGCGTATGCCCGGCGCCGGCGCTGACGCTCAGGAGCAGGATTTTCTTGTTTTGCTTTGACATCTGACTGACCGTTTCGATGATGGTGGCCCGGATGCGGGTCGGCCACGGCGCGCTGGCGCGGCGGCGTCTTGCATCCGGCTTTCAACAAGCCTGGCGGATCTTCAGCGGTGCGGGCAGGCGGCCGGCTCGGCCCGGTCGATCGCCCGCATCGTCTGCGGAATCATACTGCGTCCGGTCGATGGGGTTCGGAACGGGCGGTGGCGCGCGGGTGACCAGGTAGGGATGGTGTGCGATCGCGCATCGATGCCGACGGTGTGACGCCCCGCTCGCGCGTGCGAACGGGGTTCGGTATTTCCTCTACACGAGCGGGGCGCTCGTGCGGGGTGATTCCTGTCGCCTCGTTTCGGCAAAGGCTTCGTGTCAGCCGGTCTTGCCCTCTCCTTCACCGAACCGGGAGATCGCGACGGCCCGCGTCCGCATCCGCTTGGCGCGGACGATCGGGTTCCAGCGCGAAGTCAGGCTCATCGCGTCGCGCAGGCGCTCGAACGCGGCATCCTCCTTCGCCCCGAAGCGGCTGACCGCCGGCCACGCGAGTACGTGATCCAGCCACGTTTGCCATGTGTCGCCGTGGAAACGGCGGCCGATTTCGCGCACAGCGTCCGGTGCCGCGATCACGATGCCTGCCAGCAGGTAGTGGGCCCAGAAGCTGCCCGCGCCGACAAGTCGGTCGAGCCTGCATACGGAAAGTGCGGCGAGCAGCCCGTCCGCGGATGCAAGATCGGCACGATGCGTGCGGATCGCCCGGGCAACGAGGTTGTGCCGACCGCCGTACGCGGCAATCGACACGCCATTCCCGGCGGCAAGCTCGGCCGAGAACATCGCGAGCGCAGCCATCTCGTCGATGCGCGCCGCGTCGTCGCGCGGGCCGCCTATGCGCAGCACGATCGCGTCGATGACGACACCGGGGCCGGTCGCTGCGTCCGTGCTCGTTGCCGCGAAAGCGCTCAGTCGTTCTCTCAGGTTCTTCGCTGGCGGCAGCTCGTCGTGGCTGGCATTGTCGTGTGCGATGTGGCCAACGGTGCCTTCGTTGCTACATTCGATACCGTCGGCAATCCGTTCGAGTGCGGCCCAGCCGACGTCGGGATCGTCGAATGCACACGCATCGATCACGCCGTGCGCGGTGTCGAATACGGCGCGCGAGCCGGGGCAGCTGCGTTCGGCTTCGGCGAGTTGCTGCGCGGAAGGGACGTGCGAGCACGCCCCGAGCGGATCGGCCGGGTCGCATGCGCAACCGCCGCCGTCCGTTGCAATCCACGGGACGAGCCGGTGCAGGATCGCAGCAGCTTCGTGAGACAGGTCGGCACCTGCGCGCATGCGTATCGCGTGCGACGCGACGACGGTCGTGTCGCCGGCGTCGCCCGCCGCCAGCGCCGCGCAAGCAGTCGTGTCGAGATGGTCGATCAGGTACTGCAGCCACGCAGCCGTGCGCAGCCGGTCAGGCGTCGCACCGCGGGCCCCGCCATACTTTGCTGGATCGGTAAGCATGGGTCTTCCGGGATAGTTCTGGCCAATTGGAATTGTGTTGTTTCAACCGAATCGGACGACGAGGTAAGTCGCACCGCTACTGCGAGACCGCACGCATCGGGTCGCGACACGTGCGGCCATCTTGATATATGGCGGCCTTCAACGAAAAACACGACCGCCCTGGCGAATGCATCCACCCGCCGCGCAACCCGCACGGCCCTCGCGCGCAGCGGGCACTCGCTTCGATCCGCGACGCTTACTGCACGTGGAACTTCGGCGACGTCAGGACCGTGCCGCTCACCGTGCAATCCGGCGTCAGGGCGGACTTGTCGAACGTCAGCGACGAGTTCGCATCGGTCCACGCCGTCACGACCTTGCTCGGCCCACAGGTGCCGAGCAGCGTGACGTTCACCTTCACGTTGTTGATCGACAGCTGCGTCGTGCTGTCGGCCTGCCCGGTCCACGGTGCGGCGCTCGTCGCGCTGCCGCTGATCAGGCCGCATGTCGCGCCACCCGAGAACGTCGTCGACGTGATGTTGACGATGCCGGTCGACGTGATCGTGCCGTTGAACGTCGCGTTGCAATTCGCGTTGATCGCCCCTTTGGCAAGGACCGTCAGCCCCGTCGCCGAGAACGGCTCGCCATTCGGATTCATCGGCTGGCCGTCGGCCCGCGAAACGGTCACGGCGAAAGCAGGCGCGGCCGAAACCGCGGTGAAAGCCACTGCAGCAACAAGCGATACGATTTTGCGAATGCTCATTTGAACTGCCCCCTCTCTTCACAAATGGCGGCACGCCGCCAGGAACGCGACCTTCCAGCCGGAACGAACCGGCCAGCCGGTCGCAGGAAACCGCCGGCACGCGTCATGCGCGCCGGTCGGCTCAGAACTTGTAGGAAATCCCGACGAACGTGATCAGCGGATCGGCCTTCAGCCGCGTGCGCGTGGTCGCGAGCGTCGACCCGTCGGCCGCCTTGATCACCAGCGACGAGTAGGTCTTCAGCGGCATGTAGGTCAGCGTCGCCGTCAGCCCCCAGTGCTTGTCGATCGCATAGCTCGCGCCGACGTTGTAGACCGGCGTGAACGACGACGACGCCTTGCCCTCCACCGACGTCGCACCCGGCTTGCCGGCGCCGGCCGCGAGCACGCTGCCGAGGTTCTCGTTGATGTCCTTCGCGAAGTTGCCGTTCAGTTCGATGTTGCTGAACCAGCTGTAGGCCACGCCGATCCCGACGAACGGGCGGAACTTCGCCGTCGGCGCATTGAAGTAGTACTGAAGGATGATCGTCGGGCTCCACTGCCGCGCGTTCTTCACGGCCGGCTGGTTCGCCGACTTGTCCATGTCGACGTTGCCGAGCGCGCCGGCCGGGCCCGGCGGCTTGATCACGCCGTGTCCGGTCAGCGTAAACTCGGGCGGCACGCCGAGCACCGACGTCACCGCGATGTGGTCGGTGAAGAAGTGCGTGAGCGTGAGGCCGACCGTATCGGCATTGTTGACCGTCAGGCTCGTGCCCGGCGACGTGAACGAACCGGGCAGGCGCAGCGGCCCGTTGATCGGCATGCTCGCGAGATTCGTCGTCAACCCGTTGGTCGAATCCTGCGGCATGATGTGCAGCCAGCCCAGCGTCGCGACGTTGTCGCCCGCCTGCTGGGCCGATGCGAGCGTCGACACGCCTGCGACGATACCCGCGACAATCAGCTTCTTCATGAAGTCTCCCCCTCATTCTGTCGGGGCGCCGCGCATTCGCGCGCGGCGCCGCCGTGTCTCCATCCACACACGGTCACTGCACGAACGCGCCGACCGTGAAGTACGGGTTGCTCGTATCGGCCATGTCGAGGAACCCGAACACACCGCCGGTGAACACGAACTTGCCGGTCGCCGGCCCCGATGCCGCGTCCGCATGCACGGTCGTCACGACGCCCGGCACCTTCTGCGTGTAGTCGAGATTCAGCGCGCGCGTGAGCGCGGCCTGCGACGCGTTGAACGGATCGAGCAGCGTGGCTTGCGCGCCGATGAGCGCGGTCGCGCGGTAGTTGAACGCACTGTCGACGCCCGTGTACTCGCCGTCCTGCGAGCCCTGCGCGATCGGCGTCTGCGGGCTCAGGAACGAGATGCCCGATTCGTCGTCCGCGCTCGGCGGGCCCTGCGTGAGGTCCGCGTTCGCGGCGCCGGTGCGGATGAAGATCGGCACGAGCTGGTTGCGCAGCTTGCCGACAATCAGGATCCCCTTGCCGGCTTTCGCCGGATCGAGCGCGGCGAGCGTCGGCGGAATCTGCGGCTGGTAGTTGAGCGACTGGAATGCCGGCGCGTCCGGGCGCAGCGTGAACGGCTGGTTCACGGTCGCGCTCGACGCGAGCGGCTGCCCGCCGTTCTTCTTGCCGAAGTTGTCGGTTTCCGTATAGCTGCCGTCCGCGTTGATCGTCACCTTCTGGTCGAGCGCCACCGGCTGGAAGTTCTGCGACGGCACCTGGTGATAGCCGAGCTGGTTGTACGTACCGGCGATCTTCGTCAGGTCGGTTTCCAGCGACGAGAAACTGATGAACGGGTAGTACGGAAACGTCGTCTTCGGGATCTTGCCGACGCCGATCACGCCGTCGAACTGGATCGTCGCGCCGGGGATCGCGCCGCCCAGCACGCCTTCGCCGAGGAACAGCCGCGCGGGCCGGCTCGGGTCGAGGCTCGCGTTCTGCATCCGGAACGTGCACTGGTTCAGCTTCACCGTCGGCAGCCCCGTTTCGTCGGCCAGCGTGCCGTCGACCACATTGGCGGGCGCCATGTCGCGCGTCGGCTGCACGGTGCCCGTGGTGGTCGGCACCGGCGACGCGAGGTAGGTCATCCGGTACGTCATCTTCGTCGTGTCGAGCTGCACTTTCACGAGCTCGCCCGATCCCGACCCGCCGATGAACACCGTGTTGTAGTCGATCGTCTGCGGGCACAGCCGGACCACCGGCGCGGGCGGCGGGTCGCCGTCTCCGCCGCATGCCGCCAGCACGGGCGCGAGCGACGCCGCGGCCATCCAATGTTTCAAATTCATAGGAATCCTCTTGAAATTCGATTCGCCGGCGGCGACGCATGCGCCGCCGGTGTTACGTGTTCAATGCAGGGTTACTGGACGAACGCGCCGACCGTGAAGAACGGGTTGACCTTGTTGTTGTTGACGACCATCGCGTAGACGTTTCCAGCCGTCACGAGCCAGCCCGTGTCGCCCTTGCTGAAGATCGCCACGTTGCCGTTCGCACCCTTCGCGTTGAAGTCCTGCGTGGCAGTCACCTTGATCTTGCCGGGCGTGGCCTGCGTATAGTCGAGCGCGAACTGCGAGGTGACCGACGACGTCTGCGGATCGATGAACGCCGCGGTATTGCCCTGGAACAGCGTGGATGTATAGTTCGCGGCCATCGTCGACACGGCGGTACCGTCGTTGCAGGTGCCCGCTTCCGGCAGGAAATTCATGCCGTTGAAGGTGCCGGGCAAGTCCGGATGCGGGATATTGACGTCGAAGCTCGGGCCGGCTGCCGCAGTGGCGCCCGTCACGCCTGCTGACGTCACGATGCCGCACGCCGACGCGCTGGTCGCACCGATGTACCCGCCCTTCATCGAATTCGCCGCGATCGCCTTGGCCGAAGAGAGCATCGAGATGCCGACTTCGGCATCGGCAACCGACGCAAGGACGTTGCTCTCGTCGACATGCGTGTAGCCGACACGAATCACGACCGGCACCAGTACGCCATTCAGCTTGCCGACGATCATGATGCCCTTCGCCTGGCTGGGAGACAGAATCACGATGGCCGACCCCTGTCCGGCAAACGGATAGGTGACCGCGCCGAGTGCACTGGCCTTCGCATTGCTCACGAAGACATTATCGGCCGATCCATCCGCGTTCTTGCGCAACGTCCATGGCGTTCCGGTGGTCTGACACGAGTAGTCGCTGCCCGACGTGATCGTGCATGATCCATCCGAGTTGAACGTCTGGTTCCAGTTGATCACGTCGGGTTGCCAGCCGACGGGCCCCAGAAAATTCTGATAGTTGGAGCCGACCGGCGACAGGTGAATGCCCACCTCGTTGTAGTTGCCCGCGACCTTCGTGAAGTCGGTTTCCGTTTCGATGAAACCAATGAAAGGATAAAAATCGAACGTGCGTGACGGCACCATGCCCAGTACCAGTCCCGGAATCGGCTCGAGGCCCTTGAACGCAATCGTCGCTCCCGGAATCCCGCCGCCCACCACGCCATTGCCGACGAACAGCATCGGCGGATCCGCACGATTGATCGTCACCGAATACGCGCCGTCGCTCGTCGCGCCGCTGTCGAGCACGAACGCGCAGCGGTTCTGCTCGGCGGTCGGGAGATTGGTCGGATGATGGAACGCACCGCTGATCGTCAGGCCCGCACGCGTGTTGTTGACTTGCCCTGCCGAGGTCGGCACCGACGATTCGATGAACTGCATCTGATAGGTGAGCTTCGTCGTGTCGAACTTCACCTTCACGTATTCGCCGCTGCCGGCGCCGCCCGTGTACGTCGTCGTGTAATCGAGCGCGTCCGGACACAGCTTCGTCTTGACGGGCGGCTCCGTGATCGGGCCGCTCGGTCCGCACGTGCTGCCCGAGCACTGCGGCACGTTGATCGGCCCCGGATCGTCGCCGCCGCCGCAACCGGCGACGAACGGCAGCACCAGCACCGCGCACGACAGAATCGCCTTCCGCCATTCAGGAATGCAAATCATCAACCCCTCCTTTTCAGGTACGACAAGTCTCGTCCGGCCGGGCTGCTTGGCCCGCCGGTTGGTATCGCGCCGCCGCACGAACGCGCGGTGCATGACGGTGCGCGCAAGACCGCCGCGATGCCGGTCAGGCAAATGCGGCACGGGCCGCGGCGGCAGACAAGCGCGCTCCCGCGGCGCCGTCATGCGGCACGGCGCCGTCGGAACGATCGGAACGGAAAGTGGTTCGCCGCTACACGGCGAGGTGACGACGCAGGCACGCGACCTGAGTCGCGCCTGCATTCAGCGAAAAATCGGGAAACGGCAGTCCGGCTGGCCCCGCGGATAGGCGTCTCATGGTGTGGTCTCCATACGTACGCTTGATTCGTTATCGTGATGCGTCGTTTGTCGAGACTATGATCGGACCATTCAAACAAGTAAATGGATGCAGAGTTCCAAACGAATGAAACCGCGCGATCCTAGCGTTTACACGGTATTTGACAGATTTTCAAACAGCCTTCATTTTATTTGCTCAGACAAATACCGGAGCCGTGGAACACGCGTTTGAACAGCCACCGCCAATCCGCGCCGAGCCAAGCCAGCCGGCCTTCGGCGTCCCGCACGCATGTTGCGGCGCAACCTTACACGTCGATGATCGCGAGCGTGCCGTGGCTGCCGGGCAGCACCGCGTGGCGGGTGCCGGCATGTGCGAGATACATCTGCCCGGCCTCGACCACGACCGTTTCCGCTTCGACTTCGAGCATCAGCGTGCCGTCGAGCACCAGCAGCCCCTCGTTGTAGTCGTGCACTTCCGCTTCGTACGGCTGCGCATCCATGCGCAGCACCTTGATCCGGGCCGGCCCGACCTCGCCGACGATCGTGGACTTCCATGCGGCGGCCTGGGCGTCCGCCACGGATTTGAAATCGATCAAAGACATGCGCCCCGCTCCGTGAACGATGAAAAGAACGCATTATCGCGAGCGCGATGCGTGCCGTCCCGGTACGGCGCACGGGCCTTCGGGCAGCACAGTCGGCGCGCCGCACGCGCGAACACGCGGTCACGGCCGGATTCACGAAAAATGCGTCGAATTGTTCGTTTAATTAAAATAAAACCCATCCTTATTGATCGATATGCGCTTGAGTCACGCAAATCCGGCACTGGCAATGCCCGGCTTTTCCATCAGAATGCATTTCGATCTTCCGATTGCTAATATGGCGGTCCCGCGATCCCGCACCACAACGCCGTTCGACATGACGCCCGTTCGCCATGCCGTGCCCGGTCCCGGCCGCTTCGCAGCGGCGGCGACACCGGGCACGCACGGCGCACTGCGTCGCGCCGGCCGGCCGTGCCATCCGTGAGCATGCAACCGATCCTTTCCGTCTCCGACCTCTCCAAGACTTACGCGTCCGGCTTCCAGGCGCTGAAGCACGTGACCCTCGACATCCGCCCCGGCGAGATCTTCGCGCTGCTCGGGCCGAACGGCGCCGGCAAGACCACGCTGATCGGCTCGATCTGCGGCATCGTCACGCCGACCGAAGGCCGCGTGACGGTCGGCGGCCACGACATCCGCGATCAATACCGCGCGGCCCGCGAAATGATCGGCCTCGTGCCGCAGGAGCTGACCACCGATGCGTTCGAAACCGTCTGGGCGACCGTGTCGTTCAGCCGCGGGCTGTTCGGCAAGGCGCCCGATCCCGCGTACATCGAGAAGACGCTGAAGGCGCTGTCGCTGTGGGACAAGCGCGACAACAAGCTGATGACGCTGTCGGGCGGCATGAAGCGCCGCGTGATGATCGCGAAGGCGCTGTCGCACGAGCCGCGCATCCTGTTCCTCGACGAACCGACGGCCGGCGTCGACGTCGAGCTGCGCCGCGACATGTGGAAGCTCGTCGATTCGCTGCGCGAAAGCGGCGTGACGATCCTGCTGACCACGCACTACATCGAGGAAGCCGAGGAGATGGCCGACCGGATCGGCATCATCCTCGGCGGCGAGCTCGTGCTCGTCGAGGAGAAGCGCGAGCTGATGCGCAAGCTCGGCAAGAAGCAGCTGACCGTGCAGCTCGAGCACCCGCTCGCGGACGTGCCGCCCGCGCTCGTGCCGTTCGGGCTCGAACGCGCGGACGACGGCGCCGCACTCGTCTACACGTACGACTCGCATCGCGACGATGCGAGCATCGCCAAGCTGATCAACGCGCTCGGCTCGGCCGGCATCGGCTTCCGCGACCTGCACACGACGCAGAGCTCGCTCGAGGACATTTTCGTCAGTCTGATCGACAACCGCCGCAACGGCGTGCAAGGAGCCTGACGCATGAACTGGCATGGAGTCCGCGCGATCTACCGCGCAGAAATGGCCCGCACGCGCCGCACGCTGATGCAGAGCATCATCGCGCCGGTGATCTCGACGTCGCTGTATTTCGTCGTGTTCGGCTCCGCGATCGGCTCGCGCATCAGCGACGTGAACGGGATCGGCTACGGGTCGTTCATCGTGCCGGGCCTCGTGATGCTGTCGCTGCTGTCGCAGAGCATCTCGAACGCATCGTTCGGCATCTACTTTCCGCGCTTCACGGGCACGATCTACGAGATACTCTCCGCACCCGTATCGTACTGGGAGATCGTGATCGCGTACGTCGGCGCGGCCGCGTCGAAGTCGATGCTGCTCGGCGTGATCATCCTCGCCACGGCCGGCCTGTTCGTGCCGCTGCACATCCTGCATCCGTTCTGGATGGTGCTGTTCCTCGTGCTGACGGCGGTCACGTTCAGCCTGTTCGGCTTCGTGATCGGCATCTGGGCCGACAGCTTCGAGAAGCTGCAGCTCGTGCCGCTGCTGATCATCACGCCGCTCACGTTCCTCGGCGGCAGCTTCTACTCGGTCGACATGCTGCCGCCCGCGTGGCGCGTCATCACGCTGTTCAACCCGATCGTCTACCTGGTCAGCGGCTTCCGCTGGTCGTTCTACGGGCTCGCCGACGTGCACGTGTGGATCAGCCTCGCCGCGACCGGGCTGTTCCTCGTGATCCTGCTCGCGATCGTCGCGTGGATGTTCCGCACCGGCTACAAGCTGAAGAACTGACGTGGCACGCGCCGCCCGCCGATGACGCATTTGGGCAAGCAGGCGGCGTTTTTCCTCTGATGCGGCAGTTTGTGGTCGCGTCTACTGAACGTGAAGCATCGGGGCCCTGGAGCATGCGCTGCGCGGCCCCTTTTTCATTTCAGAGGACGCCATGCCCGCCGCCACCGCTCCCGCCTCCGCCGCCGCCCGGCTCGAACGCCTGCCGTTCTCCGGCTATCACAAGCGCATCTTCTTCATCATCGCGATCGCGTTCTTCTTCGACTCGGTCGACCTCGGCACGATGACGTTCGTGCTCGGCTCGATCCGCAAGGAGTTCGGGCTGTCGACCGCGGCCGCCGGCCTCGTCGCGAGCGCGAGCTTCTTCGGGATGGTGATCGGCGCGGCCGTCGCCGGCCTGCTCGCCGACCGCTTCGGCCGCCGGCCCGTGTTCCAGTGGAGCATGGTGCTGTGGGGCGCCGCGTCGTACCTGTGCTCGACCGCGCAGAGCGTCGACGCGCTGATCGTCTACCGCGTGCTGCTCGGCATCGGGATGGGGATGGAATTCCCGGTCGCGCAAACTTTGCTGTCCGAGTTCGTGCCGACCGAGAAGCGCGGCCGCCTGATCGCGCTGATGGACGGCTTCTGGCCGCTCGGCTTCATCACGGCCGGCATCGTCGCGTACTTCGTGCTGCCGCAGTTCGGCTGGCGCACCGTGTTCGCCCTGCTCGCGATTCCCGCGGTGTTCGTGCTCGTCGTGCGCCGCATCGTGCCGGAATCGCCGCGCTGGCTCGAGCATGCGGGCCGGCACACGGAAGCCGACACGGTGATGCACACGATCGAGGCGAAGGTGATGCGCTCGGCCGGCGTCACGACGCTGCCGCCGCCATCGCGGCTCGCGGAACCGGTTGTCGCACGCGGCCACGGCGCGCTGCGCGAGATCTGGAGCGGCGTGTACCGTCGCCGCACGGTGATGGTGTGGCTGCTGTGGTTCTTCGCGCTGCTCGGCTTCTACGGCCTCACCTCGTGGCTCGGTGCGCTGCTGCAGCAAGCCGGCTTCGAGGTCACGAAATCGGTGTTCTACACGGTGCTGATCTCGCTCGGCGGCGTGCCGGGCTTCCTGTGCGCCGCATGGCTCGTCGAACGCTGGGGGCGCAAGCCGACCTGTATCGCGTCGCTGATCGGCGGCGGCGCGATGGCGTATGCGTACGGCCAGAGCGCGCTGTACGGCGGCAGCACGACGCTGCTGATCGTCACGGGCCTCGCGATGCAGTTCTTCCTGTTCGGGATGTGGGCCGCGCTGTACACGTACACGCCCGAGCTGTACGGCACCGGTGCGCGCGCGACGGGGTCGGGCTTCGCATCGGCGATCGGGCGCGTCGGTTCGCTGATCGGGCCTTACGTGGTTGGCGTCGTGCTGCCGGTGTTCGGCCAGGGTGGTGTGTTCACGCTCGGCGCGCTGTCGTTCATCGCGGCGGCAATCGCCGTGTGGACGCTCGGGATCGAGACGAAGGGGCTCGCGCTGGAACAGCTCGCGGCCGGCGACGGGACGGGTGGCAACGGGCGGTATCCGGCGACGGCAGCGGACAAGCTGTCCTGACCGACGGGGTTCGCTTTCAGGCCGGGAACGCGTTCGGCGCCGTTCCCGGCCGCTGCGCAAACTGACGGGCTTCGCATCCGGTGCGACGCTGCTAGACTGCATCGACGTACCGGTTCACGCACGGCCCTTGCCCGACAGGTCGCGACGCTCGCGCGACGGTGCCGTCCCGTCCCTCCCCGCGTGAGGATTGCATCGATGGACCACGCCCGTATCGAAGAAATCCGCAGCGGCCTGTTTCGCGCGACGACCTACATCGACAAGCAGAAGCTCGGGTTCAGCCAGTTCTTCGTCCGCGCGCCGGACGGCGACGTCGTCTGCATCGAAACGGGTACGCGCGCCAATTTTCCGCAACTGAGCGCGAGCCTCGCGACCGTCGGCATCATGCCGTCGAAGGTGAGCAGCGTGATCGTTCCGCATTTCGAGGTCGACGAGATGGGCGCGCTGCCCGACTTTCTCGCGGCCAATCCGGCGCTCGTCGCGTACGGCCATCCGATGTGCACGCACGGGCTGGCCGATATCTTCGGGGTGCGTGTGAAGCCGCTGAAGGACGGCGAACCGACGAAGATTTCAGGCGTCGACGTCGTGCCGGTCTTTACGAAGCATGTGCACCAATGGGATGCGCTGGTCGTGTACCTGCCGGCGTACAGGGCGCTGCTGTCGTCGGACATCCTGATGCGCTTCGGCGACGAGGAAACGGACGATCCGTTGCCGGTCATCCTCGACTCGATCCGGCGCTCGGACTACCTGCCGTCGCTCGCGCACATGGCGAGCGCGCTGCGCCGCATCGAGGCGCTCGATCTCGACATCATCCTGCCAATGCACGGCCCGGCGATCACGCACGACATCCCGCGCGTGCTCGCCGGTGCGATCGCGCACTGCGAAGCCGCCGCCGCGTAAGCCGCGGCGGCGGCCATTCAACGTTGGTGCATGCAGCCGGTGCCGGTCAGGCGCCGGCGACGACGAACTCTTCGGCCGCCTTGCGCTGAACCGCGGCCATCACGGCCAGTTCGCGCTTGCTGCGCGTGTCGCCGGACACGACACCCGTCGCGTTCTTCGCCTTCGCGCCCAGCGGGAAAAACACAAACGACGCGCCGGCCGGCGCGGCCGGTTCCGCACGCAGGCGTTTGTTCAGGATCTTCAGGTATTTCTTCTTCGAGACTTCTTTAGCAGCCATGGCATCCTCCGCGTCAACGTGGTGAGGATCAGCATACCAGTTTTGGCAGCGCGCTCCGCGGCGGCGCCCGCCGGTTCGCCCGCCGTCAAAATTTCTTCGTGCGCGATGTCGATTCGCGTGATTCCCGCGCGTCGTGTTGTCGTAACCGATCGTTTTGCCGTCGATTCGCCGGCGGTCCCCCGATTCATTATTCAGGAGATAAGACAATGCGCGTCATGGTCATCGTCAAAGCCACCGCCGATTCCGAATCCGGCCGGATGCCCGACACCCAATGCATGGCCGAAATGGGCCGCTTCAATGAAGCGCTGGCGAAAGCCGGCATCCTGCTCGCCGCGGACGGTTTGCACGCAAGCATGCGCGGCAAGCGCGTGCATTTTTCCGGCAAGGACCGCTCCGTCGTCGACGGCCCGTTCGCCGAAACGAAGGAACTCATCGCCGGCTACTGGCTGTGGCAGGTGAAATCGATGGAAGAAGCCGTCGAATGGGTGAAGCGCTGCCCGAACCCGATGCCGGGCGACTCCGACATCGAAATCCGCCCGCTACTCGAGGCCGAGGATTTCAGCCCGGCATTCATCGCCGAACTGCAGGCGCAGAAAGCGCGGCTGAGTGCGGAACTCGACGCACGGCAGAAATCCTGAGCGGCAGGCGGGCGCAACCCACGCGCCCGCCCCGACGAGCCGGTTGACGGGCGCCCTCTTGGTAACGTATCGTTTTGACACGTTACCAAGAGGGCGCCATTCGTCATGCATTCCCGTTTCGACCGTTTCCGCACAACCGCGCTCGGCGCCCAGCTCGAAGCGCTGATCGAACAACCCGAGCGCTATCTCGAGTTCGCGGCGCTGTCGCGTGTGGGCGTCGCCGCGATCGGCGCGATCCAGGACGAGATCGCCGGCAAATTCCCCGAAATCGAAACCGATACGACGGCCCGCCAGTTCTGCGGCGCGATGGTCGCGGAAGTCATGCGCCGCCACAGCCACGAGGTCGTGCAGGCACGCGGGCGGCTCGGCGGTACGCTGTTCAGCTATGGCACGGTATTCAGTGCATTTCCGCACCGGCTGCCGTTCGCCGACGTCGTCGCCACGCTGGCCCGCATGCCCGACCGGCTCGCCGCCTTTGCCGCGCACGTGCCGGCCGCATTGGCCACGCGCCGCCCGGCCGGCACCGGCTTTTCGCTCGTCGAGCATGCGTGCCACCTGCGCGACCTCGACGCCGTGTTTGCCGAACGCATCGACGTCGTGCGCACGGCCGAGCTGCCCGTGATCGAGTCGGTCGACGGCACCGTGCTCGCCGCGCAGCGTGACTACCTCGCGCAGCCGCTCAACCCCGCCGTCGACGCATTCCGCACGCACCGCGCCGCGCTATGCGCGACCGCCGCCGCGCTGGAACCGTCGCAGCTCGCGCGCTGCGGGCTGCGCGACGGCATCCGCCGCATGTCGCTCGACGAACTCGTGCGCGAACTGCTCGACCACGACCGCACGCACGTGCTCGAACTCGACGAACTGCTCGTCGAACTCGACTTGCCACCCCTTCCCTCCGTATCCGCCGAATGACCGAGCCCACGCCCGTCGAATTCATTCACGGCTTCATCGGCACGTTCGACGTGCGTGGCTGGCACGTGCCCGACTGCGCGCTCGCACGCTGCGCCGGCTTCGACGCGATCGCGGGCCGCGGGTACTTGATCCCGGCCGAGCGGCCTGATGCGTTTCGCGATGCAATCGGGCGCATCGTCTGCGCGCCGCCCGCCTGACAACTCGTAGGATTCGCCGAAATATGGTTGAAAGGCGCGGTTGCTAGAGTCGCCGGAACAGGGTTTTCCCGGCGCACGGCGCCGGACTGGGTCGACACATGCAAGGATCGATGAACCTGGCGCGTACCTTCTGGCTGCTTCTGCTGCTGGCCGTCACGAGCCCTGCCTTCGCGTTTCATGCGCGGGTCGTCGCGATCCCGAGCGCCGCGATGAGCGAGACGCTGAAGGCGACGGTCGTGCTGCCCGACGATTACGCGCGCGGCAACCGGGGCGACGAACGCTATCCGGTCGTCTACCTGCTGCACGGCTCGGGCGGCGACCATACCGACTGGACGTCGAACACGCACATCGCCGCGCTCGCCGACCGCTATCACGTGATCCTCGTGATGCCCGACGGCGGGCACGAAAGCTGGTACATCGACAGCCCGTTCGATTCGGGCAGCCGCTACGAAACCTTTATCGGCGATGAAGTCGTGTCCTACGTCGATCTGCATTTCCGCACGATCGCGGCGCAGCGCGCGCGCGCGATCACCGGGCTCAGCATGGGCGGCTTCGGCGCACTGCGCATCGCACTCGACCGGCCCGACACGTTCGGCGCGGTCGGCAGCATCAGCGGCGCGGTCGATCCGCGCTGCTGCGCGGACGAGCCGGGCATCGATCACGTGTTCGGCGATCCCGAACGCCATCCGTCTTTCTGGAACCGCAACGTGATCGTCGAAAGCGCGCGCGCGTTCGTGCGTGCCCATCTCGACCTGACGATCGATTGCGGCCGCGACGATTCATTCGTCGGCTCGAACCGCACGCTGCACGAACGACTGCTCGCGCTCGGCGTGCCGCACGACTACACGGAGCGGCCCGGCGGTCATACGTGGGATTACTGGGCGAATGCGATCCGCTACCAGATGCGGTTCTTCGCGACCTCGTTCCAGCATCGCGGCTACGCGTACCGTCCCGCACCTGCCGCGCCGGGCATGACACGCGCGGGCTGACGCGCACGCCGCGCCGCCGCGCGGCCCGGTGCACGTGGTGGTACGATGCGCGGGCATCGACCATCCGACACCTTCCATGCCGCGCGACAACTTTGCGGACCTGCTCGCCTTCATCGCCGTCGCACGCGAGCGCAGCTTCACGCGTGCGGCCGCTCAGCTCGGCGTGTCGCAATCGGCACTCAGTCACACGATCCGGTCACTCGAAACGCGCCTCGGCGTACGGTTGCTCACGCGCACGACGCGCAGCGTCGCGCCGACCGAAGCCGGCGAACGACTGCTGCGCAACCTCGCGCCGCGCTTCGACGAAATCGAGGCCGAGCTGTCGGCGCTCGCGGAACTGCGCGACAAGCCGGCCGGCACCGTGCGCATCAACGCGACCGACTATGTGATCCGCACGCTGCTGTGGCCGAAGCTCGCGCCGATGCTGCGCGATTATCACGAACTGAAGGTCGAGTTCGTGACCGACTACGGGCTGTCCGACATCGTCGCCGAACGCTTCGACATCGGCGTGCGGCTCGGCGACCAGGTCGCGAAGGACATGATCGCCGTGCGCATCTCGCCCGACCTGAAGATGGCGATCGTCGGCGCGCCCGCGTATTTCGCGGAACGTGCCCGACCCGAAACGCCGCAGGATCTCGTCGCGCACGACGGCATCAACCTGCGCCTGCCGACGCATGGCGCGCTGTACGCATGGGAACTCGCGCGCGGCGACGAGTCGCTGCAGGTGCGCGTCGACGGGCAGGTCACGTTCAACGGCACGTACGAAATGCTCGACGCGGCACTCGCGGGCTACGGGCTCGCGTATGTGCCCGCCGAACTCGCGGCGCCGCATGTTGCCGCCGGCCGCCTCGACAGCGTGCTCGACGACTGGTGCCCGACGTTCCCCGGCCATCACCTGTATTACGCGAGTCGGCGGCAGTCGTCGCGCGCACTCGCGGTGATCGTCGATGCGCTGCGCTATCGCGCATGAGCCGGGCCGCGGGCAGCCGCGACCCGCTGCGATTCATGAATCCGGTCGATAAGTGCATGCGAATTATTGGGGATTATCGATAGGCGTGCCGGTGACTACCATCGTCGGTGTTCCCCATGTCCCCCCCCCCCGGAGCCCTCGATGTCCGAACCGATCTCTCCCGCGCACAAGGCATTCGGCGCCATCGCGCCCGCCCTCGCCGATTACACCGACAACGTGCTGTTCGACGACGTCTGGCAGCGTGCCGGCCTGTCGCCGCGCGATCGCAGCCTTGTCACGGTCGCGAGCCTCGTGTCGCTGTATCGTGTCAACGAACTGCCGTTCCACCTGAAGAAAGCGCTCGACAACGGCCTCACGCGCGACGAGCTGATCGAGGCGATCACGCACCTCGCGTTCTACTCCGGCTGGCCGACCGCAAGCTCGGCGCTGCCGATCGCGCAGCGCGTGTTCGACGAAGCCGGCGTTTAAGCACGGCCCTTCATTCAACCGGCAGGCGCACGCCTGCATGGAGCCTCACATGGATTACCGCTATCTCGGGCGCAGCGCGCTCAAGGTGTCGCCGCTGTGTCTCGGCGCAATGATGTTCGGCGGCGAGACCGACGAAGCGACATCGGCGCGCATCATCGACAAGGCATTCGACCAGGGCGTCAACTTCATCGACACGGCCGATGTCTATCACGCCGGCCGCTCGGAACAGGTCGTCGGCCGCGCGATCGCGCCGCGTCGCGACAGCTGGATCGTCGCGACGAAATTCGGCTATCCGGCCGGGCCGGACGCCGGGCCGAACCGGCAGGGCCAGTCGCGCAAATGGATCTTCGAATCGGTCGACGCGAGCCTGAAGCGGCTCGGCACCGATTACATCGACATCCTCTATTTCCATCGCGCGCTGACCGACGCCCCGCTCGACGAAGGCATGCGCGCGATCGCCGACCTGATCCGGCAAGGCAAGGTGCGCTACTTCGGGCTGTCGAACTTCAAGGGCTGGCGTATCGCCGAGATCGTGCGGCTCGCCGATCAGCTCGGCATCGATCGTCCGGTCGCGAGCGAACCGCTGTACAACCTCGTCGATCGCTCGGCCGAAGTCGAACAGCTTCCGGCCGCCGCGCATTACGGGATCGGCGTCGTGCCGTACAGCCCGCTCGCGCGCGGCGTGCTGACCGGCAAGTACGCGGTGGATGCGCAGCCGCCCGCCGATTCACGCGCGGGGCGCGGCGACCGGCGCATCCAGCAGACGGAATGGCGGCCCGAATCGTTGCATATCGCGCAGCAGGTGGCCGCTCACGCGGCTTCACGCGGCACGACGTCGGTCGCGTTTGCGCTGGCGTGGGTCATGAAGAACCGCATCGTCAGCTCCACGATCGCGGGGCCGCGCACCGAAGCGCACTGGGACAGCTACATCGATGCGCTGACGCTCGAACTCGGCCCCGACGACGAACGATTCGTCGATGCACTCGTGCCGCCCGGGCACGTATCGACGCACGGCTACACCGATCCCGGCTATCCGGTCGAAGGCCGCAAGGTCTGAAGTCGGAGCGGGATGATGGACTGACATGCCGGGCAACACGCCCGGCATGAGGTGGCTCGCGCGTCGCCCGACGCGCGAAAAAAACGGCAGCGACGAATCGGTCAGTTGCCGTGCGCGGTGTCTGCGCCAACGATGCGATCGAAAAATTCCTGGGCACGCGCCAGCTCGTCGAGTGCGCGATCGAGGCGCGACATCGCGCGTGCGTATTCGGCCGACGAAGCTTCGTCATCGCTTTCGCCACGCACCGCGCGAAACGCCTGGTCGACGTTGCGCGTGGCTTCGACAAAGCGTTGCGCGGCCTGCGCTTCCCGCGAACAGATGTGGGTCGACATCGACACTCCTCCCTCAGGATTGCAGTGTGAAGCACGCCGACGCTCAGTGTGCGTGGTGCGCATGTCGGCGGCGTGAACCGCGACCCATCGCGCGTCGACGCGTCGGCCGCCGCGCAGCGCGCTTCGTGCCGATTGTCCCTCTGCGCCCGCCGATCCGCTACGGCGAGATTGCAACAAAGTCTTGCGCGACCGGCTTCTCGCTGTTCGTCACGCGCGCCCGATGCGCGGATGGGCAAGCCCTGCAAATGCAGCCACTTCTCCCGGCGACAGGTCGAACAGGTCGCCGGTGAGATCGCGCGGATGCTCGGCCGCGGGACGGTTGCGCAAGCGCGCCCCATGCGTGGGCGCAACATACGCGGCCGCCGTTTCGATCGGCGGCACGTCGAACAGATCGCGCGTGACGCCGCGCACGGCGTCCGTCGGCGAACGGCCGCGCAGGCGCGCGACGAGTTCAACGAAGCGATCGAAATCGCCTGCGCGCGTGGCCTTGTTCACTTCCGCGAGATCGCGCGCCTTCAGTACGCACGGCTGCGCGAGCCGCACGAAATACGGTGCCTCGAGCTCGACCGACAGCGCGAGCGGATAGCTCTTGCCCGTCTGCTCCTTCGCACGCCCGACACAATCGACCACGGCCGCACCCTGTGCGGCACCGAGCGGCTTGCCGGTGCTCACGCTGCGCAGATGATCGGGAAACACGCGCAACTGCGTGCCGACCGTCAGCGCGGTGGATGACGCACACACGAGTGCGTAGTGCTGTTCGCGGCGCCGGCCCGACGGCAATGTCGAGCGGCTGGCGATGAACGTATGCGGCGGCAACGGCCGCACTTGCCCGCTCGCGTCGACCCAGGCATTCCACAGCAGCGCGTCCTTGCGCTCGCCCGCGCGCGGGCGCGAGGCGACCGGCGAAAACAGCGCGAGCAGCGAGCCCGTGCGATGCGCGGCGACTTGCGCACTGCTGCCGAGCGGCTGGTTGATGCCCCACAGAAAACGCCCGCCCCCGAGCCGGCGCTCCCATTCCTTGCGGAGCACGACGGTCGGCAGTTCCTCGCCGGACTCGGTACCGATCTTGGTCCAGCAGAACGTGGGTGGGAGGTGTTTCAGTGTCATCAACTTTCTCGGGATACAGCCTCGCTGGTGACAGCAAGCCCATTCAACAGCCGTAACTGTATAGGTATAATGCATCGCATGGAAGCCCCGGACCAAGATTTTCCCGTTCAAGACCTGTTGCGCCGTCTGATGGCAGATACACGCTCGTCCAGCGAAATTGCGCGACTTTCCGGGGTCAGCCAGCCGACCGTATCGCGCCTGCGGCTATCGAATGGGCGGCGGCTGCGCCGCAGCGCGCCATTCAACAAGCTATGCAGTTTCTATGGAGTCGATACGGAGCCGTCGCGCCGTCGTTATAACGACCTGCTGCGCGACGCGATCGTCGACGCATGGGACGGGTCGGACGAGCACGGGCGCGCGCTGCTGGTCGTGATCCAGGGGCTGAAGGATCTGCAGGCGAAGGCGGATGACGGGTGATCGCCAGCCAGTGATGCATGGCACATGGCGCGCGATCGGCGCGCCGCTGCCGGAATCGCGAAAGCCGGCGAGAAGGACAAGAAGATGCCGCGCAACACGATGCGTGTTCCACGCAAATACGGGCGATATGTCCCGTTTGAATCAAGGAGAATCGGGCGTTGCGCCGGACGCGCGCTTCCCCGCTCACGCCATCAAGCAAACCTCGAGAACCGGTTTCAAACGCCACCGCGAAATTGCAGCGGCAGCAGCGTCTGTTCGCAACGCCCGAGCTTCGCCCGGACTGCGTCAAGCCTCACTCGTCAAGGATGACGAATGACTTACATAATCGCTTCGCGTTTATAAAAAACACGCTTTGAAGCGATTATCTAAACTTTTTAAATCTAATCAAAAAAAGTTTGACGCGTCGTTTTCTTTCTTGCTATCTTTCCCCGCAAGAAATACCGCCGCGAAATCGAATTCACATCGGGAAATCAACGACCCGACAATTAACTTCCGTTTTTATTACGTCTTGCAAGGACGGTAGCCAATTCGTAAGTCGCGATATCTGCTCGCGACGCAAAGCTCCCGCTTCACCGGTCATCCCGCTCCGCTTCAGGCGGACGAGGACGATATCGACATCTCACCCGGCTGACCGGGACATTCGATCTCGCCCGCAGCACCTCACACGAAACACGCGTACCCCGTCGGCGACCGACAATGCATCGCCCGTTTATACGGATTACATACATTGGATTCCTAATTAAGTGATAACGCGTTGAAGTGCATTCGCAGCAGATTGCAGGGAACGAGAAGGTCGGCACGCGCGCCGTTGCGGCGACGCGGGCCGGCACGATAGAGGACCGTGCGCGGCATCGACGTTCGCGATGAGCGAATCCGATACCTGGACCGGCCTCCAGTCTTGATGGTGGGAGGGGGAGGAAAACTTATGTCGCCTTGAATCACGCCGGTCGGTCCGGTCTTGCGTCAGGTTGCATGCGCCGCCCTGCCGCTACCCGCGATCCGGGTCGCGCGCTGCGCCGGTTCTTCGTCGAAATCTCGGAGCTCACAATGCAGAGAACTCAGCACGTCAATCGCACACTCTCGCAACGCTTTGCCCTCGCCGCACTGCCCCTCGCGGTAGCCGCCACGCTGGCACCGCTGCCCGCCCAGGCCGCAACCAGCTGGGTGCCGACCCGCACCACCGCTTTCCTGCTGTCGAACGCGCCCACCGCGGCTGCTTCGGCCGCGTCGCAGGCCCAGCCTGCATACTCGCTCAACAGCATCGGCACGCCCGCGCTCACCGACACGCACGTGACGCCGCTCGAACTGAGCCAGCCGCTGCATGTCACCGTGGTGCTGAAGAACCGCAACACCGACCAGCTCGACGCGTTCCTGCGCGACGTCAACCAGCCAGGCAGCGCGAACTATCGCAAGTACCTGACGCCCGCCCAGTTCAAGGCGCGCTTCGCGCCGACCGACGATCAGGTCGCGGCCGTCGTGGCCCACCTGAAGGCGAACGGCTTCAGCAACGTCACGGTGTCGGAGAACAACACGCTGGTCTCCGCCGACGGCAACGCGAGCAACGCGCAAAACGGCTTTCACGCGAGCATCAAGCGCTTCAACTATCGCGGCAAGCCCGTCTTCGCGAACGATTCGGCCGCGCTGATCCCGGCGTCGCTCGGCCCGGTCGTCGATGCGGTGCTCGGCCTGCAGAACGCCGCCGTGCCGCACCGCCTGCTCCACCGCTTCGCGCCGGCCGCCGTCATCGAACCGAACAAGATCGCGAAGAATGCGACTGCCGCGTCGCAGCAGGTCGGCCACCAGCCGACCGATTTCGCGAAGATCTACGATGCGAGCGGCCTGCCTGCCGCGACCAACACCACGGTGGGCATCATCACCTGGGGCGACATGACCCAGACCATCGCCGACCTGAACACCTTCACGCAGAATGCCGGTCTGGCGACCGTCAACACGGCGGTGGTCGCGGGCGGGTCGGGCACGCTGGCCGACGACGGCGATCCGGGCGAATGGGATCTCGACAGCCAGGACATCATCGGCACGTCCGGCGGCGTCAAGCAGCTGATCTTCTACTCGGCGGTGAACGGCGACAGCAGCGACAGCGGCCTCACCGACGCGACGCTGACCGCGGCGTACAACAAGGCCGTGACCGACAACAAGGCGACCGTCATCAACGTGTCGCTCGGCCTCGACGAAACCGCCGCGAACTCCGACGGCTCGCTCGCCGCCGACGACGCGGTGTTCAAGCAGGCCGTCGCGCAGGGCCAGGTCTTCTCGGTCTCGGCCGGCGACGCGGGCGTCTATCAATGGTCGACGTCGCCGCAAGGCGCGCCCGGCTATATCGGCACGTACAACGGCACGTCGGTCAGGACGACGATCAACCTGTCGAAGTACAGCGTGTCGTCGCCCGCGAGTTCGCCGTATGTCGTCGCGGTCGGTGGCACGACGCTCTCGACCACCGGCACCACGACGTGGGCCGGCGAAACCGTGTGGAACGAAGGCGTCGCGTACGCGGATCTCGACAGCAACGGCAACCCGGTCGACAACGCGGTGCGGATCTGGGCGACGGGCGGCGGGGTGAGCGCGTTCGAAACCGCGCCGAGCTGGCAGACGGCCGCGCTCGGCAGCACGGTGACGAAGCGCGTGGTGCCCGACGTAGCGTTCGACGCCGCGCAATCGACAGGCGCGTACATCGTCATCAACGGGCAGACCAACCAGCTCGTCGGCGGCACGAGCCTCGCTTCGCCGATCTTCGTCGGCGGCTGGGCGCGGGTCGAATCGGCGAACAACAACAGCCTCGGCCTGCCGACGTCGGCGTTCTACCAGAACCTCCCGACCAATACGTCGCTGCTCCACGACGTGACCTCGGGCAACAACGGTTATAGCAGCCACGGCTATACCGCGAAGGCCGGCTGGGACGACGATACGGGCTTCGGCAGCCTGGACTTCGCGAAGGTCAGCGCGAGCTCCGCGAAGTAACACCCCGGCGCGATGCGGCGCGGCGAAGCTGCCGCGTCGTGTCGCGCCCGGCACGAGGGTCGGCCAAGCGCCGGCATCCATCACCTGTTCCGACGAGCGCATCCGGCCGGATGACCGGTACCCGCTCGTCCGGCCCCCGGCCGTCGGAAGACGGCCGCGCAAAAACGGACAACGCACCGTGCCGGTCTAGACGTTTACCCGACCTCAAGTCGGCGGCTACGCAGCCGTCATGTCAGGAGCGCACGCCCAAAACTCGTCAATGACCGGCCAAGCGCATCCACCAGGAGACCCAGCAACGTGAACTTCTTCGGAATCGGCCGCGGCCACCGTTTGTCGCGCGCGCTCGTCGGCGACATCGCCGAGCAGGCCGGCAGGCTCGGCATCGAGATCTGCGATGTGTCGGGTCACGTCGAGGAAGTCGCGGCCCGCGTCGCCAGACAGGCGGAGGTCTGCCACACGCTGCGCGAATCGGCCGCCGTCACGTTGCGCGGCAACCACCGGATCGCCGAGGCCGCGCAGCAGGTGCGCGCCGTGAGCGCGAATGCATCGAACGCGGTCCACCAGTCGCAACAGACGATCGAGGCGTCGCTCGCCGACATCCACGGACTCGTCGAGGGCGTCACGTCGATCGGCAACCAGATGGGCGCGCTGCGCGACGCGCTCGATCACGTACGGGCCGTGTCCGAAGAGATCTCCGTGATCGCGCGACAGACCCACCTGCTCGCGCTGAACGCCGCGATCGAGGCCGCCCGCGCCGGCGATTCGGGCCGCAGCTTCGCCGTCGTCGCAGCCGAGGTCAAGAACCTGTCCGCCAAGACCGGACAGGCGACGGCCCAGATCGAGACGACCCTCGCGCGCCTTGCCGAGCAGACCGAACACCTGATCGCGGAAGGAACCGACAACGCCGCGCGCGCGCATCGCGTGCGCGAGGGCACGCGTACGATCGGCGAGGTCGTGCACGCGACCGGGCATGCGATCACCGAGCTCGCCGGCGAGGCCGAACAGATCGCGTCGCTGACCGACGAGATCGAGACGCAATGCCATCGCCTCGACGAACAGGTCGGCGAGATGGCATCCGGCGTCGAGGATTCGAGCGACAACTTCTCGCAGGCCAAGGACCGGCTCGGCAACCTGCTCTCCGTCTCCGAGACGCTCATCGAACTCACGGCCGCGACCGGCATCGAATCGCCCGACACACGCCTGATCGATACCGCGCGGAATACAGCCGCCGCGATCGGCAAGCGCTTCGAGGAAGCGGTCGGGCGCGGCGATATCGCACTCGACGCGCTCTTCGACGCGAACTACGTGCCGATCCCCGGCACCGACCCGCAGCAGTTCATGACGCGCTTCACCGACTTCACCGACCGCATGCTGCCGGCCATCCAGGAGCCGGTGCTCGGGATCGACGCACGCATCGTCTATTGCGCGAGCTTCGACAGGCAGTGCTACCTGCCGACCCACAACCGGAAATTCTCGCTGCCCCAGCGCGCGGACGCCGCGTGGAACGCCGCGAACTGCCGGAATCGCCGGATCTACACGGACCGCACGGCGCGCACTTCCGTGTCGCATACCAAGCCGTTCCTGCTGCAGACCTATCGGCGCGACATGGGCAACGGCAACTTCGCGCTGATGAAGGACGTTTCCGCACCCATCGTCGTCGGCGGACGGCAATGGGGGGTGCTGCGGATCGGCTACAGCGTCTGAGTCGGGGCCTGCATCGGCAGGCCGTCGTCTTCTACTGTTCGAGCCCCGTGACGGCACGAAATGACCGTGCCGATATCCGTCGCCGGCACTATGATGGGTCAATCAGCCGCATCGGAGCGAACCATGAATCGGGACGAAGACTTCGTCGTGCGCACCATGTCGGCCGACGAAGTCGCCATGTCGGTCGAATGGGCTGCCGCGGAAGGCTGGAACCCCGGCCTGCATGACCCGCACTGTTTCAGGGAAGCGGACCCGGCCGGCTTCTTCATCGGCTTCTGGCGCAACGTGCCAGTCGCATGCCTCGCCGCGATCGCCTACGACGAACGCTTCGGCTTCATCGGGCTCTACATCGTCAAACCCGGGTTTCGCGGCAAAGGATTCGGCATGCGGATCTGGCAGCACGGCATGCGCTACCTCGGCGATCGCAACATCGGTCTCGACGGCGTCGTTGCGCAGCAGGCGAACTACCGGAAATCCGGCTTCCGGCTCGCGTACCGCAACATCCGCTATCAGGGACACGTGAGCGGCATCGGATGCGCGCTGGCGACCGCGGCTGCCGATGTACCGTTCGAGCAGTTGTTTGCGTACGATCGCCAGTGTTTCCCCGCCGCGCGCGTACGTTTCGTCTCTGCATGGATTGCGCAGCCGGATGCCGTTGCGCTCGCAACAGTCGATGCCGGGCGTGTCGCTGGATACGGGGTCATACGCCGCTGCAAGGCCGGCTGCAAGATCGGCCCGCTGTTCGCCGACGACGCGGATGTCGCCACCGGGCTGTTTCGCGCGCTGGCTGCGCGCATGCCCGGCGAGGTCGTCGTGCTGGACGTACCGGAGACGAACCCTGCTGCCGTCGCGCTGGCCGAAGCGCACGGCATGACGAGCGTGTTCGAAACCGCGCGGATGTACACGCAAGACGCACCAGCGATTGCGATCGATCGCGTGTTCGGGGTAACGTCGTTCGAGTTGGGCTGACGGAGCGGACGGCCCGAGCGCATCGTCCGCCAACGGCAACGCCACGGCCCCGCCAGCAACCGACAGCCCGCCCCGCTACTGCTCCAGCCCCACCCCCAACGGCCGCTGATCGCTGCGCCCGTGATCGTCGACCACCCGCACCGTATAGTTGCCGGCCGTCCTCGGCTGCCAGAACAGCACATCGCCCGGCGTACTGCGACCGACGTACGCATCGTTGACGAACCAGTACAGCGCATGCGCGCTCGCATCGGCCGTCGCGTTGAACGCGATGCGCGTCTCCTCGGTGCGCTTCACGCGCATCGCATACGTACTGCCACGCAGCGGCGACGTGATCCGCGGCGGATCGCCTTCGACCTGCCCGGCATCGCGACAGTCCGCATTCTGCGGCGGCCGCCTGCGTGGGACACCAGCCTGAGCGAACACCTGCTGCAGATCCGACGGCCAGAACTCGAAGATCTCCGTATGCGTGCGCTTGCCATCGTACGGCGGGCATGCAGCCTTCCCCGTCGCATCGTCGATCACGACGGGCCGGTGCACGGTGCTCACGCGAATCGGCGACGTGCCGGGAATGAACCACGTCCAGCCCTGCTGCGGACACCACTCGTTCGGCAGATCGCCACTCGCGAGACAGATCCGCACGCGCTTCAGCCGCGGCGGCATCGCACGCGGCGGCTCGACGAGCGCGCGCTCGGCATTCATCGCGTCGACGACCTGGAAGAACAGCGGCGCGGCCGCGTCGACGCCGACGAACGCCGTATTCGTCGAATTGTCGAAATTGCCGACCCACACGACCAGCACGTACGGGCCGAACACGCCGGCCGTCCACGCATCGCGAAACGACCATGACGTGCCGGTCTTCCAGTACACCGGCACGCTCGACGGCTGTGCGCCGCTCGTCTCGTCGGGGCGCAGGTGCTGGCGCAGCATATCCATCGTCATGTAGCTCGCGTCCGCGCTGAGCAAGCGCAGGCCGGGCAGCGCCGGCTCGTCCGCGCGCAGCCGCAGCGGCCGGAATTCACCGCGATTCGCGAGCATCGCGTACAGCGCCGCGAGATCCTGCATCGTCACCTCGCCGCCGCCGAGCACGAGCGCGAGCCCGTAGTGCTGTGCGCTCGCGAGCCGGCGCACGCCGGCTTCCTGCAGGAACTGATACAGATCAGGCGACTTGAGCTGCGACGCGACCCATACGGCCGGCACGTTGCGGCTGCGGTTCAGCGCGTCGGTTGCCGTGATCGGCCCGAGGAAATGGCCGTCGAAATTTTCCGGCGCATACGGGCCGAACGAAGTCGGCACATCGCGCAGCACCGTCTGCGGATGCAGCACGCCCTGGTCGAACCCGAGCGCATAGATGAACGGCTTGAGCGTCGAGCCCGGCGAGCGCCGCGCGAGCGTACCGTTCACCTGCCCGTCGATGGTGCGGTCGAAGAAGTTCGCGGAGCCGACGAGCGCCTTGACGCCCATGTCGCGCGTATCGACGAGGATGGCCGCCGCGTTGCGTATGCCGCGCGTGTCGTTGCGTGCGACATAGCGCGCGATCTGTCGCTCGAGCGTGCGCTGCAGATCGAGATCGAGCGTCGTCACGAGCTGCGCACCGGAATCGCCGTCGCCTGCCGCGCTGCCCGACGTCGTGCGCCACGCGCTGCGCGCGGCGAGCGCCTGGTCGACCGCATGCGGCGCGTCGAACGGCAGCGCGGACAGCGGCCGCATCGCAAGCGGCAACGCGAACAGCGGCTTCAGCGACGCATCGCCCGGATGCTTCGTCAGCCAGCGCGCATACAGCCGGTTGCGCGACGTGGCGAGCGCGCGATTGATCTCGTCCTGCCCGCCGCGCACGCGCCGTGCAGGATCCTGCGGAATCACCGCGAGCGCGAGCGCTTCGGGCAGCGTCAGCGCATCGGGCATCCGGTCGAAATAGACGACGCTCGCGGTGCCCGCACCCTCGACGTTGCGGCCGTACGGTGCGTCGTTCAGATAGGCTTCGAGGATCTGCCGCTTCGAATAGAACAGTTCGAGCTGCATCGCGCGCGCGACTTGCACGAGCTTGCCGGCCGGCGTGCGCGTGTTCAGCTTCCACAGCGAGCGTGCAAGCTGCATGGTCAGCGTCGACCCGCCCTGCGGATTGCCGCCGCGCACGTACGTGATCCACACGCCGCGTGCGAGCCCGTACGGGTTGAAGCCCGGATGCCACCAGAACCAGCGGTCCTCGTGCAGCATCACGGCCTCGACGAGTTGCGGCGACATCCGGTCGAGCGGCACCCACAGCCGGTAGCGGTCGTCCTTCGCGAGCGTCAGGCGCAGCAACCGGCCCTGCGCGTCCGTCACTGCAACCGACGACGGTTTCCAGTCGCGCAGCGGCGGATGCGGCCACAGCCGGCACGCGGCCAGCGCGCCGAACACGAGCAGCGCACCGACGAGCCAGTTCTGCCAGCGATGCAGCCAGCGGCCGGCGCCGTACAGCGCGCGCCGGAGCACGGATGCTTCAGCCATGCGCGGATGCTCCGCGCGTTCGACATGGCCTGCAACGCCGCTGCCGCCGGATCGTCATCGCACGCGCTCCACCGTCAGTGCCATGCCGCCCGGCGCCTGCGCCTGCACGCGGCGGTCGTACATCGACTCACCGTACGCGGGCGGCGCGACGAAGCGGCCCGCGTTGCTCGCCTTGATCCGGTAGACGAATTCGCGCACGTCGGTGGTCGCGGTGCCGTAGATCACCACGCGGTCCTCGCGCACATCCGCGAACTGCGGTTGCCACGTCGAACCCTTTACGCCGATCGGCGAACGCCACGGTACATCGGCCACCGGCGCCGACGCGCCGCCGTCGCCGTTGCTGTCGCCATCCTGCGCGTCGGTCGCGGGCGGCGGCGCGATCACCGGATCGAAGCCGCCCGGCAACAGGTCGACGATCGCGACATTGCCGACGTTCGCGGAGCCCGTCGCGCGGATCTTCAGGTGCACGTCGATCTCCTGGCCGACCGTGATCTTGTCCAGCGGCTTGCCGTCCGTGTCGGTGTAGTCGCGCACGATCTCCAGCCCGTTCTTGATCGCCTTCGTCGACGTGCCGCGGTCGTAGCCCGACTGGCTCGCGACCCACCATGCGGGCAGCGCGCTGCCGTTCACGAAGTCGACGCGCGACGCGCCGGCCGCCCACGTGCCCGAGCGTACGAGGTTCGCCTGGATCGACGACACGTCCTTCGCGCCGGCACCCGCACGCACCTCGTCGATCGCGAGCTGGTCGAGCTGGCCCGCGTTCGACGCCGCGTACGCGTCGAGCGCGAGGATCGTCATCGCCGACGACAGCGTGTTGTAGCGGTTGTCGACGAGCGGCGCGGCGATGTTGTCCATCGCGCGCGGCGACAGCTTGCTCACGCGATCCGGGAAGTGCTTCGCAAGCAGGTACAGCACGCTCGCGTCGCGCGTCAGCGGGTCGATGTAGTAACCCGTCACGTAATCGCCGTCGGACGCGCGCTTGCGTTCGAGCAACGCCTGCGGGCTCGCGATCAGTGCGGCGGCCTCCTTGTCCTGCTTCAGCAACTGATACGACGCGGCGAGCCACGCGGCCGCGAGATCGTTCTTCCAGTCCTTCGGGTACGCATCCTGCAGCCGCTTCTGCACGGCCGCGAGGCTGTTGGTCGTCACGTTGCCCTGGCGCGTCAGCAGGTAGACCGCGTACGCGCGCTGCCGCAGCAGGTCGAGCGAGCCGAGCGAATCGTTCGCGGCGAGCTTCTGCAGATACGCATTGCCCGCGTCGAGCATGTCCTTCGGCACCGCAACACCGCGATCGTGCGCGTCGAGCAGCACGTGCATCGCATACGCGGACACGAACGGATCGGCATCGGGCGTCGCGCTCCACAGCCCGAACCCGCCCTGCGCGTTCTGCCGGCTGCGCAGTACGCCGAGGAACTGCGTGATCGCGCTCGCGTTCGCCGCATCCGCACCGGCTTCGGGCGCATGCATCGCGCTCGTCAGCGCGCGCACCGACAGCCACTTCGCCGCGAACACGCGCGGCACGACCGCGCTCACCATCTGCTCGCTGCAGTAGTGGTCGAAGTTGACGAGATACGACGACAGCCCCTCGGACAGCACGAGCGGCGCGGTCGAGATGCTCGCGTCGCGCGACGCATACGCGTCGTACATCGACCGCAGGTTCGGCACGCTCGCCTTCTTGCCCGGATCGACGCGCGCGATGTCGAGCTGCGTGCGGAACGCGGCGGCCGGCCGCACCGACACGTCGACGCGCTGCTGCGCCCCCTTCGCGCCATAGCGCGCGCCGAACGACAGCGCGCCCGAGCCGAGCGTATCGGTTGCCTTCACGCGGAACATCGCGACGCCTTCATGCTGCGGCGCGAGCGCGACGTTCTGCGTCGCCGGCCCGATCACCTGCAGCTGCGGGCCCGTCTTCAGCGTGACGGCCACCGGCACCGGCTGGTTGCCGACGCCCGTCAGGTTGTTCGCGACACCGACGCTGACGTCGGCCTCGTCGCCGGGCGCGAGCGTCGTCGGCACGTTCGGCGACAGCACGAAATCGCCCCGCACCGTTGTCGCACCTTCGAACGTGCCGACCAGGTCCGGCGACACCGACACGGCCATCACGCGCAGCTTCCCGTTGAAGTAGTCGGGCACCGTGTAGCTCAACCGCGTATCGCCGTTCACGTCGACGATCCCCGACCAGTAGACGACCGGCTTGTCGCGCTTGCGCTTGAACGGGTTCAGCTGGCGGCCGATCGCATCGTCGGCGTCCCCGCCGGGCGCGGCCATCGCCATCAGCTTCTCGAAGTCCGGCAGGATCAGGTCGAGAATCTGCGATGTGCCGACTTCGAGCATCCGCTTGCGGAAGAAGAACTTCAGCGGATCGCCGAGCTTGTAGCGCGCGACCTGCAGGATGCCCTCGTCGACCGCGAACACGACGACCTTCGCGGGCTTCGCCGAATGCACGGTGAAGTTGACGGTATCGCCCGGCTTCACGAGCGCCGGCGCATCGACCGTCACCGCGTTGCGGCGCGCGTCGAGGTTCACCGAGAACGGCACGACGCCGTAGCTCAGCGGGCTCATGAAGATCTCGTCGGACGACGGGTCGCGGATGTATTGCACGTTGATGTAGCCGTTGCCTTCGAAGCCGGCCGGCACCGTGATGTGCTGGATCGAGCTCGTCGTGTCCGCATGGAACCACGCGTGCGCATACACCTTGTCGCGTTCGATCGTGATCAGGCCGCTGCCCGCATAAGGCGCGCGGATCGCGATCTCCACCTGCTCGCCCGGCTTGAAGTCGTGCTTCGCGAGGCTCACCTGCAGCTCGGCGTTGCGGTCGAGCGAGCGCGTGACGTTCGCGGCGCCGGTGACCGAATACTCGATCCGGTTCACCGCGGTGCCGTCCGCGCGGCGGATCACGAGTGCATAGCTGCCCGGCTTGTCGGTGCGCAGCGCGAAGTCGAGCCCCGCGGCCGGAATCGCCAGCGGCTTCTCGTCGACCGGCACTTCCTTCAGCCGCGAATCGTATTTGTACGCGCCGGAATCCTGCTTCGTCAGCACCGACACGTAGCGCTCCTCGACGAGCTGCGCGCGCAAGTCCTTCACATCGATCGCCTTCGCGCCCGGATCGATCGCGACGAGCCGCACCGTACGCGGGCTGCCGCGCTTTACGTAGCCGAGATCGTCGACCGACTTGTAGCCGACGAGCCAGTCGTTGTTCGACACGAGCGTCTGCGCGTTCGCGGCAACGTTGCGGCCGCCTTCCGCCTCATACGCCTTCGCCTGGAAATACAGCTGGTAGGTCGCGTCCGCGTACTTGTCGAGATCGAGATCGAACTCGGCATGGCCGTGGTCGTCGGTCGTGCCGTCCTGCAGCGTCGTCGTATAGCCCTCCTTCGCGCGGCGTGCATCGAAGAAGTGATAGCCCTGCCAGCTGCGGAACGACGGCCACACGGGGCGCAGCGTCAGCGTCGCCGCGACGCGGCGTTTCTCCGCCGGCGTGCCGAACAGGTTCTGCGCATCGACGATGCCCTTCAGCCCCTTCGGCTTCACCCATCCTTCGACGACCTGCTGCGACAGCTTCGCGTCGACCTTCATCCGGTCGGGCAGGAACTCCTTCACCTGCACGGTCGTGCTGCCGATCGGCTCGGCGCCCGGCTGGCCGTCCTTCACGATATACAGGTTGACCGTCCACGTGCCGGTCGGCGCCGTTTCGGCGGTCGTGTAGCCGAGCTCGGTGAAGCCCGTCGCGTCGACGGTCACCGGCTTGCGCTCGACGGTGATGCCGCGCGGATCGACGATTTCCGCCTGCAGCGGCACGCCGGCCGGGCTGCGCGCCCAGCTGGCCGCGCGCACGATCAGGCCGATGTGGAACGGATCGCCGGGCCGGTACAGGCCGCGATCCGAGAACAGGTACGCCGAGAGCTGCCCCTGGCCGGTCGCGTTGCGCTCGCCGTCGACGTCGAAGCGCGAGAAATCGAGCTGGCGGTCGCGGCCGGCCACCGGCAGGAACGACAGGTCGGTGTCCTTCTTCACGACATACAGCTGCGGACGTTTCTCGCGGTCGAGCCCCTTGAACGCAGGGAAATGCACGACGCCGTCGGCAGCGGTCGTCTGCGTGAACAGCGCCTGGCCGTTCACCGCGAGCACCGACACCGTTGCGCCCGCAACCGGCTTGCCCGTGCGGATCGACTGGATGAACACGTCCTGGCTGCCGTCGAGCGAACGCTTGACCAGCATCCCGAGATCGGTCACGACGATCAGGCGTGTATCGCCGAGCGCGCTGTCGCTGTCGTCGCCGTTGCCGCTGCTGTCACCCGAATCGGCGTTGTCCGACTGATCCTGGCTGCCGTCGCCGGACGATGCATCGCCGTCCTTCGCGTCGTCGGCTTTCTTCTTCTCGGCCGCCGGATCGTACTTCGACAGGTGCAGCAGGAACACGCCTCGCTTGCCGCCCTTCAGGTACTGGCCAAGATCGATGCCTTCGTAATGCGCCTTGCCGGGCTCGCCGGCCGGGAACGCACGCGTCTGCACGAAGCGCTCGACGATGTGATCCTCGCTGAACGAATAGGACAGCTCGGGCCGCGCGTACGTGCCGTTGTTGAAGCTCACGAGATGCTGGATCTGGTCGGGCAGCACGCGGCCGATCTCGACCTTCATCCCCGGCAGGTTGCGCGACACGACCGACAATCGCTTGCTGCCGCTCATCGACAGCAGCGAGCCGTCGGCCATGAAGCGCAGCAGCTTCGGATAGTCGGGCACCGTGAACGCGCTCGTCACGGGCTTGCCGAGCAGGTAGCCGCCCGCCGATTTCAGGTCGCCCTCGAACCGCACGACGACGCGCTCGCCCGGCGTCGCGTGGTACTTGAAGCTTTGCAGCGTCGCGAAATCGTTCTCGGTCGGCACCGCTTCGAGCGGCAGCGGCTTCGACTGCTTCAGCACCGCATCGCTGATGTCGGCCACGTTCCATTCGTACGGCGGATCGTCGTCGGATTGATCGACGCCCGGCTTGCGCTTCGGCAGCACCCACGCCTTCGCGCGCGCGGCGAGATCGGCACTGCGCACGCCGTCGGACGTTTCGGCGACGAGCACCTGCTCGGGCTCATAGCGCTCGTTGTCGACGAGCGTCGGCGCGACGTTGCCGATCGACAGGCTGTACAGCCCCGGCACGCCGACCGACGCGTGCAGCACGTCCGGCGTGCCGTTGCCGCCGCGCACGCTCTTCACGCCCTTGTCGACGTCGAGCCGCACCGACAACGGATCGCGCGGGATCTCGAGCGGCTGCGAGTAGACCCACGCGCCCGTCTTCATCTTGTCGTAGTTGACCGTGTAGCGCAGCGGCGACGCGGTCTTGCCATCGCGGCCGACCAGCACGAGGCCGATGCGCTTCTCGAATTCGGCCGGATCGACCGGGTAGTTGAAGCGCAACTGCAGCAGCGCCTGCTTCTCCGCCGGATTGTCTGGGTTCTGGTAGAACTCGTTGTTGCCGAATGTGGCGGCGAACGCCGGCAGGTCGAACGAGAATCGGTCGTCATGCATCGTCACCTGCGGCGCGAACACGCGGTGCACCGCGAAACGCACCTCGACGTGCGCGCCGACCGGCCAGTCGGCCGCCGGCGTGAAGCGCAGCGTCTTGTCGTCTACCCACTCCCACGCGCCCTTCAGCGCGGGCGTCATCTCGATGCCGTCGCCGGCCGGCTTGCCGACCTGCTCGATCGGCGCGGCCGATTGCGCGAACACGACTTCGAGCGGATGCACGGTGATCTTCGGCTTGTCGGTGTCGTCGACCTCGTAGGTCGTGATCGCCGGCGCCTTCACGGTAAAGCTGACGGTTTCGGGCTCGGGCGGCTTCGGGCGGTGCTTGAACCAGTACCCGCCGTAGCCGAGCGCGGCCGCGAGCAGCACGAGGCCGCCGGCATGCCACGGGCGGCGGCGCACGGCCGCGACGGTGATGCCCATCCACGCGGGCGCCGTCCACGATACGTCGCCGACCAGCGGCCGCAGCGCGCTGCCGAGCAGCCACCACACGAAACCTGCGACGCGAATCGGCAGGAGCAGCAGGAAGCGCAGCAAATCCATTTGTTATTTCCTTGTCAAGGACCTGCTGCCGACGCGGCAACCTTCCCCGAATTGTTATGGGTCTGTGACGGCGCGGCCCGGTTGCGCCGTATTGCCTGGTATGTTCGACCGGATGCTGGCCGCCATTATCGATCAGACCCGAAACGATGGAAATATCGGTGTGCCGGCACGCAACGCCGCCCGGTGACCGGCCGGTCGGGCGGATTTCGGTCCACGGCGCGACCGCTGCACACGGCCGCGCCGCGTTCGCTAGAATGCGCGGCTCGGCAGGATCGAATCGAAATGAAAGGAAACCGCTTGAAACTCCCGTTCGAATGGCAGATCGGGCTGCGCTACGCACGCGGCGGCCGGCGCTCGGCCGGCGACGGCTTCGTGTCGTTCATCGCCGGCGCCGCAATGGCCGGCATCGCGCTCGGCGTCGCCGCGCTGATCGTCGTGCTGTCGGTGATGAACGGCTTTCGCACCGAAGTGCGCGACCGGATGCTGTCGGTGCTCGCGCACGTGGAAATCTTCTCGCCGTCCGGCGCGATGCCCGACTGGCGGCTCACCGCGCACGAATCTCTGCAGAACCCGGCCGTGCGCGCGATCGCGCCGTACGTCGACGCGCAGGCGCTGCTGACGAACGCGGGCAGCGTGACGGGCGTCGCGCTGCGCGGCATCGACCCCGTGCTCGAGCCGCGCGTGTCCGAGATCGCGCGCAAGCTGAAGACCGGCCGCCTCGACGCGCTCGTGCCGGGCGGAATGGGCATCGTGCTCGGCTCGGCGCTCGCCGATGCGCTGCACGTGAAGATCGGCGACCGCATCACGTTCTTCGCGCCCGGCAACACCGCACGCATCGGCGAGGCGCTGCCGCAGTTCCGCCAGTTCAACGTGGTCGGCACGTTCGAGTCGGGCCACTACCAGTACGACAGCGCGCTCGCGTACATTCATATCCGCGACGCGCAGAAACTGTTCAACGTGCCCGCGCCGACCGGCGTCCGGCTGCGCCTCGACGATCTGCAGCGCGCGCCGGAGATCGCGCTCGCGCTGTCGCGCACGCTGTCGGGCGACCTGTACATCCGCGACTGGACGCGGCAGAACCGCACGTGGTTCGAAGCCGAGCGGCTGCAGAAGCGGATGCTGTCGCTGATCCTGATGCTGATCGTCGCGGTCGCCGCGTTCAACCTCGTGTCGTCGCTCGTGATGACCGTCACGCAGAAACAGGGTGACATCGCGATCCTGCGCACGCTCGGTGCGCCGCCCCGGTCGATCATGAAGATCTTCGCGATCCAGGGGATGACGATCGGCCTCGCCGGCACGCTCGCGGGCGTCGCCTTCGGCTGCGCGATCGCGGTCAGCATCCCGTGGGTGCTGCCGGCGACCGAACGGTTGCTCGGCATCCACTTCCTCACACCGTCCGTGTACTTCCTCAGCTCGCTGCCGTCGAAGCTCGCGGCGGTCGACGTGATCGAGATCGCCGCGGCCGCGTTCCTGATGTCGTGCGTCGCGACGCTGTATCCGAGCTGGCGCGCCGCCCGCGTGCGGCCGGCCGAGGCCCTGCGCGACGAATAGGCCGCGCGTTATGCCGTCTCGTGGAAACCGACGCTACTGCCGCCGTCCGGCGTGTAGCCGGCAAGCACGTCGAGGCCGACGTCGACGAGTTCGGCACGCATGCCGGCTGTCTCGCGACCCGACCGGTCGACCAGGATCGCCGTGCCGGACGACAGCTGGCGTGCCGTATTCAGCAAGGCGAGTGTGCCGCGCGCGGTGCCGGCCGACTGCCCGACCGTCAGCGGCGTGCCGTCTTGCGCAACGAGGTGCTCGCCGGACGCCAGCGGCTGGTTGCGCGCGACGGACGCGTTGAGCAGGCTCATGAAGTGAAAGCGCGCATCGGCGCTCCGGCCGGCTGCCGCGCGGTCGCCGTCGGTGAACGTGTCGCCACGCACGGCCGCCCCCTGCGCGGCGAGGTCGACGGCCTGCTCGTGAAACGCGTTCGTCGCGAGCACGAGGCCGGCATTCGCGTTCAGCGTCGACTCGATCCAGGCGCGATCGGTTTCCGCAAGGCTCGTCGATTCGACCTTGATCTGGCCGTTGTCGGTCGTGAAGTCGAATGACGCGTCCGCCAGATCCGGGCGCTTCGCGACGATCTCCTGCATGCTCGCCGCGAGCGGGTCGGTCACGCCGCGCAGTTTCATCGTCAGGTCGCCGACCATTGACAACTGTTTCGTCAGCGCCGCTTGCATCGCTTCAGGATCCAGCGCCCTGACGGTAAGCGGCTGACCTGGCGGATTCCCCGAGCCCGTCGCATCCGTGTCCTGGCGCCCGTCGAGCGCCGCCTGTGCCATCTGCGCGAGCGACAGGCCGCCCGCTGCCGTGACCGAAATCGTCATTGCCCTCTCTCTCTTCTTCAAGACTGTTTGTCACGGTTTACGGACGGATGCCACGGAAGTTGAGACGACATGCCGCGCACACGCCGAAACTTTGTTTGACCAAAGCTAAAAAAGTTTGACACGAACATTTCACTGAGATAACTTTTGCGCAAGCTTCCGGAAAGCAATCCGGCCAGCCACGCCGACTTACATCGCGCTTTCCTGCCGTTGCTGCACCGCCGTTCGCAACATTCCCGCCTCATCGCATCGTGCCGTTCCGTTTCATCTGAAACCTGAAGGAAGCTCGGGCATGCCCACATTTGATTCGCACTCCTGCATTCACTCCGTGGTGCCGCTGCGCTGACGCGTTCCGCTCGGGGCGAGACGCCCGTGCGTCCCGTCCGCCGCTTTTGATGGTGCAGTTCCGCTTCATCCGACGCAGTACCCGGCCAGGCCGCAGGGGGTGTATCGCGAGCCGCGCCGGTTCCAGACAATCACAAGAGACGAGGTCGATTCAATGAACATTCATCGAACCGGATTCCGGCGCGCGTGGCTTCCCGCGCTCGTGGCCGCCACGACGCTCGCCGCGTGCGGCGGCGACGACGGCAGCGTGGCGGGTGTATCCGCACTCGCGCAGGGCCAACAGGAGGGGGCAGCAGCCGCAGCGGCAGCCGATGCGCAGTCGCTCGCGTCGCACGTGTCGCCGTCCGGCGTCCCGTACGCGAATCCGGCCAGCAACGGACGCTACAAGCCGGTGATCAGCAACGGCCAGGTGCAGCCGTCGCTGTCGGGCGGCACGATCGAGGAAAACGCGTGGGTCGACACGCCGGTCGATTCCGACGGCGACGGCACGCGCGACCGCATTCATGTGCGCATCGTGCGGCCGTCCGAAACCGCGAACGGCGCACGCACGCCCGTCATCGTGCTCGCGAGCCCGTACTACGCGGGGCTTGCCGACAGCCCCGACCACAACGTCGACGTCGAACTCGACGGCACGCCGCATCCGGCCGCGGCTGCCGGCGCACCGGTATCGGCGTCCACGCGCATCATGGCCGCCGCACCGCAGTCGCGGATGCTGCAGCAGGTCGAAGCGGCCGCCGCCGGCCGCTCGTGGATCGAGAGCTACTTCGTGCCGCGCGGCTTCACGATCGTCTACGCGGATTCGCTCGGCACCGCCGGCTCGGACGGCTGCCCGACAATCCTGACGCGCGACGAATCTGTCGCGATGGCGTCGGTGATCCGCTGGCTCGGCCGCGACGCAACCGCGAAGGACGCGAACGGCAAGACGGTCGTCGCGAACTGGTCGACGGGCCACGTCGGCATGTACGGCGTGTCGTACGACGGCACGCTGCCGAAGATGGTCGCAAGCCTGCGCACGCGCGGGCTCGACGCGATCGTACCGATCGCCGGGCTGACGAACATGTACGGCTACTACCGCTCGGGCGGGCTCGTGCGCGCGCCGGAAGGCTATCAGGGCGAAGACGTCGACGTGTACATCAAGGCGCTGCTGACGAACGCGCATCCCGAGCGCTGCACGCACCTGATCGACGAAGCGTTGCAGCAGGAAGACCGCAAGACCGGCGACTACTCGCCGTTCTGGGCCGCGCGCGAGATCCCGACCGCGTTCGCGGTTGCACCGGCACTCGTCGCGCAGGGGCTGACCGACGACAACGTGCGCGTCGACCAGTCGACGTCGTGGTATCTCGCGATGCGGCGCCAGGGCGTGCCGACGCAGCTGTGGCTGCACCGCCTGAAGCACACCGACCCGACGCGCGTACCGGCGATGGGCGAAGCGTGGACCGCGGAGGTGAACCGCTGGTTCACGCGCTACCTGATCGGCTACAACAACGGCGTCGAACGCGATCCGCGCGCGGTGATCGAGCAGGCCGACGGCACGCTGCTGAAGGAGGCGGACTGGGCCGCACGCCGTGCGACGCCGGTCACGTATTTCGCGGGCGGCGACGGCGCGGGCACCGGCACGCTGCTGCGGCTGCCGTCCGGCGGCCCGCTCACGCGCTTCACCGACGATGCGCGCATTCCGGCGCTCACGCTGGCGAACACGCCGACGGGTGAAAACCGCAGCCGCTTCGAAACCGCGCCGCTGACGGCCGCGACCCGCCTCTCCGGCGCCGCGACCGCCCGCGTCAGGCTGACCTTCACGGGCGTCGCCAACGTGACGGCACTGCTGGTCGATCGCGCGCCGGACGGCACGGCCACGATCGTCACACGTGCCTGGACCGACCCGCGCAACCGGCTGTCCGAGTGGCTGTCGGAACCGGTGCTGCCCGGCTTGCCGTACGATCTGAAGCTGACGTTCATGCCGCGCGACTACAAGCTGGAAGCCGGCCACCGGCTCGGGCTCGTCGTCCTCTCCAGCGACTACGAGGCGACGCTGCGGCCGACGCCGGGCACGGGCCTGACGCTCGATCCGGCCGGCACGTCGGTGACGGTGCCGCTGGCTTCGTCGTCGGCAGGCGTGTAATCGCACGCCGGCTGCCGGCGTAACGGCGCCGCCTCCCCCGTCTGCGCGTTCGTTGGCGCAGGCGGGGGATCGCTGCAAGAAGGGAGCACCCAGGGCCTGTTCACGCTAATAACGGGCTTGCGCTGGCCCCCAGAAGGGCCGAGCGCAAGGAATGCGACGAAGCGAATACTCGACGTATTCGCGAGGAGCATGACGCGGCGATCGGCCCTTCTGGGGGCCAGCCCCACGAATGATTTTTTCCAAACAGGGGAACGTGCCTTGCCGGCCGCATTGCGGCGTCGCGCGTCGCTTGTTTGGCTCGGCCAAACGGCGCTCCTTGCTTCTTGCACTGCAGCCGGCAAGGCACGTTCGCAAGCCCGTTATTAGCGTGAACAGGCCCTATAGGCTGCGACAGTCAAACGCAATCGGTGAACCCATATGATCCCCCTCAGCGCGAAAGCCATCGTCCGTGACGGACGCTCGGTCCTGTTCCTGCGCAATCCACGCGACGAATGGGAGTTGCCGGGCGGCTGGCCCGAAGAGGGCGAATCGCTCGAAGCAACCGTCACGCGCGAAGTGCGGGAAGAATGCGGGATCGTCGCGTCGGCGCTCCGCTACGTGGCGAGCCGCTCGTGCGAGGTCGTACCGGGCAAGCGCGTGCTCATCGTGTGCTTCGAGTGTCAGGTCGATCGTCACGACATCGTACTGAGCGACGAGCACAACCAGTTCGGCTGGATCGACCTCGATGCCGACAGGCCGGCGAACCTGCCGGAGTTCTATTGGGAATTCTGCAGGCAGGCAAGCTGATCCGCGCCCGCCCCGCGGCCATCACACCGGCGTCAACACCGGCTGCCCCGCGAAATGCCGCGCCGCGTTGTCGAGAAACTGCTGCACCGACCGATCGAGCGCCTCGGGCGACCAACCGCCCATGTGCGGCGTCAGCACGACATTGTCGAGATCCGTCAGCGCGCGTGGCGGCTCGGGTTCGCCTTCGTACACGTCGAGTCCCGCGCCCGCGATGCGCCGTTCGCGCAGCGCGTCTGCCAAAGCAGCGGTATCGACAACGCTGCCGCGCGACACGTTGACGAGAAAACCGCCGGAGCCGAGCGCATCGAGCACGGTGCGGTCGATCAGGTGCCGCGTGCCCGCGCCGCCCGGCGTCGCGACGATCAGGAAATCGGCCCACTGCGCGAGCGTATCGACTCGATCGAAATAGCGGTAAGGAACGGGCTTCTCCGACCGGTTGTGATATCCGATCTCGATGTCGAAGCCGGCCGCGCGACGCGCGCACTTCTCGCCGATCTTGCCGAGCCCGACGATGCCGAGCTTCTTGCCCGACACGTTCGGCGGCATCGGCAACCCTTCGCGCCACACGCCGGCACGGGTTTTCGCATCGAGCTGCACGACGTTGCGCACCGCCGCGAGCAGCAGCGCGAACGCGTGATCGGCCACGCAATCGTCATTGGTGCCCGCGCCCGTGACCACCGTGACGCCGCGCGCCTTCGCATGCGCGACGTCGATGTGCTCGTAGCCCGCGCCGAGCGCGCTGACGAACGTGAGCTGCGGCAGCCGGTCGATCTCGGCGGCAGTGAGCCCCGTGCTGCCGTTGGTCAGCACCGCGCGTATCGTGCCGCCGTGTTCGGCGATCGCGCGTTCGCGTTCTTCGGCAGTCGGGGCGTGGCGCACGTCGAACGACGCGGCAATCTCGCGGCGCGCGTCGCCGCGCAAGGCGATGAGGACCAGCAACTCGGGCTTCATGTCAGCAAGTGTCCGCAGGCAGGAACGAATTTCAGTGTAACAAGCGCACGTGACGGATGCGGGTTATCCCCACACGGGCTGTGGACACGCCGCCGCACGCGGTTTGCCAAAGCCCGCTCAGTCAAGTAACTTTCGGCGTACGCCCCCGTCCTGGAGATTGGCCCTGATGAAGCTCGCCCTGCCCGCCCGGATCCTGGGCCTCGCGTTCGCCGCCGCCCTCGTCGCGCCCGGCGCGCACGCCGACACGCCCGTCGTGGTGTCGTCGAAGATCGACACCGAAGGCAACCTGCTCGGCAACCTCATCGCGCAGGTGCTGAAGGCCCACGGCATCCCCGTCACCGAAAAGATCGCGCTCGGCACCACGCCGATCGTGCGCAAGGCGCTCACGAGCGGCGAGATCGACGTCTACCCCGAGTACACGGGCAATGCCGCGTTCTTCTTCAACAAGGCCGACGATCCTCTGTGGAAGAACGCGAGCCAGGGCTACGACGCCGCGAAGAAACTCGACTACGCGGCGAACCATCTCGTGTGGCTCGCGCCGGCGCCCGCGAACAACACATGGGGCGTCGCGCTGCTCGCGCCCGTCGCGCAATCGCAGCACCTGAAGACCTTCTCCGATTTCGGCAAGTGGGTGGCCGGCGGCGGCAAGGTGAAACTCGCGGCATCGGCCGAATTCGTGAACAGCGCGTCCGCATTGCCGTCGTTCGAGAAAGCGTACGGCTTCAAGCTGAAGCCCGAGCAGCTCGTCGTGCTGTCCGGCGGCGACACGGCCGCGACGATCAAGGCCGCCGCCAACCAGACCGACGGCGTGAATGCCGCGATGGTCTACGGCACCGACGGCGGCATCGCATCGAGCGGCCTCGCGGTGCTCGACGACGACAAGCACGTGCAGCCCGTCTACGCGCCGGCGCCGGTGATCCGCGAAGCCGTGCTGAAAGCGCATCCGCAGATCGCCGACTACCTGAAACCGGTATTCGCGAGCCTCGACCTGAAGACGCTGCAGTCGTTGAACGCGCGCATCCAGATCAACGGCGAGCCGGCCGCCGGCGTCGCGAAAAGCTACCTGAAAGCGAAGGGCTTCGTGAAATGACGGGTCGCGCGGCGGCGTCCGCGCGGCGCGTCACGCTCGACAAGGTCGGTATCCTGATCGGGGTACTGACGATCGTCGCCGTGTTCGGCCTCTCGTTCGCGGTGCTGAGGCCGAACCGGATCGCGGCCGGCACCGGGCTGTCGGTGTTCGCCGCGCTGCCGCCGATGCAGGGTGCCGCGCTCGCCGCGCTGTGGACCGCCGGCGCGCTGTGGGTGATGACGGCGAGCCGTCCCGCCTGGCGGCTCGCGGCCGGCTGCGCGGGGCTCGCGACGCTCGCGTATGCGGTCGGCGCGGCCGCGACGCACGTCGTCGCACCCGACGACATGCTCGCGCGCGTCTCGCCCGACGCGGGTGTCTGGCTGCTGCTGTTCGCCTGGACCGTGCTGATCGCCGACGCGCTCGCACGCCTCGCGTTCGGCCCGTGGCGACGGCTCGTCGCACTCGTCGTCGCGATAGCAGCGATTTCGGTGCCGCTCGCAAGCGGCTGGTGGGACAGCCTCTCGGTGATGCGCGAATACGCGGTGCGCAGCGACGATTTCTGGCGCGAGGCGATTCGTCACGTGTCGCTGGCGGGCGGCTCAGTGGCCGCCGCGCTCGTCGCGGGCCTGCCGCTCGGCATCGCATGCGCAAGGGTCGCGGCTGTGCGCACCGTCGCGATGCCCGTGCTCAATGTCGTGCAGACGATCCCCAGCATCGCGATGTACGGGCTGATGATGGCGCCGCTCGGCCTGCTCGCCGCGCACGTGCCGCTCGCGGCCGCGCTCGGCATCCGTGGGATCGGCGTGGCGCCGGCCGTGCTCGCGCTGTTCCTGTATTCGCTGCTGCCGATCGCATCGAGTGTCGTGGTCGGGCTCGGGCAGGTGCCACCGCACGTGACCGAAGCGGCGCGTGCGATGGGCATGACGCGTGCGCAGCGGCTGCTGCGTGTCGATCTTGTGCTCGCGCTGCCGGTGATCCTGAGCGGCGTGCGCATCGTGCTCGTGCAGAACATCGGCCTGACCGCGGTCGCCGCACTGATCGGCGGCGGCGGGTTCGGCACCTTCATCTTCCAGGGGATCGGGCAGTCGGCCGCCGATCTCGTGCTGCTCGGCGCGATCCCGACGATCGCGCTCGCACTGGCGGCCGCCGTCGTGTTCGAAGCCGCGACGTCGCTCGCGAAGGGACGTGCAGGATGATCGAGATCGAACACGCCGGCAAACGCTTCGGCGATGTGATCGCCGTCGACGACGTGTCGCTGACGATGCAGCGCGGCACGATCACCGCGCTCGTCGGCGCATCGGGCAGCGGCAAGTCGACGCTCCTGCGCATGATCAACCGGCTGATTGCGCCGACCAGCGGCACGATCCGCATCGACGGCGTCGATACGGCGACCGTCGCCCCCGAGCAACTGCGGCGCGGTATCGGCTATGCGATCCAGGGGCATGGACTGTTCCCGCACTGGAGCGTCGCGCGCAACATCGCGACCGTGCCGCGCCTGCTCGGCTGGCCGTCCGCTCGCATCGACGCGCGCGTGAACGAACTGCTCGACCTGTTCCATCTCGCGCCGGCCGAGTTCGCGGACAAGCTGCCGCACGAACTGTCGGGCGGCCAGCAGCAGCGCGTCGGCGTCGCGCGCGCACTCGCGGCCGAGCCCGCGATGCTGCTGATGGACGAACCGTTCGGCGCGCTCGACCCGATCATTCGCGGCAAGGCGCAAGACGACCTGTTCGCGCTGCAGCGCCGCCTCGGCATCACGGTCGTGATCGTCACGCACGACATCGAGGAAGCGCTGAAGCTCGGCGACACGATCGCGGTGATGGACAACGGCAAGCTGCTGCAGGTCGCGCCGCCGGCCGAGATCCTCTGCAAGCCGGCGGCCGGCGTCGTCGAGCAACTCGTCGCGGGCGTCGACCGACCGCTGCGCCTGCTCGCGCTGACGCCGATCGATACGGTGGCCGAACCCGGCCATGCCGACGGCGAACCGATCGCCGCGACGCGCACGCTTCGCGATGCGGTATCCGAATTACTGTGGCGCGGTGTCGATGCACTGCCCGTCGATGACGGCGACGCACGCAACGAACACGGCGCGCGCCGCATCACGCTCGACGCGATCCGCGCGCATGCGAGGAAGCCCGCATGACGGCGCACGGCAGCATGCGGCCGATGCGTTCGGCACTTCCCGCGTACGTCGCCCGCGCGGCCGCGCTCGCGCTGCTGCTCGTGCTGCTGTTGCGCCCCGCGTGGCTGCAGGGTGTGTTCGCGCCGTTCGCGGACAACGGCGCACCCGTCATCTACGATCGCGCGAGCCTGCTCGATCTCACGCTCGCCCATCTCGGCACGGTCGCGCTGTCGAGCCTGATCGGCACGATCGTCGCGGTCGCGGCCGGGATCTTCGTCACACGGCCGGCCGGCGCGGATTTCCTGCCGGTCGCGCGCAGCGTCGTCGACATCGGCCAGACCTTCCCGCCGGTCGCAGTGCTCGCGCTGGCCGTGCCGGCCGTCGGCTTCGGCTTGAAACCCGTGCTGATCGCGCTCGTGCTGTACGGGCTCCTGCCGATTTTCGAAAGCACGATCGCAGGGCTCGAAGACGTGCCGCGCGACGTCGTCGATGCCGCGCGCGGAATGGGGATGAGCAGCTGGCAGCAACTGGTGTCGGTCGAGCTGCCGCTCGCGTTTCCGGTGATCGTCAACGGCATCCGGCTCGCGGTCGTGATCAATCTCGGCACCGCGACGATCGGCTCGACTGTCGCCGCGCGCGGGCTCGGCGACGTGATCATCGCGGGCCTGCAGACGTCGAACACCGCGTTCGTGCTGCAGGGCGGCGTAATCGTCGGGCTGCTCGCGGTGCTCGTCAGCGATGCGATCGGTGCACTGGCACGGGTGGCGACCGCGCGTCGCGCGTAAGGTTTGCGGCGCAGCACACCTTGCGCGCGTGTTAAATAACGTCAGCGCGAGATTGAACGGCGTCTATCCGGACTACGATGCGTGTCCGCGCAACGATCGCACCGCCGCATCGTTGCGCGCCGAAACAAACCTACATGCTGCTTTCATTCGAGCCGACGTTCGACAACCCGTGTTGATTGGTCGATATACTATGCGCCTCCCATTCCCCCGCACTTCACCATGCGACGGTTTCTCTCGCTGATCGTGCTTTCGCTCGGCATCGCGCATCAGGCATCGGCGCAGCAAGCGCCCGCGCTGCCTGCATCCGCGCCCGACGCACTGGCATCGGCGCCGTCCGTCGCCTCCGCGCCGCTCGCGAACGCCAACGATCAGCCGAACGAAGCAAACCGCCGCATCACGACCTACCTGACGAAGAAATTCGGCGTGGCGAAGGAACGGGCCACGAAGCTCGCCGACATCGTGAGCGTCACTGCGACGAAATATTCGCTTCCTCCCGCACTCGTTTACGCCATCATCTCGATCGAATCGCGCTTCCAGGAAAAGGCGCGCGGCCAGCATGGCGCGACCGGGCTGATGCAGGTCGTGCCGGCCGCGCACCGCGGCCTGTTGCGCAACGTGAAGGATCTGACCGAGCCGAACGCGAACGTCGAAGCCGGTTCCGCGATCCTGTCGGGCTACGTGAAGGCGGCCGGCGGCAACGTGCAGGCCGGGCTGAAGAGCTATGGCGGTTCGAACGCGTACGCGGCGAAAGTGATGCAGCGGGTCGATTCGTTCCGGTTCGTGCTCGAGCCCGACGACGACGCGAAAGCCGTCAAGGCGCCCAGCGACACGAAGGGCCGCCTGATACCGGTCAGCGATACGTCGCCGCCTGCGTCAGCGCGCAACAGCCAGTAATTCCCGCTTCCATTCCCGCTTCCTCCCGCGGTCCCGCGCAAGCGGAAACACGTCACCTGCGCAAGAGCGACCGCCGCCGGGCACCTGTCATGCCGGTGCGAAATGTGCGCGCAGATACTCGATGAAAACCTGCGTTTTCGCGGGCAGCAAACGCGTTTCGGTCATCGCGAAGATGGGCACGAGCGCGCCCTCCCATTCAGGCAGCACGCGCCGCAGCCGGCCGGCGGCGACATCGTCGGCCACCACTTCCTCCGGCAGCTGGATGATCCCCGCATCGTGCACGGCCAGTTGGCGGTTCATGCCCACGCTGTTCACGACGAACCGCCCGCCCACCGGCACGTCGACCGCCTGCTCGCCGCGACGCAGCGTCCACGCGGTGAGGCGCTGCACACTCATGCACTGGTGCTGCGCCAGGTCGCCCGGTTCGAGCGGCTCGCCCGCGCGTTCGAGATAGCGCGGCGACGCATACAGGTAGTTGTGGAACGTCGCGAGGCGCCGCGCGACGAGCTGCGAATCCGCCGATTCGCCGATCCGGATCGCGACGTCGAACGGCTCGCTCACGAGGTCGACACGCCGTGACGTCAGCTCGAAATCGAAGGTCAGCTTCGGGTAGCGGTTCGCGAATTCGACGAGCAGCGGCGTCAGGTAGATCACCGCGAAATCGACCGGAAACGACGCGCGCAGCACGCCCGCCGGTTCGGCCAACAGCCCGCCGAGTTGCTCGTGCGCGAGCCGCGCCTCGTCGACGATGCGCTTGCATCGCTCGAAATACAGCTGCCCGGCTTCCGTCAGCTCGATGCGGCGCGTCGTGCGGTGCAGCAACCGCAAGCCGATCGCCTTTTCGAGCGCGCCGATCCGCCGCGACAGCGTCGAATTCGGCATCCCCAGCGCCTGCGCGGCGCTGCGAAAGCCGCGCGCCTTCACGACTTCCACGAACAGCGCCATGTCGTTCAGCAGTTCCATCCCGAATGCTCCATCAATGGATCAATGTTCTCCACGACACCCACTTTATCTCGAAAAAGGAGCAATGGATGATGCGGATATGGCGTCACGGCCGGCGCGACCTGCGCGACCCTCGCCCGATGCGGCACCGCCCCGGTGCCGTCACCCGAACTTCGATGAGGAAATACGCGATGAAACAGCTTTTCGTTCCCGCTCAAGCCGGCCAGGAAGCGCCGCGTCTGTTCGCTCCGGTCCGTGTCGGCCGCTACGACCTGCAGAACCGCCTGGTCATGGCGCCGATGACGCGCAGCCGCGCCGCATTCGACGGCACGCCCGGCGCATTGGCCGCCGAATACTATGCGCAGCGCGCGGACCTCGGCCTGATCGTCAGCGAAGGCACGCAACCGTCGGACGACGGCCAGGGCTACCTGACGACGCCTGGCATCTACACCGATGCGCACGTCGCCGGCTGGAAGGCGGTCAGCGAGCGCGTGCACGCACGCGGCAGCCGCCTGTTCATCCAGCTGATGCACGTGGGGCGCATGTCGCACCCTGACAATACGCCGCATCATCGCCAGGGCGTCGCGCCTTCCGCGATCGCACCGGGCGTGCCGATGTTCACGATGAAAGGGATGCAGGAGATTCCGGCGCCGCGCGCGCTGACGACGGACGAAGTGCGCGAGACCGTGAACGACTTCCGCATCGCCGCGCGCCGCGCGATCGAGGCCGGCGCCGACGGCGTCGAGATCCACGGTGCGAACGGGTATCTGGTCCAGCAGTTCTTCGCGCCGAACGCGAACACGCGCACCGACGCGTACGGCGGCTCGATCGAGAACCGCGCGCGCTTCGCGATCGAGGTGGCCGAGGCGATCGCCGACGACATCGGCGCGGATCGCACGGCGATCCGCCTGTCGCCCGGCACCACGCTGTGGGGCATCGACGAAGGTCCGGAAAGCGCCGACCTGTATCGCCACCTGACCGCGCAGCTCAACCGCCTCGGCCTCGCATACCTGCACGTGATGCACGGGGGCGACGAGCCGCTGCTTGCAGACCTGCGCGCACACTGGAACGGCACGCTGATCGTGAACCGGCCTGGCCGCACGCGCGATGCGATCGGCACGGATGTCGCGACGGGCCTCGCCGATCTCGAAGCGTACGGCCAGATGGTGCTCGCGAATCCGGATTTCGTCACGCGCCTGAAGACGGGCGCACCGATGAACGACGCGCAACGCGACACGTTCTTCGGCGGCGATGCGCGCGGGTATGTGGATTATCCGGCGCTGGATGGGGCGGCTGCGGCTTGATGCATCCGCATGGCGCGGTGCCGCGATGCCTCACAGAAGATCGACGTTGACCTTGGCAATCATGGGTGCGATACGCTGCGTCTTTTCGGCCTGATCGCATATGCAGTCCGAAATATTTCGCACCCACCCGCGCTCCTCGCCCGCGTACACGTCCGACTCGGCCAACTCGGGAGCCAGCTTCCTGGCCAACGTCGCCATCTTCGTCAATTCGCGTGCAACGAACGCCGGCCGGATTTGCACGCGGTGCGCAAAATCCGCCAATGCGAAGGCGGTCAGCTCCTCGGAACGGAATACGTCGCCGTAAGCCATCGCCATGTCCTGGACATATGCGTCACCGTACACATCGACGCAAACGAGATCGTAAAGCGGCGCGGGAGCGAGACCGCCGCTACTGACAAAAAACGAAATGTTCTTGCCGTGTGCGTCGCTGTTGCCGATCAGCAATTGCAGCAGCGCCCAGCGCAACATCGCCGTGCGCGCGGCAGCCGGAGTCTCGAGATACGGCGTCAACGAAAACAGCTTCTCGAAGCTCACGCCCTCCCGAATATTGCGGACGTCCGCATTGTTCCCGAGGTTGCGCTCGTACTTGAGCGTCGCCGGCAAGTCCAGTGCCTGGCATCCGTCGATGATGTGGAGGCGCCGCACTGCACGGACACGCTGCGGGTCTCCCGGTTCGATCGTCACGATCCGGTCGAATCGCTCGATAAGCAGAATGGGTTCGGGAATCCGCCGTATCTCGACATGCGCCACCGGCAGCCCCATCCGGGCAGCCAGCGTCATGCAGAAATGTTCGTTGGCAACCATGAACGGCGCGTGCGGATTGCGGGACTCGGGCTTCAGGATATGCGTGCTGCTGAGCGCCCCCTCGACGAGCGCGAATTGCTCGCCCTCGACCAGTACCTGCAACTTGTCCTGATGACCGGCAATCGACAGCCGAACCCGATCGTCCCAGACGGGAAACGGAATCGCGTCCCGCTTGCGAATGCGGTCGGTCAATTCCTCCGCGGATATCACGCGCCGCACCGGTTCGGCGGCCTCCGGTGCTGGCACATCGGCACCATCGTCGGGAACGAAGCTCAACGCACCGACGGGCTCTTTCCCAAGCATGCGGATCAAGCCGAAGACATTGTCCTTCGATATCTGATACATCGCCGCGGCCACTTCGAGCGCGCGGCCCTCGGGCAGCAGATTGCCGATGAAGCGCTGGATCGCTCCCGCGGGAAGCGAACCGCCGTCGAGCGGAATACACGGAGACAGTGAAAATGCGTCAGCGCGCGCCTGCCACGACGGATCGTACGCAAAGCCGTAATCGTCCTGACGGGCGTCGTAGGTCAACCGTCCGACCGGCGAGCCGTTGGTCGAAATGCTCAGGCGATGGGGCATCAGGCCGGCTCCCGCGACCCTGGCGCAACAGCCTGCGATGCCATGTGTTCGTGCAACGCCTTGCGGGCGACGGGAACGTCACGTTTCGGCACGACAAGCAGATTGAGACCGAGGCCGTCGAGCACCTTGAACAATTTATCGAGGCTCACCGCTCGGCCGTTTTCCAGCCGGGACAGCACATCCTTCGAGACGCCGAGCATATCGGCCGCGTCGTCGATCCGCATCTGGTTCTGCGCCCGCCGGTTGCGCACGAGCGCCCCCAGCGCGGCGAGATCAAGTGTAAGCGGATCGGGGGTCGCAATCGGACGAGGTAAGGTACGGGCCATAATTCCGGAATTCCAGGAACAAAGTGCCGCCAGCGATATCTGGCAGCATTGTTACGAAAATATCGGAATTATACTCGCAGGAGCTCCAAGTCGCCAATTGTTCCTATATTTCAGGAATAAATCGACTCAGACTAGCCTTCTTTAAATTATTCTCATATTTCAGGAATTATTGTCCTCGACGAACCGGAACGGCGGGCGCCGCCGTTGGCCTCACAGCTGCCCCGCCGCCCCCGTCCACCGCAGGTAATCGCCGCGTGTCCAGTCGAGCGACACGCCGACGCGCTTCGTACCGGGCCGGATCTTCGGCTTGTACACCGACAGCGTCAACGATTCCAGCGCCGGCCATTCTCGGAACGACAGCACCGCGATATCGGCGACGAGCGTCTCCAGCAACCGCGTATGCGGCTTGTGCGACAGGAACGCGGCAAGCCGCGCGCAATAGCCGTCGTAATCGATCCACTCGCCCTGCTCGCTCGGCTCGCAGCGATAGCCGAGCCGAGCATCGATCACGATCGGCTGCGGCGCTTCATGCTCGTGCGCATGAATGCCGATCCGCGCGGGCACCTTCAGTTCGTCGACGAACACGCTCCAGCCGCGCCCGCGCAGGCGCGGCGCGTCGATCGCCACGAACGGTTCGTCGAACGGCTTCATGATGCGAGCGGCGCCGCGGCGTCGAGCATGATGCGCACGAAATAGTCCGCGAAGCTGCGACGCAGGACGATCTCGAACGTGTCGTCGCCGGTCGGGATCAGCGTGATCGGCGACTTGAAGTAGTGCGACTGCGCACACTGGCCCGGCTTGAACACGCGCGGATGCAGATCGAGCGGGCAGCCGCGCGCGATCACGTCGCGCACGCGTTCGCCGCTGATCTCGACGACCGTATAGCCGCTGCCGACATCGACGGCCGCCGCATACGAACCCTGCACGGCTTCAGCGAGCTTCGCTTCGAGCACGCCGGCCTGAACGGGCCCGTTCGAGCGCACGAGCCACTCGTCGGGGCCGAGCCACAGCACGTCGTACTCGGCGCCGCGCGCAACCGTGTTCGGCGCCGCGGGCGGGCGGCAACCGACCACACGCTCGAACGCGGCGACGAATGCCGGATCGCTCAACTCGCCACGCACATTGACGAGATCGAGGAACGGCCGCTCGCGCAGCGTGAACTTCTTCGATGCGCGCGCCTGGTGCGGCTTCAGCACGTCGGCCGCGCCGACGAACGGCGATTCAAGCGTCACGCCGCCCGCGCCCGCCACCTGCGTCTGGTTTCTCGTTTCATTCCACATGCTGGCGCACCCCTTCGGTATCGTAGAAAACCGGGCTCGAGATCTTCGCGGTGATGCGCTTGCCGTTGGCCAGCGGAATCACGACGCTCTCGCCCATCTTGTTCAGGCCGCCCTTCACCACCGCGAGCGCGATCGAGCGCTTCAGGATCGGGCTGTAGTAGCTCGACGTCACGTGGCCGATCATCGGCGTCGGATCGACCGCCGACACCTGCGTGTCCTTCGCGATGATCTGCGCGCCTTCCGGCAGCACGAACTGTTCGTCTTCGGTCAGCAGGCCGACGAACTGCTTGCGGCCCTCCTTCGCGGTGTCCGACCGCGCGAGCGAGCGCTTGCCGAGGAAGTCCTTCGACTTCGCGACGACCCCGCCCATCCCGAGGTCGTACGGCGTGATCGAGCCGTCGGTATCCTGGCCGACGATGATGTAGCCCTTCTCCGCGCGCAGCACGTGCATCGTCTCGGTGCCGTACGGCGTGATGTCGAACTCGGCGCCGGCCGCCATCAGCGCTTCCCACACCGCCCGGCCCGCGTTCGCCGGCACGTTCACTTCATAGGCCAGTTCGCCCGAGAAGCTGATCCGCATCACGCGCGCCTTCGCGCCGGCAACGGTGCCGTTCCGATAGCTCATGAACGGGAACGCCTCGTTGCCGAAGTCGATGTCCTGGCACACCTTCTGCACGACCTTGCGGCTCTTCGGTCCGACCACCGCGAACGTCGCCCAGTGATCGGTAACCGACGACAGCCGCACCTTCATGTCGGGCCATTCGGTCTGCAGCCAGCGTTCGAGCCACGTGAGCACGCGCGCCGCGCCGCCCGTCGTGGTCGTCATCATGAAATGCTGGTCGGCGAGGCGCACGGTCACGCCGTCGTCGAACACCATCCCGTTTTCGTCGAGCATCAGCCCGTAGCGGCACTTGCCCACTTCGAGCTTGTTCCACGGATTCGTGTACATCCAGTTCAGCAGCTTCACCGCATCGGGGCCCTGGATGTCGATCTTGCCGAGCGTCGATGCATCGAGGATGCCGACGCTGTTGCGCACCGCCAGGCATTCGCGCTTCACGGCCGCATGCAGGTCCTCGCCATTCTTCGGGAAATACCACGGCCGCTTCCAGTTGCCGACGTCCTCGAACAGCGCGCCGTGCTCGACGTGCCATTCGTGCACGCAGGTCTTGCGGATCGGGTCGAGGAAATCGCCCGTCTCGCGCCCCGCGAACGTACCGAACGACACGGGCGTGTAGTTCGGGCGGAACGTCGTCGTGCCCGTTTCGGGAATCGTCTTGCCGAGCGCGCCCGCGAGGATCGCCATCCCGTTGATGTTGCCGAGCTTGCCCTGGTCGGTGCCGAAGCCCATCGCCGTGTAGCGCTTCACGTGCTCGACCGATTCGAAGCCTTCGCGCGCGGCGAGCAGGATGTCGGCGGCCGCCACGTCGTTCTGGAAGTCGACGAACTGCTTCGGCCCGCGTGCCGCGGCCTCACGGCTGCCGACGAGCCACAACGGCTGCAGTGCGCCTTCGACGGCTTCGGCCACCTGCGGAGCGACCGGGCGCTGCGCGGCCGTGAAGCCCGCCGCCTTCGCGGCTTCCGCACCTGCGTCGACCGCGAGCCGCAGCGCGCGTGCCAGGCCGAATTCGCCGGCCGCCGCGCCGATGCTCGCTTCCGCCTGCACGGGCTTGCCCGGCAGGAAACATGCCTTCTCGTCGTTCCAGCACGCCTTGCCGCCCGACTGCGCGAACAGGTGCAGCACGGGGCTGAAGCCGCCCGACATCGCGACGAGGTCGCACGGCAACGTCTGCAGCTTGCCGCCCACCTGGCCGTTCGTGAGGGACGCGACGTCGACCGACGATACGCGCCACTTGCCCGATGCGGCCGTCACGACCGCGCCGCTCATCACCGTCACACCCTGCCGCTTCGCAGCGGCCGGCAGCGCACCGTTCGACGACGCACGCGAATCGACGACCGTCACCTTCGCGCCGCATGCCTTCAGGTCGATCGCGGTCTGGTACGCGCGGTCGTTGTTCGTGAACACGACCGCGTTGCGGCCCGGCAGCACGCCGAAGCGATGCACGTACGTGGATACCGCGCCAGCCAGCATCACGCCCGGCAGGTCGTTGTTGCCGAACACGATCGGACGCTCGTGCGCGCCGGTCGCGAGGATCACGCGCTTGGCACGGACCTTCCACAGCAGCTCGCGCGTGCCCTTGCGCATCGATACCGGCAGGTGATCGGTCAGGCGCTGCGTGACCGTCACGAGGTTGTGGTCCTGATAACCGAACGCGGTGCTGCGCGACAGGATCGTCACGTCGGGCAGCTTGCGCAGCTCGGCCTCGATCTTCTCGACCCACTGCAGCGCGGGCTTCGCGTCGATCTCCGCGCGGCACGACAGCAGGCTGCCGCCGAGTTCGCGCTGGTCGTCGACGAGAATCACGCGCGCGCCGGCCGTCGCGGCCGCATGCGCGGCGGCGAGACCCGACGGGCCACCGCCGACCACGAGCACGTCGCAATGCGCGTAGCACTTGTCGTAGCGATCGGCGTCGAGCACTTCAGGCGCCTTGCCGAGGCCGGCCGCATCGCGGATCTTCTCTTCGTACTTCGGCCACATGTTGCGCGGCCACATGAACGTCTTGTAGTAGAACCCGGCCGGCATGAAGCGCGAGAACTTCTGGTTGATCGCGTACTTGTCGTTCTCGAGCGTCGGCTCGGCGTTCACGCTCGTCGCGACGAGCCCCTGGTACAGCTCGATCTCGGTCGCGCGTGCATTCGGCACCGTATACGGGCCCGATTCGAGCTGCACGACGGCATTCGGTTCGGCCACGTCCGCCGTCACGATCCCGCGCGGACGGTGGTACTTGAAGCTGCGCGCGACGAAGTGCACACCGTTCGCAAGCAGCGCGGACGCGAGCGTGTCGCCCTGGAAGCCTTGATACGTGCGGCCGTTGAACGTGAACGTCAGCGGAATCGCGCGATTGATGCGGCCACCGGTGCCGAGGCGGTCTTTCTGGCTCATTTGCTCGTGCCCTCTTCGTGTGCGTTGCCGGCAGCTTCGCCACCGAACTTTTCGTAGCCCTTGATATCGTAGGTCACCGTGTCGCGCGTGGCCTTGAACCAGCGGCGGCAGCCCTGCGCATGCAGCCATTGCTCCTTGTGCAGCCCGCGCTTGTTCTCGCGCATGAACACGTATTCGCCCCATTCGCGGTCGGTCATGTTCTCGTTGTTGACGGGGCGCACGATGTCGGCTTCACCGCCGCACGAGAACTCGGATTCGGCGCGCGGCCCGCACCACGGACATTCGATCAGCAGCATGTTTCTTTCTCCAATGGTCGGTTCAGTGCGCGACGGCGGCTGCGCCGTGCTCGTCGATCAGGTGGCCCGTGTAGAAGCGGTCGAGCGCGAACGGCGCGTTCAGCGGATGCGGTTCGTCGCGCGCGATCGTGTGCGCGAACACCCAGCCCGAGCCGGGCGTCGCCTTGAAGCCGCCCGTACCCCAGCCGCAGTTGAAATAGAGGCCTTTCACGTCGGTCTTGGTGATGATCGGGCACGCGTCCGGCGACACGTCCACGATGCCGCCCCACTGGCGGTTCATCCGCACGCGCGAGAACACCGGGAACATCTCGACGATCGCCTGCAGCGTGCTCTCGATGATGTGGAAGCTGCCGCGCTGGCCGAAGCCCGTGTACTGGTCGATACCGGCACCGATCACGAGGTCGCCCTTGTCGGACTGGCTGATGTACGCGTGCACCGCGTTCGACATGATCACCGAGTTGACGACCGGCTTGATCGGCTCGGACACCAGTGCCTGCAGCGGGTGACTTTCAATCGGCAAGCGCACGCCGGCCATGTCGGCGAGCGTCGTCGTATTGCCGGCCGCGACCACCGCGACCTTCTTCGCCTTGATGAAGCCCTTCACCGTATCGACGCCGACCACCGCGCCGCCTTCACGACGAATGCCCGTCACCTGGCAGTTCTGGATGATGTCGACGCCCGCGCGGTCCGCGCCGCGTGCGAAGCCCCAGGCCACCGCGTCGTGGCGCGCGACGCCGGCGCGACGCTGGATCGATGCGCCGAGCACCGGGTAGCGGCTGTTCAGGTTGATGGTCGGCTCGATTTCCTTGATCTGCGCAGGCGTCAGGAATTCCGCGTCGACGCCGTTCAGGCGGTTCGCGTTCACGCGGCGCTCGGTGTCGCGCACGTCCTGCAGCGTGTGAGCGAGGTTCATCACGCCGCGCTGGCTGAACATCACGTTGTAGTTCAGGTCCTGCGACAGCCCTTCCCACAGCTTCATCGCCTTCTCGTACAGTGCGGCCGATTCGTCCCACAAATAGTTCGAGCGCACGATCGTCGTGTTGCGTGCGGTGTTGCCGCCGCCGATCCAGCCCTTCTCGAGGATCGCGACGTTCGTGATGCCGTGCTCCTTCGCGAGGTAGTACGCGGTCGCCAGGCCGTGGCCGCCGCCGCCGACGATCACGACGTCGTATTCCTTCTTCGGCTCCGGGCTCTTCCACTGCTTTTCCCAGTTCTCGTGATACGAGAGACCGTTGCGGAACAGGCTGAATATCGAGTAGCGGCTCATGGTGTGGTCCTTCGTTAGCATTCGATGACGTTCACGGCGAGACCGCCGCGCGACGTTTCCTTGTATTTCGTCTTCATGTCGGCGCCGGTTTCGCGCATCGTCTTGATTACGGAATCGAGCGATACGTAGTGCTGGCCGTTGCCCTTGAGCGCCATGCGCGACGCGTTCAGCGCCTTGATCGCGCCCATCGCGTTGCGCTCGATGCACGGGATCTGCACGAGCCCGCCGACCGGGTCGCAGGTCATCCCGAGGTTGTGCTCCATGCCGATCTCGGCCGCGTTCTCGACCTGGTCGGGCGTACCGCCCATCACGGCGGCGAGCGCGGCGGCCGCCATCGAGCACGCGACACCCACTTCGCCCTGGCACCCGACTTCCGCGCCGGAGATCGACGCCGTTTCCTTGTAGATGATCCCGATCGCCGCGGCCGTCAGCAGGAACTCGACGATGCCGGCTTCGTTCGAACCCGGCACGAATTTCACGTAGTAGTGCAGCACCGCGGGGATCACGCCGGCCGCACCGTTGGTCGGCGCCGTGACCACGCGGCCGCCGGCCGCGTTCTCTTCGTTCACGGCCATCGCATACAGGTTGACCCAGTCGAGCATCGACAGCGGGTCGCGCAGCGACTCTTCCGAACGGGCACGCAGATGGCGATTCATCTCGGCCGCGCGGCGCTTCACGCGCATCGGGCCCGGCAGGTCGCCCTCGACCTTGCAGCCGCGCTCGACGCAGGCGGCCATCGTGCGCCAGATCGCGAGCAGCCCGGCGCGCACTTCGTCGGCGGAGCGCAGCGCGCATTCGTTGCGCATCATCAGTTCGGCGATCGACAGCCCGTGTTCGCGGCACTGGCGCATCAGGTCGTCGCCGGTGCGGAACGGGTACGGCACCTCGACCGCCGCGCGCACGCCGTTCACGCGATCGCCGTCGCGGTTCACGACGAAGCCGCCGCCGACCGAGTAATACTCTTTCTCGACGAGCAGCTGGCCGTGCTCGTCGAAGGCCTGGAAGCGCATTCCGTTCGGGTGCACGATGCTCGTGCCGCTCATCAGCTTGCGATAGAAGCCGATGTGTTCCTTTTCCTCGAAACGCACCGTCTGCTTGCCGAGCAGCGACAGCGACTTCTCCGCGCGGATCGCGGCGAGGCGCGGCTCGATCAGGTCGGGGTCGATCGTGTCGGGCAGGTGGCCCTCGAGGCCGAGCAGCACGGCCTTGTCGGTGCCGTGGCCCTTGCCGGTCGCGCCGAGCGAGCCGTACAGCTCGACCCTCACGCGGCGCACGAAGCCGAGCAGGTTCGCGTCCTCGACGTGCGACGCGAAGCGGCACGCGGCGATCATCGGGCCGACCGTATGCGAACTGGACGGGCCGATACCGATCTTGAACAGGTCGAACGCGCTGACGTTCATCTGGCTGCCTTTGCGCTTTCACGCGTTGAGTGACGTTGATTGGACGCCAGTACACCAAAGCGTAAAATCGGCCGATAGAACAAAAACGGCATCGGCGTGGGATACCGCCGCCAAGCACCGCGCCGGCCGGCCCGAAAGTGCGTTTTGGCGATGGTTCGCGACGAAAAACCACAAGTCCGGCCGCGGCCGATCGGCGACGCTGGCTTCATCCGCGCCGCCTCGGCAGCCGTACCCGCAACCAGAGTGAAACGAGTGAGACCGCCTGCCCGGCGTGACGAGATTGGCCGCGATGACACCCGACGTACCCGCTTCCCCCCTCGCAGAACCCGCGCCGCGGCGCATCCGCTTCGGCATCGTGCTGCTGCCGAACTTCACGCTGACGGCCTTCTCCGGCTTCGTCGACATGCTGCGGCTGTCGGCCGACGACGGCGACTACAGCAAGCCCGTGCGCTGCGCATGGAGCGTGATCGGCGAAACGCTCGCGCCGGTGCGCGCGAGCTGCGGGATCCAGATCACGCCCTGGGAGACGTTCGACGCGGCCGAGCCGTTCGACTATGTGGTGGTGGTCGGCGGGCTGCTGCATTCGGGGCCGCAGGCCGGCCCGCAAACGCTCGACTTCGTCCGCCACGCGGCGGCCGGCGGCGCGACGGTCGTCGGCATCTGCACCGGCGTGTTCACGCTGATGCGCGCCGGCGTGCTCGACGGCTACCGCACCTGCGTGAGCTGGTTCCATTACTGGGATTTCATCGAGCGCTTTCCGTCAGCCGATCCCGACCTGCTGATCGCCGACCGGCTGTTCGTGATCGACCGGCGCCGGATCACCTGTTCGGGCGGCCGCGCGTCGATCGACGTCGCGGCGGCCATCCTGCTGCGCCATTTCGATCACGCCACGGTGCAGAAGGCGCTGCGCATCCTGCTCGTCGGCGAGATGCAGAAAGGCAACGCGCCGCAACCGCATCCGCCGGGCCTCGAACCGGCGACGCACCCGAAGGTCAAGCGCGCGATTCTCCTGATGGAACAGCATGTCGGGCGTGCGCTGTCGCTCGACGAGCTCGCGAACAAGCTCGACCTGTCGACGCGGCAGCTCGAGCGGCTGTTCAAGGCCGAGACGGGCAAGAGCCCGCAGGCATTCGCGAAGCAGGTGCGGCTGCGCACGGCCGCGTGGCTGCTGACGAGTTCCGATCGCACGGTCGCCGATATCGCGTCGAGCTGCGGATTCGCCGACGCATCGCACCTCGGGCGCGAGTTCCGCAAACAGTTCGGCGTGCCGCCGGCGACGTATCGCGAGCGAGGCGGCGAAGTGGCGGAAGGCGGTGAACTGGCTGCGGCCGATCCCGTCGAGGACATCGCCGACTGACGGCCGCGGCGCACCGCCCCCCTTCCCTGACCGACCGCTCGCAGAACGACACACGTTCGCGTCGGTTTCACCTCTTTTGGAACCGGTTCCAATCAATTTGACCGACGTTGCATCCTGCTAACCGAGGGTTATCCCGGATGCTGATGCTTGTGCAAATTTGTATGATGACCACATCACCTTACAAACCAGAGCGCCATGTTCGAGAAAATTCCCGCCCGTGCGATGAGCGACCATGTCGCGCAGCAACTGCTCAAGCAGATCGAAGCCGGCAGTTTCTCGGCCAGCGGCAAGCTGCCGACGGAAGCCGTGCTCGCGCTGGAATTCGGCGTGAGCCGCACCGTGATCCGCGAGGCGATCTCGCGGCTGAAGAACGAAGGCGTGGTCGAGCCGCGCCAGGGCAGCGGCGTGTTCGTGAACCAGCACGGCGCGATCCGGCCGCTGCGGATCGACTACGCGGAAGCGGTCGAGGCCACCTCGCTGCCGCACTTGCTCGCAGTGCGCCGCGCGATCGAGGCCGAGGTCGCGGCCGAAGCGGCCCTGCATCACACCGATGAAGACATGGCCGACATCGACGATGCGCTGCGCAAGATCGACGATGCGGTGGCCGAAGGGCGCGACGGCGTCGCCGAAGACGTCGCGTTCCACCGCACGATCGCGGCCGTCACCGGCAACCCGTATTTCCTGAAGACGCTGCAGTTCCTGAACCAGTACCTCGAAGCCGGCGTGAAGGTCACGCGGCGCAACGAAGCGACGCGCGAGGACTTCTCGCGCCAGGTGCGCGAGGAACACGCGGCGATCGCCGACGCGATCCGTGCACGCGACCCGATGGCCGCCCGCAACGCGGCGCGCACGCACATGTACAACGCCGCCCGCCGTCTCGCGGAAGCCGGCATCTGCTGAAGCCGGCGGCCACTGCCCGATCGGGCGCCGCCGCCATCACGAACCTCTCCCGAATCGATCAAGGTTGACCATGTCACGAAATGTTGGAGTCATCGGCCTCGGCGCGATGGGTCTCGGCGTCGCACGCTCGCTGCTGCGCGCCGGCCTGCACGTCCATGCATGCGACGTGCGCGACACCGTGCTGCAGGCGTTCGCCGCCGAAGGCGGCGTGGCCTGCGCGACGCCGGCCGAACTCGGCGCGCAGTGCGACGTCGTCGTCACGCTCGTCGTCAATGCCGCCCAAACGGAAACGGTGCTGTTCGGCGAACACGGCGCGGTCGCGGCGATGAAGCCGGGCGGCGTCGTGATCGCGAGCGCGACCGTCGCGCCCGAATTCGCGGTCGCGCTCGGCGCACGCATCGAGGCCGTCGGCCTGCAGATGCTCGATGCGCCCGTGTCGGGCGGCGCCGCGCGTGCGGCCTCCGGCGAGATGACGATGATGACGTCGGGCCCGGCCGCCGCGTACGCGGGTTGCGAAGACGTGCTCGCCGCGATCGCCGGCAAGGTCTATCGCCTCGGCGACGCACACGGCATCGGCTCGAAAGTGAAGATCATCAACCAGCTGCTGGCCGGCGTGCACATTGCCGCGGCCGCCGAAGCGATGGCGCTGGGTTTGCGCGAAGGCGTGGACGCCGACGCGCTGTACGACGTGATCACGCACAGCGCCGGCAATTCGTGGATGTTCGAGAACCGCGTGCCGCACATCCTGAACGGCGACTACACGCCGCTGTCGGCCGTCGACATCTTCGTGAAGGATCTCGGCCTCGTGCTCGATACCGCGCGCCGCAGCAAGTTCCCGCTGCCGCTGTCGGCCACCGCGCACCAGATGTTCATGAGCGCGTCGAGCGCCGGCCACGGCGGCGAGGACGATTCCGCCGTGATCAAGACTTTCCCCGGCATCACGCTGCCGCCCGCCCGCTGATTCGAACGACGCTCCTGCCATGACCGCTTCCGCTTCCCGTCCCCTGCTCGGCTGTATCGCCGACGATTTCACCGGCGCGACCGATCTCGCGAACATGCTCGTCAAGAGCGGCATGCGCACCGTGCAGACGATCGGCGTGCCCGCCGACGGCGCGTCGGCCGACACGGCCATCGACGCCGACGCGATCGTCGTCGCGCTGAAGTCGCGCACGATCCCGGCGGCCGACGCCGTCGCGCAATCGCTCGCCGCGTACGCATGGCTGCGCGCGCAGGGCTGTCGCCAGTTTTTCTTCAAGTACTGCTCGACGTTCGACTCGACCGACGCGGGCAACATCGGGCCGGTGGCCGACGCGCTGCTCGACGCGGCCGGCGGCGGCTTCACGATCGCGTGCCCGGCGTTCCCGGAGAACGGCCGCACGATCTATCGCGGCCACCTGTTCGTCGGCGACGTGCTGCTGAACGAATCGGGGATGGAGAACCATCCGCTCACGCCGATGAAGGACGCGAACCTCGTGCGCGTGCTGCAGCAGCAGACGACCTCGGCGGTCGGCCTGATCCGCCATGACACGATCGCGCTCGGCGCGGCTGCCGTCCGTACGCGGATCGAGCAGCTGCGCGCGGAGCGCGTGCGTTTCGCGATCGCCGACGCGCTGTCGGACCGCGACCTCTACGTGCTCGGCGAAGCGTGCGCGGGCCTGCCGCTCGTCACCGGCGGCTCGGGCATCGCACTCGGCCTGCCCGCGAATTTCCGCCGCGCGGAGCAACTGCCAGAACGCGACAACGCGGCGTCGCTGCCGCGCATCGACGGGCTGTCGGCCGTGCTCGCCGGCAGCGCGTCGAAGGCCACCAACGCACAGGTCGCCGCGTGGCGCGCGACGCGGCCGAGCTTCCGCATCGATCCGCTCGCGGCATCGCGCGGCGAACCCGTCGTCGACCAGGCGCTCGCATTCGCGCGCTCGCACCTGCCGCAACCCGTGCTGATCTACGCGACCGCGACGCCCGACGAAGTGAAGGCCGTGCAGCAAGCGCTCGGCGTCGAAGCGGCCGGCCATCTCGTCGAAAGCACGCTCGCGGCGATCGCACGCTGCCTGCGTGATCTCGGCGTGCGCAAGTTCGTCGTCGCCGGCGGCGAGACGTCCGGCGCGGTCGTGCAGGCGCTCGACGTGAAGTCGCTGCAGATCGGCGCGCAGATCGATCCGGGCGTGCCGGCCACGGCCACCATCGACGCGCAGCCGCTCGGCCTCGCGCTGAAATCCGGCAACTTCGGCGCGACGGACTTTTTCGACAAGGCGCTGCGCGCGCTGGACGGAGCCGCACGATGAGCGACGAAGCGAAACTGCGCGAAGAGATCTGCGTCGTCGGTGCCAGCCTGTACGCGCGCGGCCACGCAGTCGGGAGCGCCGGCAACATCAGCGCGCGCCTGCCCGACGGCTGGCTGATCACGCCGACCGATGCATGCCTCGGCCGGCTCGACCCGAACGACATCGCAAAGGTCGGCACGGACGGCCAGCCGGTATCGGGCGGCAAGCCGTCGAAGACGCTCGCGCTGCATCGCGGCATCTATGCGCGCAACGCGGAAGCGAACGGCGTCGTCCACACGCATTCGACGCACCTCGTCGCGCTGACGCTCGCCGGCGTGTGGCGCGACACCGACGTGCTGCCGCCGATCACGCCGTACTACGTGATGAAGGTCGGCCACATTCCGCTGATTCGCTACCGCCGCCCCGGCGACCCGGCCGTCGCGGCCGAAGTCGCGGCGCTGGCCGACCAGGTGCGCGGCGTGCTGCTCGACCGCCTCGGCCCCGTGATGTGGGGGCCGTCGGTATCGCAAGCATCGTACGCACTCGAAGAGCTCGAGGAAACGGCACGGCTGTGGCTGATGACGCAGCCGAAGCCCGCGCCGCTGTCCGAAGCGGCACTCGACGAACTGCGCCAGACCTTCGGCGCGCGCTGGTAGCCCGACGCACGCGACACGCACCGATTCCCATGCCCGCCGTGTGCGCGGGCCCTTCCGCCAGCACACACACGATCCGGCGGCGTACGCGCCGCCGGCACACGATATTCATGGAGACGACGATGACTGCTCTCGACGCGGCCGCAAGCCGCTCGCCCGCCGCGCCCGCCCATGCGGCCGAACTCGACCGCACCTACAAGAAAGTGTTCTGGCGCATCGTGCCGTTCCTGATGCTCTGCTACGTGGTCGCGTATCTCGACCGCGTGAACGTCGGCTTCGCGAAGCTGCAGATGTCACAGGACCTCGCGTTCAGCGAAACCGTGTTCGGGCTCGGCGCCGGTATCTTCTTTCTTGGCTATTTTCTGTTCGAACTGCCAAGCAACATGCTGATGCACCGCCTCGGCGCACGCATCTGGATCGCGCGGATCATGATCACATGGGGCCTGCTGTCCGCGCTGTTCGCGTTCGTGAAGACGCCGACGCAGTTCTACGTGCTGCGCTTCCTGCTCGGCCTCGCGGAAGCCGGCTTCTATCCGGGCGTGATCCTGTACCTCACGTACTGGTTCCCGTCGCATCGCCGCGCGAAGATCATCGCGGTGTTCATGTCCGCGATTCCTGTGTCGGGCATCTTCGGCAACCCGCTGTCGGGCTGGATCATGGAGCGCTTCCACGGCGGCTCGGGTTTCCACGGCTGGCAATGGATGTTCATGATCGAAGCCGTGCCGGCTGTGCTCATCGGCATCGCGACGATCCTGTATCTCGACAACAACATCCGCGGCGCGAAGTGGCTCGACGAGCGCGAGAAGCAGCTGCTCGAGGACGAGATCGCCGCGCAGCCGCAGGAACAGCAGAAGCACGGCCATTCGCTGAAGGCCGTGTTCTCGGACCCGCGCATGTGGTGGATGTCGCTGATCTACTTCGCGTTCGTCACGGGCCAGTACGGCCTCACGTTCTGGATGCCGACGCTCGTGAAATCGACCGGTATCACCGATACGCTCCAGATCGGCCTGCTGTCGGCGATTCCGTTCCTCGTCGCGATCGTCGTGATGAACCTGTTCGGCCACAGCGCGGACAAACGCCGCGAACGCCGCTGGCACCTGATCGTGCCGGCGCTGATGGGCGCGGTCGGGTTTGCGGTTGCCGCGTCGTACTCGCACAATACGGCGGTGTCGATCGTATTCCTGTCGCTCGCGGCAGGCGGCGTGCTGACCTGCGCGCCGCTGTTCTGGTCGCTGCCGACCGCGTTCCTCGCGGGCTCCGCGGCCGCGGCCGGGATCGCGATCATCAACTCGGTCGGCAACCTCGCCGGATTCGCGAGCCCGTACGTGATCGGCTACCTGAAGGACGTCACGCACAGCACGTCGTCCGGCATGTACGTGCTGGCCGCGATGCTCGTGATCGGCGCGATCGCCGTGTGGCTCACGCCCGCGAAACTCGTGAACCGCTGATCCGGCGAACTGCAAGATTCGACGCGGGGCGCCGTGCGCCCCGCCCCACTCATTCACAGGACCCGCTGCCATGCCACGCTTCGCCGCCAACCTCTCGATGATGTACACCGAGCATGCGTTCCTCGAACGCTTCGCCGCTGCCTCGTACGACGGCTTCAAGGCCGTCGAGTACCTGTTCCCGTACGACTTCACCGCCGAGGACATTCGCGCGCGCCTCGACGCGCACAACCTCGAACAGGCGCTGTTCAACGCGCCGCCGGGCGACTGGGCCGCGGGCGAACGCGGCATCGCGTCGCTGCCGGGCCGCGAGGACGAGTTTCGCCGCGGCATCGACCAGGCGCTCGACTATGCACGCGTGCTCGGCAACAAGAAGCTGCACGTGATGGCCGGCATGGTGCCGCCGGGCGCCGACCGCGCGCACCATCGCGACACGTACCTCGCGAACCTGCGCCATGCGGCACAGGCCGCTGCCGCGCACGGCATCACGATCCTGATCGAGCCGATCAACCAGCGCGACATGCCCGGTTACTTCCTGAGCCGCCAGGACGACGCGCAGGCGATCTGCGCGGAAGTCGGCGCGCCGAACCTGAAGGTGCAGTTCGACTGCTACCACTGCCAGATCGTCGAAGGCGATCTCGCGATGAAGCTCAAGCGCGATTTCGCGGGCATCGGCCACATCCAGATCGCCGGCGTGCCCGAACGCCACGAGCCGGATATCGGCGAACTCAACTACCCGTACCTGTTCGCGCTGATCGACACGCTCGGCTACGACGGCTGGATCGGCTGCGAATACCGCCCGAAGGCCGGCACGTCCGAAGGCCTCGGCTGGGTCAGGCCGTACCTGTAATTCCCGTATTCCTTTGAGGGTGAAGAACATGAAAGTACTGATCACCGGCGGCGCCGGCTTTCTCGGCCAGCGTCTCGCGCGCAAGCTGCTCGAGCGCGGCGAACTGACCGGCCCGGACGGCCGCGGCGAGAAGATCGACGAGCTGGTGCTGCTCGACGTCGTCAAGGGCAGCGACTTCGGCGATGCGCGCGTGACGTCCATCGTCGGCGACATCGCCGATCGCGCGGTGCTCGAAAGCGCGATCGACACGCAGACGGGCGCGATCTTCCACCTCGCGGCAATCGTCAGCGGGCAGGCCGAAGCCGATTTCGATCTCGGCATGCGGATCAACCTCGACGCATCGCGCGCGCTGCTCGAAGTGTGCCGGGCACGCGGCCATCGGCCGCGCGTCGTGTTCACGAGCTCCGTCGCGGTTTATGGCGGCGCGCTGCCCGACGTCGTGCAGGACGACACCGCGCTGAATCCGCAATCGTCGTATGGCGCCGAGAAGGCGATCGCCGAGCTGCTGCTGTGCGACTACGCGCGGCGCGGCTTCGTCGACGGCCGCGTGTTGCGGCTGCCGACGATCAGCGTGCGGCCGGGCCGGCCGAACGCGGCGGCATCGTCGTTCGCGAGCGGCATCATCCGCGAGCCGCTGAACGGCGAGGAAAGCGTATGCCCGGTGCCCGGTTCGACGCGGCTGTGGCTGCTGTCGCCGCGCGGCGCGATCGAAGCGCTCGTCGCCGGTTGCGAGATCGACGGCGCGAAGCTCGGCAACAAGCGCGTGATCAACCTGCCGGGCCTGTCGGTCTCGGTCGACGAGATGATCGAAGCGCTGCGCGAAGTCGCGGGCGACGAGGTCGTGAAGCGGATCCACCATGCGCCCGACGAGCGTGTCGAGAAGATCGTCGGCAGCTGGCCGGGCCGCTGGGACACGTCGCGTGCGGAAGCGCTCGGACTGAGGGGCGATACGTCGTTCGCCGACGTGATCCGCAGCCATATCGCCGACGAACGGCGCTGAATCGCGCGTCGCGTCGCGCCCGGCTGCGTCAGCGCGGCCGGGCGGATTCCCCGATGGGTTGCGACGCGGGTCTCGTGCCACCCGGCCGGTTCGACGAACCGGCCGCCCACTGCCACGCGAGCAGGCCCGGCAGATAGAACAGCAGGTCGCGCACGCGGCGGGCGCCGGCCAGTGCCAGGCAGGTCGGCGGGTCGAACCCGAGCAACCCGCCGATCAGCACGAACCCGCCCTCCTGCACGCCCAGGCCGCCCGGCATCAGGAACGCAATGCTGCTCACGAGCTGGATCAGCGCCTCGATCGCCAGCGCTTGCGCAAAGGTCGGATCGGCGCCGAGAAAATACAGCGCCAGCCAGATTTCCAGCGCATAGCCCGCGAACTGCAGCGTCTGCCAGATCCCCAGGTAGCGCACGACGACACCCGTCTTTCTCCAGATCAACCGGATCGACTGATCGGTACGCGCCGATTCGCCGACCAGCGCCACCACCTTGCCGCTCGTGACGCGGTTGAGCACGCGCATCGCGCGCTCGAACGGCCGCGCATGCTGCACCAGCGCGAACAGCAGCAGCACCGGCACCAGCGCGGCCATGCCGATCGCGAGGTTCCCGGCCACCCGCGCGGCGTCGGACGACACGTGTTCGAGCACGTAGCCGATCGCAACCAGCGCGAAGATCAACTGGCTGATCAGCGTCAGCTGCATGTCGGCGACGAGGCTCGCCACGGCGGTCGCCGGGCGCACGCCGGCCTGCCGCAGCAAGCCGAACGACACGATCTCGCCGCCGATGCGCGCGACCGGCAGCAACCCGTTGATCGATTCACGGATCCACACGAGCTTGAGCATCGTCATGAACGACGGCCGGCGCGGGCCACGGATCAGCATCCGCCAGTCCCACGCATTCGCGAGCATCGGCAGGATGTGCGCGAGCGCGGCGAGCAGCAGCCCCGCGCCGGCGATCTGCAAGCGATGGAGGATATCCAGCGGATGCTCGCGCCAGATCAGCCACACCGCGAGCGCCAGCCCGCCGAGCGCGGCGGCGCGTCCTGCATGCCGAAGCCGTGCGTCGCCGCGCGAGGCGCCCGGGTCCGCACGGGTGGCGTCGGTGTGCGTCGCGGTGGTCACGATTCACCCGCCGGCGACAGCAGGCCTTCCCGGTCGACGCGAAAACGCGTGCCGCGCCACACGACGTGCGACGAGAAGAAGCTCGATACGAACACCAGGAACTGCAGGAGATCGACGAACGGCAGCCAGAATGCGCCGCGCAGGCCGGCGCCGGTCGCGCGGCTCGTTTTCACCATCAGCAGCACCCGCGCGGCGAGCGCCGCGACCGTCAGCGCGCACGCGGCGGCCGCGCCGCCGGAAAACAGCAACGCCAGCAACGCGAGCGGCAGCGGGTGCATCAGCACCGACCCCGCATGACCGAGCCGGTCCGCGGCGCGAATGGTGCAGCTCCAGCGCAATTCGTGAGCGTACAACCGGGCGAACGTCTCCTCGACACACGCATGGCCGACCACGAACGGCGGAATGACGACCTGCGCGCCCGCTTGCCGCACCGCTTCGCCGAGTGCGTGATCTTCCGCCAGGTGATGCGCGAAACGCGCCAGCCCGCCGATGCGCTCGAGCGTCGCGCGCGTGATCGCAATCGTCTGACCGAAGCACGGCCGCGCGCGCCCGATGAAGAGCCCGGTGATCACGCCCGGCAGGAAATGGTAGTTCGTCATCGCAACGGCGACTCCGGGCCAGAAACCCGGCGATGCAACGCCGCGATACACGCTCGTCACGATGCCGACATCCGGCTGCTGTAACGCGCCGACGACGGCGCGCAGATAATCGCGCTCGACCACCACGTCGCTGTCGGCGAGACAGAGCACCGAATGCTCCGCGTGTTCGAGCATGTTCACGAGATTGGCGATCTTGCGGTTCGGTCCGTACAGCCGCGCATCGGCCACGACCTTGATGTTCGCGTCCGGGTAGCGTGCGCGCAGCGTCTCGACAGCCGCCAGTGCGGCGTCGCACGCATCGTGCACGCCGAACAGGTGCTGGACCGGCCCAAGATAATCTTGCACGAAGAAGCTTTCGAGATGCTGTACGAGATCCCATTCGTCGCCGTGCAGCGGCTTCGCGACGGTGACGCCCGGAAACGCGCGCGGCTTCGCCGCCGCCCGCGAAAAGAACCGGCCGACCAGTACACTGGCCGTGATCGTGTACGCAATCCCCAGCAACACGCCCAGCCCGCAGACGATCGACATTGTACCGGCCAGCGCGTGCAGCACATGCAGCAAAACCATGCTTCTCCCCAGTGGTGCCCCGTACGACCGCGACGCCCGGGAACGGCCGCGCGCACGCGGCTCACCCGTGCGCGCCGCCGTACCGGTTCCCGTTGAGCCGGATATGAAGGACGACCAAGCGACGATACGCGCAATCAGATGACACAACTACCGTGCGGCGATCGATTCCGGTCACGCGCACGTAGCCGCATGCCACCGCGGCCTTGAACGCCGCGCCGGCAAGCTTACGGGCTGACAGGATCGCGGTGGCGACCGCCACGATGATCCAGATGCGAAACGTCATCGTGGTGAAAAATGCTTCGGGTACGCGCCATGCGAGCAGCGAAACCAGCACGAAACACTGGATGAACATGCCGGCCAGTGCGGCGATCAGCAGGTGGGCGCGCCATCGCTCGATCGTCGAGGGTGCCATCAGGAATGAACCTCCCGTACGGGCGACACGCATCGACCGTAGGTCGATCGAAAGCGTCGCGGATTGTCGAGCGGGCCCATCCGGCTCGTGCCGGAGGCGCCCGACCCGGTTCGGGATCAGCGGATGCGGAGAACCACCCGAGAAATGTTGTGGCCGATGGTAGCGGGATTGCCGGCGCCGAACCTTAAGCGTTCTTCAGAATCGCGCGGTATTCGAACGGGGCCCGATTACATTCCGTTGCACGGCCCGCGTGGTCAGGCTCGTACAATCGCGGTTGCCTGCACACGAATCGACCATGCGACTCCTCCTTGTTGAAGACGACGACCTGATTGGCAGCGGCCTCGAGATCAGCCTCGGCCAGGCCGGTTATCACGTCGACTGGTTGCGCGACGGCCACGCGGCCGCCACCGCGCTCGCGACGACGCGCTTCGCGCTCGTCGTGCTCGATCTCGGCCTGCCCGGTAAATCGGGAACGGACCTGCTGCGCGCGCTGCGCGATGCCGGCGATACGGTCCCCGTGCTGGTGCTGACCGCGCGTGGCACCGTGGCCGACCGCGTCCGCGGCCTTGACGACGGCGCGGACGACTATCTCGCGAAACCTTTCGAGCTGTCCGAGGTGCTCGCCCGCTGTCGCGCGCTCGTGCGACGCTCGCAGGGCCGGGCCGGCGATGAAATCGTGTGGCGCGACATCACGATCGACCTGACCGCGCATACGGTGACGCGCGATGCGTCGCGCATCGCGCTCACGTCGCGCGAGTGGGCAATCCTTATTCAGCTCGTCGGCCACCCGGGCATTCCGCAGTCGCGCGCGCGCCTCGAGGACAGCCTGTACGGCTGGCAGGAAGGCATCGAAAGCAATGCGATCGAGGTCCATGTTTCGAACCTGCGCAAGAAGCTCGGCGCGGAACTGATCCGCACCGTCCGCGGCATCGGCTACGTCGTCGATCTCCAATGATCACCCGCTCGATACGACGCCGCGTGTCGCTGATGGCGATCGGCTGCGTAAGCGTCGTCTGGCTCGTCGCCGTGGTCGGCGGCATCCACTACGCGACACGCGAGATCGGCGAATGGGAAGATGCCCGCCTCGCCGAATACGCGTCGCTGCTGATCAATCTCGCACCGGCCGATCTCGACCGCCTTGCCCGCGTGCCGCCCGACGCGCGGGTCGAACTGTCGTTCGGCGCATCGCGATCCGGGCCTGACAGCGACGGCGACCGTTTGCCGCGCGACGTGCTGTTCGATGTGCGCGACGCACAAGGCAACGTCGTTGCGTCGAGCCTTCCCGCTGCCGCGGCAGGGTTGCCCGATGCGCGTGACGCACACGACGCCCCGCAGACGATCGTGATCGGCGATGCGCAGTGGCGCACGTATACGCTGCGCGAGAACACGTCGGGGCGCCGCGTGCGCGTGATGGAGACCGTCAATACGCGCAGCGATCTGGCGACCGGCATCGCACGCGGCATCGTCCTGCCGCTGATCGTCGCGCTGCCGGTGCTCGCACTGCTGCTCTGGGTCACGATCGGACGCAGTCTCGCGCCGTTGAAGACGCTGTCCACGCTGATCGGCGCGCGCGATGCGCGATCGCTCGAACCGCTCGCCATCGCGACCGTCCCGGATGAAGTGCGCACGCTGGTCGATGCGATCGACCGCCTGCTCGCGCGGCTACGGCAATCGATCGTGCGCGAACGCGCGTTCACGTCCGATGCCGCGCACGAACTCAAGACACCGCTCGCCGCGATCAAGGTGCAGGCGCAGGTGGCAATCGCGACCGACGATCCGGCACGCAAGCAGTTGGCGATGCAGCGTGTCGTGCAAGGCGTCGACCGCAGTGCGCGGCTCGCCGAACAGTTGCTGCTGCTCGCGCGGCTCGACGAATACGAACGCATTCCGACGCGCGCGGTCGTCGTGCGCGAACTCGTCGACGCGGCGATCGACCGCCATCTGGCGAAGGCGGCTGACAAGGACATCGCCATCGTGGCCGGTCACCTCTCCATGCGCGCGATCGACGCCGATCCGATCCTGATCGGCATCCTGCTCGACAATCTCGTCGACAACGCCGTCAAGTACGGCCGCCACGGTGGGCGCATCGAGCTCGGCGTGGACGACGACGGCGCACTGCAACGCATCGTCGTGCGAGACGACGGGCCCGGTGTCGCGCCCGGCGAGCACGAACGGCTCGGCAACCGCTTCTATCGCGGCAGCGGTGCGCAGTCGCCCGGCAGCGGGCTCGGGCTGTCGATCGTCACACGCATCGCGCAATATTTCGGCGGCACCGTGCAGTTCGAGTCCGGTATCGGCAGCCAGGGCCTCGGCGTGGCGATCACGCTGCCGTCGGCGGATGCAGGTGGATCGATGCCGCGCGCTTAACGTTTCGTTAAGGATTCGACCGTAGAATCCGCCCGAACCATACCCCCTGTCACCCGTCAGGAGTCTCCATGTCCACACCCGCCCGCTATGACGCCGTTGCCCGTTTTCTTCACTGGCTGATCGTGGCGCTGGTCGTCGCGCAATACGCGATCGGCTGGACGATGCCCGACGTGCATCGCGACACGCAACCGGTCGGCCTGATCGCCGCGCACCTGATCGTCGGCACGGCGCTGCTCGCGGCGATGGCGTGCCGCGTGCTGTGGCGCGCGACGCATCGCCCGCCGGCCAGCGACCTGTCGCCCGCGATGCGCGCGCTGTCGGGCGTCACGCACGGCGCGCTCTACCTGCTGCTGATCGCGGTGCCGCTGCTCGGCTGGATCAACGCGTCATCACGCGCGTGGGCCGTGACGCTCGTCGGTGTCATGCCGCTGCCGGCGCTGTCGGCGGCCGGCTCCGGATTCGGTCACGCGATGGGCGACGTGCACGGCATCCTCGCGTGGGCCCTGTTCGCCGGCATCTGCCTGCACGTGGCGGCCGCCCTGTTGCACCGCTTCGTGCTGCGCGACCAGGTCGTGCAGCGCATGATGCCGTGGTGACTGGCCTGCCGGCTCATCGCGACCGGTTGACGAGCTGATCGCGACGCCGCGCGAAGCGGCGTGCAATGAGCGGCATCGCAGCCGGCGCCCTTCGGCCACGTCGCGTGGCGCGAAGGGCATGCGGTTTGTGGTCCCGCGAACACGACGGCCAGGCTTCACACACGATCATGGCGGCACCTAGTTGCTGGTTTGCGCCGGCATGCCTGGAGCCGGCGCAGGCGCGGCCGACGTCGCCATCCGCGCGCGGTCCTGCTCGGCGAGCTTCGCTTCCGCGGCCTGGATGTCCGCCGGATACTCGCCGTCGTCGCCCTTCGCCGGGTCATACCCGGCCGCTTCCAGACGCATCAGTTCGTCGCGAACCTGCGCGCGCGTCAGCGGCGCAGTCGATTGCGCGAATGCAGACTGACCGACGATCGCGCCGATCATCATCAGTAGTGCGATATATGTTTTCATCATGAACTCCTTCAATATTGCGTTTCGATCAACCGTGGGAAATGCGTGACCTGCGGATGCAGGCGGGTACGTCAGCTGCCGAAATAGATCGTGCAGAAACTCGCGGGGCCGACGCATGCGGCAGCGCGCGGATGGGGCGACATCGTCACCGGTTTGCCGGCGTCGGATGAAACGGCCGGATCGCTGCCGACCGCCGTGCTCGCCTGGCGCTGCGGCATCTGTTCGGCCTGTTGCCGGAACAGCGGGCTCACGTCCGGATACGACGTGTCGGTCACGAAGCGCAACCCGTTGTTTTCCGCGTCGATCAGTTGTTGCGTGACCTGCGCGCGCGTCAGCGCCTGTGCCGACGCTTGCGTCGCGACACCCGCGACGGACATCGCCACCACCGTGGCGGCCACCAGCCAATGCGTGTTCATGTTTCACTCCTTCAGAAGTCAACGAGACGACGTGCTACACCCGTATGACGACGGAGCGGCGGTGTTTATTCCCGGCCTTTCGTTCCGCGAGTGCCGGGTGTTCATCAAACTGTCATTCATTCGTCAGCGGGCGTAACCTGACGTAACGCAGCGCCCGTAGGGGTTCGGGCAGACTGACGTCACCTCATACGGATCGCGTTCCGATCGACCATGTCCGTCGCTTACGACTATGCAGCCGGCCTGCTTCGCAAGCTGTACGACCGCCATATCGATGGCGGCGCGGTGCTCGACACGGCCGCGTTCCCGGACGCCGAGCGTTTCGTGCGCGCATGGCCCGCAATCCAGGCCGAAGCGCTCGCCGTCGCGCGCGACATGCCGCGCATCCCGCGCTTCCACGAAATCATGCGCGAGCAGTACGACATCTCGGCCAACGATGCGCGCGACTGGCGGATGTTCATCATGCAGGCGTACGGCCAACGATTCCCGCGCAACCTGTCGCGCTGCCCGACCGTCGCATCGATCGTCGCGGCATCGCCGGACGTGCTGTCCGCGTCGCTGTCGTTCCTCGCACCCGGCAAGCACATTCCGCCGCATCGCGGGCCGTTTCGCGGCATCCTGCGCGGCTATCTCGTGCTGTCGATGCCCAAACGCGCGGACGGCACGCCCGCCGCCGTACTGAAGGTCGACGGCCGCCAATACCGGCTCGACGAAGGCCGTTTCCTGCTGTGGGACGACACGTTCATGCACGAGGTGTGGAACGACAGCGACGCGGTGCGGATCGTGCTGCTGCTCGATATCCGCCGGCGCGGCATGCCGCGTTTGCTCACGTGGCTGTCGAATGCGGTGATCGGCATCGTGCGGCTCGGGATCCGGATCCGCGGGCGATCGATTCCGGTTTAGCGCCCACGCAGCGCCATCCCGACTTTCCGCTTCCGGCGGATCGCCTACACTACAGACCGTCCCTTCCGCGCGGCTCCTGCCAGCCACCGCCATGGCGCACCTCTTCTTCGCCGCATCGATCCAGCGGCATATCGAAACGCCCGAGCGCGATATCGACGCGCACACGGTCGGCGAAGCATTCGACACCGTTTTCAGCGAGCAGCCGCGGCTGCGCGGCTACATCCTCGACGACCAGGGCGCGCTGCGAAAGCATCTGTCGGTGTTCATCGACGGCCAGCCGATACGCGACCGCCAGCGCCTGTCCGATGCGCTCGGCGACGCCAGCCGCGTGTATGTCGTCCAGGCGCTGACGGGTGGATAAAGGGACGGATGCATCGACGCGGACCCGGCGCCCGAACACCGGGCCGCCCCTCTGGAGACATCGCACATGAACGATCGACTGCTCGTCGCCACCCGCAAGGGCCTGTTCATCCTGCAGCCCGACGGTCACGGCGGCTGGACGCCGGGCGAACCGCATTTCATCGGCGAGCCTGTCAGCATGGCGCTCGCCGACCCGCGCGACGGCACGCTGTATGCGGCGCTCAACCTCGGCCATTTCGGCGTGAAGCTGCATCGGCAGCGAGCCGGCGCCACCGACTGGGAAGAATGCGCGGTCCCCGTCTACCCGCCGCAACCGGCCGACGCGGCGCCCGCCGGCGCCGGTGCGCATGCCGGCACCGGCGACGCGGACGACGAGCCGCTCGGCGCACCGCAACCGCCGTGGACACTTCAGCAGATCTGGTCGCTCGAAGCCGGCGGCGCCGACGAACCGGGCGTGCTGTGGGCCGGTACGATCCCCGGCGGGCTGTTTCGCTCCGACGACCACGGCGATTCGTGGGTGCTCAACCGCGCGCTGTGGGACCGCCCCGAACGCGCCGAATGGGGTGGCGGCGGGTACGACGCGCCGGGCATCCATTCGGTGATGGTCGATCCGCGCGACAGCCGACACGTGACGGTCGGCATTTCGTGCGGCGGCGTCTGGCAAACCGCCGACGGCGGCACGACGTGGCGCGTGACCGCGGAAGGCATGGAAGCCGACTACATGCCGCCCGAGCGGCGCGGAGAACCCAACGCGCAGGATCCGCACCGCGTCGCGCAGTGCGCGGCCAACCCGGACGTGCTGTGGACGCAGCATCATTGCGCGATCTTCCGCTCGACCGACGGCGCCGAGCACTGGCGGCGGATCGAGGCGCAACCGTCGAGCTTCGGCTTCGCGGTTGCCGTGCATCCGCACGAACCGGACACCGCGTGGTTCGTACCGGCCGTGAAGGATGCATGCCGGATTCCGGTGAACGGGCGGTTCGTCGTCACGCGCACGCGCGACGGCGGGCGCAGTTTCGAGAGTTTGTCGAATGGTTTGCCGGCCGCACCGGCATACGACCTCGTGTACCGGCACGGGCTCGCGGTGGACGATTCCGGCACGCGCCTCGCGATGGCATCGACGACCGGCGGGTTATGGACGTCCGGCGATGGCGGTGAAAACTGGCAAATGGTGTCGGCGCATTTGCCGCCGGTGTATTGCGTCAGGTTCGGGTGACGGCGCGGCGGCGGACAACGGGAACCCGATACGTTCGGGTTCCCGCTCACTCGGTAGTTCTCACCTCAATGGGCTCATCCGCTCATCGATCGCCCGGGCGCCATCCCCGCCACCGACGCACGCGTCTGCGCGATTTCCGCTTCGAGCCCAGTCGAGAAACAGCCTGACTTGCGGCTTGCGTTCCCGCGCCGGCCGGCACAGCGTGCGTCGCGCTCGACATGCCAGTCAATCCGTACAGAAGCGGACAAGTCAACGCCCATCGACGGATGATCAATCCGCCCCGCAAGTACGCGATGGCGGTCATGCTCCCTTTTCCTTCTAGCGCATCGCCTGATGAAAATGCGCGGCTGCAAGCGCATGTGTTGCAGGAGCGTGCCTCAGAAAATTTTGCGGAAGATTTCGAATTTGTCTCATAGACACGAGGCACCGCACTAGCGATTCTACTGATCTGAAAAATCCTCGGCGTGCCAACGGCACGCTATCGGCATTCACAGTACGGCGCCACCTCATATGTCGTCGTTCATGGCACGGGGACGTAACAGGACACGCCTCGTAGCATGTTTGTCGCCCGGAGAATCGTCACGATGTCAAACGCACGCCAAGTGAGCTTTACCTTCTCGATTCCAGACACAATGGATTTCGAAGTCGTCGCGTTCCGCCTGGAAGAGCAGTTATCCGAAACTTTCCGGCTGGAGCTGGATCTGGCGAGCGCCAATCCATCGGTGGACTTCGGCAAGGTCCTCGATCACAGCGGCTTGCTGACCATCTGGCAAGGTAATCAACCGGTGCGCTACGTTCATGGCGCCGTTTCGTCGTTCGTTCAGGGAGAGACGGGATTTCGCCGCACCCGCTATTCTGCCGTGGTCGAGCCGCGTATTGCGCGCCTGAAGCTGTCCTCCGACTGGCGCATCTTCCAGACTCTGAGCGCGCCCGAGATTGCGACGGCAGTGCTCAAGGCACACCATCAAACGCTGGACTATGAACAGCGTGTCACCAACGAGCATCTGTCGCGCGAGTACTGCGTGCAGGCTGGCGACACCGACTACGACTTCATCGAGCGCATCCTGCGCGAGGAAGGCTTCTTCTACGCCTTCCAGCACCGCGCCGACGGCCACCGGCTGATCCACTGCGATCGCCTGTTTATCTTTGGCCGCCAGCAGGGCGAGCCCGTGCTGTACAACCCGACGCCCGGCGGCGACCAGCCGCAACCCGGCCTGCGCACGTTCGCCTATACCGAGAACGTGCGCACTGCGCGCCAGGTGCAGCGCGACTACACGTTCAAGAGCCCGCGCTACCCGCACGAGTATCCGCGCGAGGGCACCGACCTCGATCACCAGGGCCGCGGCTACGCGCGCTACGACTACCCGGGCCGCTACAAGCACGAAGCCAGCGGCAAGGCTTTCACGCAGGATCGCCTGCGTGGCCACCGTCGCGATGCGCGAATGGCCCGTGTAAGCGGTGACGATGCGCGCCTGCAACCCGGCATAGCCTTCGACCTCACCGGCCACCCGCGCGAAGACATGAATCGCGGCTGGCGTACGGTCAGCATCGTCCATCACGGCAAGCAGACCACCAGTCAGGCGGAAGAGAGTGCCGATGCGCAACAGGGCACGCACTATCGCTACGAAGCGGTGCTGGTGCCCGACGATGCGGAATGGCGCGCCGAGCCACTGCCGCGCCCACGCATCGACGGCCTGCAGCCCGCGACAGTAGTGGGCCCGGAAGGTGAAGAGATCTATACCGACGAGTACGGCCGGGTGAAAGTGCAGTTTCCGTGGGATCGCGAGGGCAAGCACAACGAGCACAGCTCCTGCTGGATTCAGGTTGCGCAGAATTGGGCCGGCGCGCTCTGGGGGCAAATGGCGATCCCGCGCATCGGTCAGGAGGTGATCGTCGGCTACCTCGACGGCGATGCCGACCAGCCACTCGTCCTGTCACGGGCCTACAACCGCCTGCAACTGCCGCCGTACGAGCTACCCAGGCACAAGACGCGGATGACGATCAAAAGCCAGACGCACAAAGGCGATGGCTTCAACGAACTGCGCTTCGAGGATGAAGCCGGTCAGGAGGAAATCTACGTCCACGCGCAGCGCGATCAGAACATTCACGTCAACCACGACGAAACGACGTTCGTCGGGCATGACCGCGGCGAACAGGTCGAACACGACGAAACCGTAGCTATCGGAAACGACCAGCGACTGGCGATAGGTCGGGACCGTCGTGAACGAGTGGGTCAGGACGAAGAACTCACCATCGTACGGCATCGTGCGATTCATACCGGCATGAATCACACGGAAACCGTCGGCAACAATCGTCACGACACCATTGTGGTCAACCACCGCGTCGATGTCGGCGGCCATGCGGAGCACCTCGTTCACGGCAGCCACCGCCTGGAGGCCGGGCAGCGCATTGAACGGAGAACCCTTCACTACCAGTTGCAGGCGGCAGAGCGTGTGGTTCTGCAAGGCCCGGGAGGCAGCATCGTCATCGACAGTTCGGGTATCACGCTCGACGCCGTTGCCATTCGCTTCAAGGGGCCGATACAGCAGCAGACCGGCGGCAAAGGCAACCTGCTCGACTTGTTGTCACGGACCGTCAACAACCCCGAAACCAAGTTCAGCGAGCAGTTTCTCGTCAAGCACGCGCGCACCGGAGAGGTGTTGGCCAATGTCCTGTATTGCGTGGAAACGGCAGAAGGTCAGCGCTTCGTCGGGCGTACCGATTCGCAAGGGCTTACGGCACGCGTTTATACCCGCCAGCCTGACGCCGCAGCGTTGCGTTGGGGAAGAGAAGCGGCGATGCACTTGCGCAAACAGAACATCAGCTACTGAGGTCCGTCATGGAACAACAAACGCAAAGTCGGACCGGCCCGAATAACCCGACGACCGAAGTGGTGGCGATTGCCGATCTTGATTATGTAACGGTGGTTGGTTGTTCTAACCCGGCTTTCTATGTGCGCGCCAGGAAGGGCAACAGGATGATGTTCATCAATCAAGGGATACGGCAGTTGCGTCAATACCCGGATGGGACGCCGGACTATGCGATTCAGCGTGTTTTTCTGATTTTCGCGAAGGATTATCCGCGCAAGCTTCTGGACAAGCTCAGGAAGATCGTCGAGGTTGACTACGGTGCCAGCTATCGCGAGATGACCAGTATCGCCGACCTTGTTTCATTCATTGCGGCGCGTCGCGGCAAGAAACGACTGATCAAGCAACTCGATATCTTCTCGCACGGCCTCGTGCACAGCATCGAATTCGGATACGACGTCGGCGAGTCATGGCAAATCTGCTACGGGCTGAATCAGGCGCGCATGCTCGCGCCGTTGGCGTTCGATGATGATGCAACCATATTCTCGTACGCGTGCCGTACGGGGCTTGGACACGACATCGGTACAAAACTCGATCCGGGGGAAGATCCCAAATATCAAGAGAGCCTCGCGCAGGTCATGGCTGATGCGGGCGATGTCGAAGTGAGGGCTTTCCCTCGAAGGTCCAACTATGACGAAACTTATGGGACTCGGGAGGAACTCATCGCGGCACAGAAGACGCTGCCGAAGATTGACGAATATAGGCGCGAGGTCGAGGCCTACCACCTTCAGATGGCTGCCTACCGGAAACGGACATTGGCACTGGGAAAGGGACCGATGAATGAAATTCCGGGGGAGCCACTACCCAAGGCACCCGTTAGACCATACACCGATCGGGAATTTCAGTTGGCAAAGCATATGGAGGCACGTGACGACAACGAAAACAATTCGAACATCGGTCTACCCCTGGATCCGTTCGGTGCCGTGAATCCGGTCAGGTCGGGTAACACGCCGGAGGGGTTACCCATGGGGCTTCGTACATTCAGACCAAGATCGCGCGCATGAACAAAAGAATCTCAGTGTTAATTGTGACGATGGTTCTGGCCGCTCTTTTTATGAGCTGGACGGTGAAAAGAGGGAATTCTATGAACGAAAAAATCATGATGCGTATTCATGAAGACGATCCACCATTTGACGCTACCCAGTGGTTTTATAACGACATTTATCAGAGAATTCCTCTCACGGATGAAGACAAGGCCTACTATCCAGCGGGAACAAAATTTAACGATACCTTGATGAAACGGATATCTCCACCCCCATTTCCAGACGAACAGGTGGAGAGCCTCCAAATCAATATTGTCATGGCCCTCAGAGGTGAAATATTTCCAGCAGATTTCCCCCCTAAGGTTCCCAGCTCGGTCGACAAACTCGGATTGGATTCCGGCTTCGATCCCAGGCCGCAGATCGTATATATCACTAGTCGATTCATGGACTACGGTGACGACAAACCCAAGTTGCCAGTCGACTACTACACCTTCTATACCCTACTGGAAGGAAAGAGATTCTTCGTTTCTATCAAGCGAAGTGGTAAAACCGGAGAAATTCTCTTTGCTTTCCGAGTGCACGACATTGCAATTCCGAGCGACGACGAGGAGCGGAGGTTTCGGGAGCTACAGTCCAAAGCCGATCTCCAGTCCAGGCTGGATGAGCCCGGCTGGAAACAGCGCTCCGGCGAG